>NZ_JBFBDW010000008.1:0-207234 GCF_040683455.1 Kitasatospora sp. NPDC093679
GCGGACGGCCCGCTCCGGTGCCCGGTCCGCGGGCGCCGCGGCAGGGGCCGGGGCGGGCCGTCCGCGGCCGCCCCTGGCCTTCTTGCCGCCGCCCGGCCGGCCCCGCTTCGGCACGTCCGCCACTCCTCGCCGCCCCTGGTGGCCGCGCCGGCCACGCTCCGATCCTGCGCCCCACCTTGCCCGATCGAACGCGCGGACGCACATGTCCACCGGGGCCGGGGGCGCGGCAACCGCAGGGCCGGCGGGCGGACGTGACGGACATCACGGACATCCGCCTCCGGGGCGGGGGCACCGGCCGGCCGGTGCCCCCGCGCCTCAGAGTCCGTACCGGCGCACGACGTCCTCGTGCCGGGCGGTGTCCGCGCCCGCCGCCTTCGCCAGGTCGAGCCAGCTCAGCGGGTGCTCCCAGTCCGCCGTCAGCCGCTGCAGCAGCGCGTCTGCGTCCGCCGAGGTGGCGGTCGGCGGCACGCCGAGGGCGGCGTAGACGCCGGGCAGGCCGACGTCCCCGCCGGCCGGGTCGGTGACGGCGTACTGGTCGCCGCTGTACGCCCACAGCCCGTAGCGCTCCTCGGCGAGCGCACCGCGGAGCGCGAACCAGGCGTCCTCACCGGGCCAGGCGCCGTCCAGCCAGTGCGTGGTGTAGCCGGCCGGGTCGAGCAGCGCCAGCTGCCGGAAGACCGGGCGCCACGACTCGCGCTCGGTCCCGTCCTCGGGGCGCTCGTTGAGCACGGCCGGACCGAAGACGACGACGTCCCGGTGGTTGAGCGGCACGTCCTCGCCGAGCACCGGCACGATCCGCGCGGTGGCCGGCCCGGTGCGGACGGCGGGCAGGTCCACGCTCGCCCCGTTGACGCGGGTGGTGCGGACGGTGACCATCTGCCACTCCTCGTCCACCGGCCCCTCGTCGGCGTCGAACTCGATGCCGATCAGCGCGCCGGTGCTGCGGACGACCGCCCAGTCCCGGTTGGCGGTCGCGGCGGTGATCAGGTGCCACAGGTCGGGCTCCTGGACGGTGCGGTGCTCCTCGTCCTCGCCCGCCCGGTCGGCGGGCACCGCGTGCTCCAGCAGTTCCTGGTACAGCCGCTGGGCCCGCGCGTGGTCGCCGAGGCGGGTGGCCGCGGTGGCGGCGAGCCGGCGGGTGTTCAGCGCGTCCGGCTCGTGCGCGAGGACGCCGTCGCAGTGCTCGCCGACCTCCTCCCAGCGGCCCTGCTCGGCGGCCCAGCGGGCCCGGATCCAGTGCGCCTCGGAGGGGTTGGCGGGCATCAGCCGGTCGGCGAGCCGGCGGACGCCGTCGCCGTCCTCGGCGTCGATCAGCACCTGGCCGAGCATGCCGGACAGGTGCTCGTCCGCCGGGTCCTCGTCGAGGCGGGCCCAGAGCAGGTCGGCGGCGGCCCGCGGGTGGCCGAGCGCGTCCAGCGCCCGCGCCCGTTGCAGGACGAGCGCCGCCGCGGCCTCCTCCGACCCGGCGCTCGCCGCGGTGAAGTGGTCCAGCGCCTGCTCGAAGGTGACCCGGCGGGTGCCGAGCCACTCCGGCAGTTCGGCGGCCGGCACCGGGGTCTCGGGCAGCGGCAGCGCCTCGGCGGCGGCCCTCAGCCCGACGAGCCGTTCGGCGACGCCGTCGGTGCGGCGCAGCTGCCCGAGCTTGCGCTCGCCGGTGGCGGCGAGGGTGAGGGCGACCGTCCGGGCGCCGCGGGCGACGGCCAGCCGGCCGGCGATCAGTAGTAGGTCCAGGCAGGGCCGGTGCGAGCCGGCGGTGTCCAGGTAGGCCACCCACCGGGCGAGCCGGACGCCGAGGGCGGCGTCGTTGTCGAGCTCTCCGTGCGGCAGCGCACCGGCCTCGGCGAGGGTCTGCACCGCGGTCGCCCAGCGGTGGCGGATGTCGGGGTAGCGGTCCGCCTCCTCCCCGTCCGGCAGTTGCTCCAGCGCCTGCGCGCTGCGGCCGAGCGCGGCCAGGGCGACGGCCCGGCCGGCGGCGAGCTTGCGCCGGTCGTCGTCGTCGAGCTGGTGGCGGGCCGCGTAGGCCCGTTCCGCGGTGTCGTAGGCCGCCAGGGCGTCCTCGGGGCGGCCGAGGTTCAGCAGCGCGGTGGCCCGGCTGTGCCCGAAGGCCAGCGAGACCTGGTCGCCGGCCGCCTGGATCCGGGCCTGGGCGCGGTCCAGGTGGGTGAGGGCGTCGGCGGGCCGGCCGTCGTCCTCCAGGGTGTCGGCGTACTCCCGGGACAGGCAGTCGAAGCAGGCGCGGGCGGGCTCGACCCGGGCCAGCGTCTCCTCCAGCACGGCCAGCCGCTCGGCGACGTAGCCGGGGCCGTCGATGTTGGCGTGGCAGATGGTGAAGTCCTGCACGGCGCAGACCGACTGGGGGCAGGAGGCGGTCTCCTCGCGGTGCGCGAACTCCAGCAGGTCGACGGCCTCGGCCATCGCGGCCTCGCCCTGGTGGCGCTTGTTCAGCAGGTTCTGCATCCGCCAGTGCCGCAGGAACACCTCGACCCACGGCAGGCCGAGCGCCCGGGCGGAGGCGAGCGCCTCCGGGTACATCGCGTCGAGCTGCTCGTTGCGGCCCTCGACGGCGTGCCCGGCGATCTCCACCAGGGCGGCGGCGAGCCGATGGTGGCCCGCCTCGGACAGCTGCTCGTGGGTGTCCCGCACCCAGGCCCAGATGTCGGTGGTCATACGGTCTGAACTCCTCGGATGAGTGGGGTGCGTCCCCGCAGGGCCGGCCTCAAGCCCAGGTCAGCGCGGCCACCGCGGTGCCGATGCCGGCGAGGGCCGCGGTGAGGTCGCCGTTGGCGGAGCCGCCCGCGGCGGCCATGATCACCTTGAGCGACCGCAGCAGCCCCACGGCGGTGGCGCTCCCGGTGTGCCCGGCGCGGTAGGCGGTGAGCAGGTCCTGGACGGCCGGCGAGGCGAGGTTGAGGTAGAGCCGGGCCTTGACCGTGCCGTCGGTGCGGGCGGTGAAGGCCCGGGCGAGCCGCAGCGCCGCGGAGGGGATCCGGGCGTCCGCCTGGTCGTCCTCGATGCGGGCCTTGAGTTCGGCCTCCCGGTCGGGCACGAGGACGAGCGGCAGCCCCGGCGGGTCGAAGCGGGCGGGTACGAGCTGTTCGCCGTCGTCGGCGAGGGCGGCGGCGAGCCAGGCGGTCTCCTCCGCGGCGAGCGGCTCCGCGGGGTCGCGGAAGAGTTCGCGGTTGCCGCTCTCGCTGCCGAGTTCGACGATCCGGCAGTCCTTGAGCTGGGCGTACCGCCGCAGGAACGGCAGGACGGCGTACCGGTCGCCGCGGGCGATCGGCACCTGCATGGCGCGGTAGAGCATCTCCTCGAAGCCGCCGCCGCTGCCGAGGGCGACGTGCAGGGCGCCGCGTCCGGCGGCGCGCAGGGCGCCGGCGGTGAGGTCGCCCTGGGAGGTGGGGACGGGGACGTCGTCGGCGAGCAGGGTGAAGAGGCGGTCGTCGCAGAGGGCGGCGCCGAGGAGGTCCTGGCCGTGCCGGGCCAGGATGCGGCGCCAGGCGGCGGGGTGCAGCCTGGCGGTCTCGTAGAGGCCGTCGACGACGGCGTCGGCGAGGGCCTTCTGCAGGGCGCGGTAGTGCTCGTCGCGCTGCAGGTCCTCGCGGCTGGCGGTGGGGGTGAGCCGGCTGGACTCGACGACGCCGCCGATGAACCCGGCCCAGCCGGGCAGCAGGTCGCGGGCGTCGTCGGCGAGCAGCATGCCGCGCAGGTAGACGGCGAGGTCGCGGTTGTCGGTGGAGCCGTAGGTGCCGCCGTCCTGGACCCAGAGCAGGCCGACGGCGTCGGTGGCGCCCTCGACCGGGGTGACGGGGAAGGCGGTGAGCGGCTCGAAGCGGCGGCCGAAGGCGGAGGCGAAGCGCATCCGGGCGGTGTGCGGGTCGCCGTCGACGTCCTGCCGCCAGGGCACCGGGACGTCGTTGACGGGGTGTTCGTCCTCGCCGACGTGCACCGGGATCGGCAGTAGGACGCAGTAGCGGCCGAGGACCTCGCGCAGCGCCTCCTCGTCGGCGAGGTGGCCGTGTTCGGCCTTGAGGCGGAGTTCGACGGCGGTGCCGGGGGCGGGCCGCGGTTCGACCGGTTCGACGCTGTACTGCTCGCCGCCGCGGCTGCGGTAGCGGTGGCCGAGGCCGGGTTCGCGGTGCGAGGTGGTGGTGACGGTGACCTCGTCGGCGACCGAGAAGGCGGAGAGGAACCCGAGGCCGAAGGCGCCGATGAGGTCCTGGTTGCCGGTCAGGTCGCGCAGCATCCGGGTGTAGCCGGTGCCGACGGTGGCGAGGTAGGCGTGGATCTCGGGCTCGGTGAGGCCCGCGCCGGTGTCCTCGACGGTGAGGGTGCGGCGGGCGGCGTCGGCCCGGACGCGGATCACCGGGGCGGCGGTGGACTCCGGGTCCTCCAGCCGGCGGCGGGTGTGCGAGTCGTGGGCGTTCTGGACGAGTTCGCGCAGGGCGACCAGCGGGGTGGAGTAGAGGTGGGTGGCGAGCACGCTCACCAGCCCGCCGAGGTCGACCTCGGTCGTACGCAGATTGTCGGCGGGCGGCAGACCTTGGGACATGAGGCCGGATTCTGCCAGTACGACTATCCGTCGACCAGCTCTTTTCCCGTACCGGACGGGGAGGCCGCGGGCAGTCCGAGGACGGCGCGGGCGGCGGGCTCCAGCAGTCCGGCCGCGGCCGTCCCGCTGCCGCCGGGGCGGTGCCGGACGCCGTCGTTGACGACGGCGAACATGGCGTGCACCCGGATCCGGGCCTCGGCGGTGTCATAGTCGGGCCGCACCTGCTGGAGCAGGCCGACCCAGACCCGCAGGAAGTCCCGGCGGAAGTCGACGGCGGCCCGCCGGTCGGCCGGGTCGAGCCGTTCGGTCTCGCTGAGCATGGCGCCGAGGTAGTGGCTGTGCCTGCGGGCGAAGTCCAGGTAGGAGCGCAGGCCGGCGTCCAGTGCCCCGGCCGGCCCGGTGCTGTCGGCGATCGCCCCCTCGACCTCGTGCCAGAGCCGCTCGCGGCTGCGGACGAGGGCCGCGGCGAGCAGCTCGGCCTTGGTGGCGAAGTGCTTGTAGACGCTGGGCCCGGCGATGCCGACGGCGGCGCCGATCCGGTCGGTGGAGACGTTGTCGAAGCCGCGCTCGTGGAACAGCCGGACGGCGGCGAGCAGCAGTTCCTCCCGGCGGGACTCGCCGGCGGCCGGGGCGGCGGGCTGTACGGCAGGTGGGGCGGGCGGCCCGGTGCGGTCCCCGGCCCGCGGGGCGACGGCGAGCAGTTCACCGCCGATCCGCCGCAGCAGCGTCTCGAACCAGCGGCGCGGCGGCGCGAAGGTGTGGTACGAGAGGCTGCCGTACCCGGAGAGCAGCGACCAGCAGAGGAACTCGGCCTGTTCGGCGGAGAGTTCGGGACGGGAGCGGGCGAGGGTGCGGGCCATCGCGCGGACGTCGGTGCGCAGTTCCCGGCGGAGTGCGGCGCGCTGCGCGGGGGCGAGCAGCCGGGCGTCGCGGTGCCAGAGGGTGCCGAGGGCCCGGTGGTCGACGGCGGCCGGGGCGAGTGCGGCGCACAGGTCGGCGGGGCTGCCGGCGCCCGCCCGCACGGCCGTCCGCAGCGCCTGGAGGTCGGTGTCGACGGCGCGCAGCAGCAGTTCGGGCTTGCTGCGGAAGTGCCGGTAGAGCGCGGGGGCGGTGATGCCGACCTCGGCGGCGACGTCGGCCATGGACACCAGGTGGTAGCCGCGCCGGTGGAACTGCTCCGCGGCGGCGGCGAGGATCTGCGCCTTCCGTCCGGGCGGTCGGCGCACCACCCGCCCCGCCGCGCCCGCCCCGGGTACGCGCTCCGCCGCCACGTGCGCTCCTCCACCTCGCCGATGATCGACGCCAGGGTAGCAAGGATTCACTTATGCGCCTGTGACCTGCGCGGAAAAGCCGCCGAGATGCTTTACAGCCGCAGCTACCGGCGATTAACTTGTCTGGCGATCAGCCGCCTACCGAAGGGAGCGCCGCCGTGCGCCGGACGGTGTTCAACGAGGACCACGAGGCGTTCCGGGCGACCATCCGGGACTTCATCGCCAAGGAGGTCGTCCCGGTCTACGAGAGCTGGGAGGCGGCCGGCCACCCGCCGCGCGACTTCTACCGCAAGCTCGGCGCCCTCGGCGTGTACGGCATCGAGGTGCCGGAGGAGTACGGCGGCGCCGGCGAGAGCGGCTTCAAGTACCAGGCGGTCGTCACCGAGGAGGTCGCCCGGGCGGGCGTGAGCTTCGGCTCGTCCGGCGTGCACACCGGCCTGGTGCTGCCGTACCTGCTGGAGTACGCGAACGAGGAGCAGAAGCAGCGCTGGCTGCCCGGCTTCGTCTCCGGCGACATCATGACGGCGATCGCGATGACCGAGCCGGGCGCGGGCTCCGACCTGGCCGGCATCGCGACCACGGCGAAGCTCTCCGAGGACGGCACCCACTACGTCCTGAACGGCGCCAAGACCTTCATCACCGGCGGCGTGCTGGCGGACCTCGTCCTGGTGGTGGCCCGCACCGCCCCGTACGACCCGGCGAACCGCCGGGCGGGCCTGTCGATCCTCTGCGTGGACACCACGTCCGAGGGCTACGCGGTCGGCCGGAAGCTGCAGAAGATCGGCCTGCGCACCTCCGACACCGCCGAGCTCTCCTTCACCGACGTCAAGGTGCCGGTGGAGGACCTGCTGGGCGAGGAGGGCAAGGCCTTCAGCTACCTCACCCACAACCTGGTGCAGGAGCGCCTGGCGATCGCCGTGGGCGCGTACGCCGCGGCGGCCGCCGCGGTGCGCTTCGCGGTGCAGTACGTGAAGGACCGCAAGGTCTTCGGCCAGGCCGTCGCCGAGTTCCAGAACACCAAGTTCACCCTGGCCGACTGCGAGGCGCAGGTGGTCGCCCAGCAGTCGATGGTCGACCGCGCCCTGGAGCTCTACCAGAACGGCGACCTGACGGTCGCGGACGCGGCGGCCGCCAAGCTGTTCTGCACCGAGTCGGCCTCCGACGTGATCGACAAGTGCCTGCAGCTGCACGGCGGCTACGGCTACATCCTGGAGTACCCGATCGCCCGCCTCTACACCGACAACCGGGTGTTCCGGATCTACGGCGGCACCAGCGAGGTCATGAAGACCATCATCGCCAAGTCGCTCGGCCTGTGAGGCCGGAGGGCCGATGACCGCCGCACCGGAGGACTCGCTCGCCGCCGTCGCCCGCGCCCACGCGGCCCTGGCCGCTCCCGGCGCGCCGTTCGAGGCGGAACCCGGCCCGCGGGGGCCGCGGTACGTCCGCGGCCCCCGCACCCTGCGGGAGGTGTTCGACGCCACCCTCGCCCACGGCGACCGCCCGTTCCTGGTGGCGGGCGACCGCACCTGGAGCTTCGCCGAGCACCACGCCGCGGCCTCGGCCCTCGCCCACCGCTGCCGCACGGTGTACGGGCTGCGCCCGGGCGACCGGGTGGCGATCGCGATGCGCAACCTGCCCGAGTGGCAGGTCGCGTTCTGGGCGGCCCAGGCCGCGGGCCTGGTCGCCGTCCCGCTGAACGCCTGGTGGGGGCCGCAGGAGCTGGCCCGGGCGCTGGACGACTGCGTGCCCGGCCTGGTCGTCGCCGATCGGGAACGGGCCGCGCGGACGGCCGCCTGGGCGGCGGCCCGCGGGGTGCCGCTGCTGACCGTCGGCGCCGACGGCCCGCACGACCGCTTCGAGGACCTGCCGCCGGCCGGCGCGCCCGCCCCGGAGCCGTCCGTCGGCCCGGACGACCCGGCCACCCTGATCTACACCTCGGGCACCACGGGCCGGCCCAAGGGCGTGACCGCCAGCCACGCCAACTGGTGCGCCGGCGCACACACCCCGCGGTTCTTCGCGGCGGGCGCGGCACTCCTGCGGGGCGACTCGCCGGCGGCCGCGGCGCCGCCGACGGTGCTGATGACCTTCCCGTTCTTCCACGTCGCGGCCTTCACCTCGGTGTTCCTGGCGATGGCCGCGGGCGGCACGGCGGTGCTGATGGACCGCTGGGACCCGGACGCGGCCCGGCAGCTGATCGCCCGCCACCGGGTCACGATCTTCGCCGGGGTGCCGACCACGGCGCTCGGCCTGCTGGACGCGGCGGAGGCCGCCGGCGACCCGCTGACGGGCCTGACCATGATCAGCACCGGCGGCGCCCCGGCCCCGCCGGGTCTCGCGGGGCGGATCGCCCGGCGGTTCGGCGGACGGGTCGAGGCCCGCAACGGCTACGGCCTCACCGAGACCTGCGGCGGGGTGACGGCCCAGGTGGGCGCCCGCTACCTGGCCCGGCCCGAGTCGATCGGCCGGCCGTGCCCCGCGGTGGAGGTGCGGATCGCGGACGCGGACGGCGCACCGCTGCCGGACGGCGAGATCGGTGAACTGCTGCTGCGCGGCCAGCCGGTGTTCGGCGGCTACCGGGGCGACCCGGACGCGACCGCCGCCGCGTTCACCGCCGACGGCTGGTTCCGCACCGGCGACCTCGCCCGGCTGGCCGACGGCGAGGTGCAGGTGGTGGACCGGTTGAAGGACGTGGTGATCCGCGGCGGCGAGAACGTCTACTGCGGTGAGGTCGAGGGCGTGCTGCTGGGCCATCCGGGCATCGCGGACGCCGCGGTGGTCGGTGTCCCGCACCCGCTGCTCGGCGAGGAGGTGGCGGCCGTGGTGGTGGCGCACACCGGTGCGGCCCCGGACGCCGCGGAGGTCCGCGCGCACGTGGCGGCCAGGCTGGCCGCGTTCAAGGTGCCCGCCCACGTGGTCTTCCGCGACGGGCCGCTGCCGCGCAACCCGACCGGCAAGATCCTCAAGCAGGCGCTGCGCCAGGAGGCCGGGGCGGCGGTGCCCCGGCCCTGACGACGGCGGCGGCTCAGTTGGCGGAGGCCGTCCGGCCCTCGGTCCGCCAGGCCTCCAGCCCGGCCAGCGAGGCGGCCTTGGCCTGCTGCATCGCCCGGCGCGCCTGCTCGCTCGGCGGGACCTCCATCCGGTTGACGTAGTCGCGGCCCGCCGAGGCGAGGGTCGCGCACGCGATCGCCGTGCCGGCCAGCGAGAGCACGGTGCCGATGCCGGCGAGGACCACGCCGGTACCGAGCATGGTGCGGTTGACGCGGAATCCGTTGCTGAACTTCTGGTTGGTCGCCATGCATCCACGATCGGGCCCCGCCGGAGGGCCCGCACGCCGAGCGGGTCCGGGTGCGGCCGGATGCCTGACAGGTGTCTGATGGATCGGAGCGCCGAGCCGCGAGGAGGCCGCGATGACCGAACCCGTCCGCGTCGACATCGACGCGCTCGCCGACGAACACGCCGCACTGGCCGCCGCCCACCCGCACGGGCGCAGCGCCCATCTGGTGCTGCACGACGGCGTCCTGCGGCAGACCGTCATCGCACTGACCGCGGGCAGCTCGCTGGACGAGCACAACGCCCCGGTCGCCGCCAGCCTGCTGGTGCTGCGCGGCCGGGTGTCGCTGACCATCGCCGGTCGCCAGCAGGAGGCGTCGGCGGGCGAGCTGCACGCCATCCCGCAGGAGCGGCACGGCCTGCTCGCCCACGAGGACTCGGTCGTGCTGCTGACCGCCGTCACCAACTGACGGCGGTCAGCCGGCCGCCGACCGGGCGCCGGCGGCCGGCAGCACGGCGGCACCGACCAGCCGGAGCCCCTCCAGGAACTCCTTGCCGTCCGGGGCGAGTTCGGGGGAGACCAGCCACTGGGTGGCGAGCCCGGCGAGCAGTGCCTGGTAGAAGGCGCCGCGGGCCAGCTCGTCCGGGGTGTCGGGCACCTCGGGCACGCCCTGGAACATCGCGGAGAGCCCGAGCCGGGCCTCCTTCTGCGCGCCGCCGAGCACCTCGCGCAGCTCGGGCGAGTGCTCCATCTGCGCGAGGATCTCGATCTGCACCGCCCACAGCCCGCGGTGCTCGGTGAAGCTCTCCACGACCTTGTCCCAGGCGGCGACGAAGCGCTCCTGGGGGTCCGTCTCCTCGCCGAGCGCGGCCAGCACCCTGCCGAGCTCGTCGCCCCACTCCCCCATCGCCTCCATCATCGCCCGCGTCAGCAGGGCGTCCTTGGAGCCGTAGTGGTAGCCGATGGCGGCCAGGCTGACGCCCGCGGACGAGGCGATGTCCCGGGCGGTGGTGCGCCCGTAGCCCTTCTCGAGAAGGCAGCGCTTGGCGCCGGCCAGCAGGTCCTCGCGATTTCCCATGCCCCGATGCTACCGCCGGACTGGACGATCGTCTGGCACGGTCGAGTGACACGATTGATTTAGACGCTCGTACTAGACAAGCGTTTCACACGCTCGTACAGTCACTGCCATGACCGCAACCCACGGCCGCGCCGGCCGACGCGAATGGACCGGACTCGCCGTCCTCCTGCTGCCGACCCTCGTCCTGACCATGGACATGGGCGTGCTCTTCTTCGCCGTCCCGTTCATCTCCACCGACCTGCGGCCGAGTGGCACCCAGCAGCTGTGGATCATGGACATCTACTCGTTCCTGCTGGCCGGGCTGCTGATCCCGATGGGTGCGCTGGGCGACCGGATCGGCCGGCGGCGGCTGCTGATGCTGGGGGCGGCCGGGTTCGCCGCGGCCTCGCTGCTGGCGGCCCGGGCGGACGGCGCCGGCGGGCTGATCGCCGCCCGGGCGATGCTCGGCGTGGCCGGGGCCACCGTCATGCCCTCCACGCTGGCGCTGATCCGCAACATGTTCCACGACCCCAAGCAGCGCCAGGCCGCGCTCGGCATCTGGACGGCCGCGCTGATGGGCGGCGCCACCCTCGGCCCGGTGGCCGGCGGGCTGCTGCTGGACCGCTTCTGGTGGGGCTCGGCCTTCCTGGCCGCCGTCCCGGTGATGCTGCTGGTGCTCGTCGCGGCGCCGCTGCTGATGCCCGAGTACCGCGCACCGCGGCAGGGCCGCTTCGACCTCCCCGGCGCCGCGCTGTCGATCGCCGCCGTCCTGCCGGTGGTGTACGGCGTCAAGACCCTCGCGGTGGACGGCTGGGCCGCGCCGCCGCTCACCGCGCTGGCCGCCGGGGCACTGGCCGCCGCCGCGCTCGTCCGCCGACTGCGCACCGCCGAGCACCCGCTGATCGACCCCGCGCTGTTCCGCATCCGCACCTTCACCGGGGCGATCACCGTCAACACCGTGGCGATGTTCGCGATGATGGGCTTCACCCTCTACACCTCGCAGTACCTGCAGCTGGTCAAGGGGATGAGCCCGCTGACCGCCGCACTCTGGGCGCTGCTGCCCTCGGTCGGCGTCGCGGCGGCCGCCGGGTCGGTGGGCGCGCTGGCCGGGCGGGTCCGGCCGGCCGTCCTGATGACCGCGGGCTTCCTGACCGGTGCGGGCGGCTACGCGCTGATGGTCCTCGTCCGCCCGGACACCCCGCTCTGGCTGCCGCTCACCGCGGCCGGGGTGATCGCGGCCGGCTCGGTCGGCACCATGACCCTCACCACCGAGATGGTCGTCTCGGCCGCGCCGCCCGAGCAGGCCGGCGCCGCCTCCGCCGCCTCCGAGACGGCCTCCGAGCTGGGCGGCTCGCTGGGCATCGCGGTGCTCGGCACGGCCGGCGCCGCGGTCTACAAGTCGCGCCTCTCGGACGGCATGCCCGCCGGGGTGGCCGGCGACGCCGCCCGGGCCGCGCACGACACGCTCGGCGGGGCCGTCACCGCCGCGGCCGGGATCGGCGGCCGCACCGGGGCCGAGCTGCTGGCGGTGGCGCGGAACGCCTTCGCCGACGGCATGCACGTCGCCGCGGTGGCCGGTGCGGTCTTCCTGATCGGTGCCGCCCTGGTCGCCCACCGTCTCATGAAGCACCTGCCGGCCGGTCCGACCAGCCGTCCCGCGCCCGAAATGGTCCAGACCACAACCCAAGAAACACCTGCATTTTGACCGTGGTTTCCGGACCGGTGTATACGCCCGACGACTCGGCCAGGCATACTGGCCGGAGTCGGGCACAACCGTCCGGCGTCCTAGAAACGACGAGAACTCCTCGGAAGGACCGGTGGTCAGGGATGTTCCGTAACGGTCTCGAGCCCTGGCACATCCTCGTGATGGTGGCAGTGCTCGTCCTGCTGTTCGGCTCGAAGAAGCTCCCCGAGATGGCCCGTGGACTCGGCAAGTCCATGCGCATCCTCAAGGCCGAGACCAAGGCGCTCCGCGAGGACGACGCCCAGGCCGAGGGCCAGAACGCCACCGCCTCCTCGACCGCGGCCGACCAGCCGCGTCCGGCGGTCAACCCGAGCAGCATCACCACGTCGGCCGAGACCAACAAGTCGGCCACCAACGCCTGAGACCACCCCGGAGCCGCCGGTACGTCACCCGACGTACCGGCGGCTCCGGCGTTCGCGCCGACTGGCCCGACCGCCGGAGCCGGTGTCTGCTGGGACGGACGCATCCCCGAGTGGAGGCACCGATGGCCAGCAGCACGCCGGACGGGCCCGACCGGCCCGCTCCGGCACCGTCACCGGCACGGCGACCACTGCGCTCAGCAGCGGCCGCCGTGCTGATCGTGCTGGCGGTGCTGCTCACTCCCCCGGCGGTCGTCGCGGCCTGGGCGAAGTCCGAGATCAGCGACCCGGACCGGTACGTCGCGACGATGGCGCCGCTCGCCCACGACCCGGCGGTGCAGGCCGCCGTGACGAACCGGGTGACCGCCGCCGTCGTCGAGCGGCTGCCGGTCGACTCGCTGGTCTCCGACCTCGTCCCCGGCGGCTCGCCGCTGCTGGGCGCGCTGCTGCAGCGGCTCGGCTCGGCACTGGAGGGCGGCGTCACCGGGCTCGTCCACGACGGGGTGCAGCGGCTGGTGCGCAGCGACGCCTTCCCCGCGATCTGGGACGGGCTCAACCGTGACGCGCACGCCGCCGTCGACCGGGCGCTCACCGGCGAGGGCGGCGGCGCCGTCGAGGTCCGCGGGAACACCGTCACCCTCGACCTCGCCCCGGTGATCGACCGCACCAAGCAGGCGCTGGTCGCCGACGGCGTGCCGGCGGCCTCGCGCATCCCGGAGATCCACACCTCGTACGTGCTGGTCAGGTCCGACCAGGTGGCACACGTCCGGACGCTGCTGCGGCTGCTGTCGCTGGCCGGGTACTGGGTGGCGGTGCTGGCGGCGGCCTGCGCGGTGGGCGGGGTGCTGCTCGCGGTGCGGCGGCACCGGGCGGCGGTGGCCGCGGCCCTGGGGGCGGCCGCCGCGGCCGCGCTGCTCGGCCTCGGGCTGACCGCCTTCCGGGCGGTCTACCTGGACCGGCTGCCCGCGGGCGTCGACCAGGAGGCCGCCTCCGCGGTCTACGACACCCTCGTCCGCTACCTGCGGGACGCCGTCCGGCTCGTGGTCGTGCTCGGCGTGCTGGCCGCGCTGGGCGCCTGGCTGTCCGGCCGGAGCCGCTCGGCGGGCGCGGTGCGCGGGTTGTGGGAGGCCGGGCTGGGCGGGGTCCGGACGGCCGCGGGGCGGATGGGGCTGCGGCCCGGGCCGGTGGGCCGCTTCGTGCACCGGTTCAAGGCCTGGCTCTGCTGGGCGGCGGTCGGCGCGGCCGTGCTCGTGCTGCTGCTCTGGGACCGTCCGACCGCCGAGGTGGCGGTCTGGCTCGGAGTGGCGCTGCTCGCCGTCCTCGCGGCGGTGGAACTGCTCGACGAACCGGGCACCGGCCCGGCAGAGGGAACCGGGGAGGTCCGGGTATGAGGCAGCGGCCGAACCTGTGGGGCCTGGTGACCATGCTCGGCGGGCCGGCGCTGATGCTGACCGCCTGGTTCCTGGTGCCGATCGGGGCCTTCGGCCCGGAGCACCCCGCAGTCAGCTGGACGACGTTCGCCGTGGCGCTGGTCGTCCTGGCCGCCGCGCTGATACACGAGATCTGGTCCGAGCTGACCGAGCGGCCCGGCCACCCCGCCTTCGTCATCATGGTGCTGATCGCGGCGGCCCTGATCGTCTTCGCGACGGCGTACCTCTCGCTGGCCCGGACCCCGGGAACGTTCAACGGCATCATGACGACCCGGCTGGACGCCCTGTACTTCACCGTGATCACCATGGCCACGGTCGGCTACGGCGACATCACCCCGGTCAGCCAGGAGGCCCGGGGCATCGTGATGCTGCAGATCCTCTACACGCTGATCTTCCTGACCGCCGGCGCGACCTCGGTCAGCCGGCGGACCCGCAACCTGGTGGGGCGCCGGATCGGCCGCACGCCGGAGGGGTCGTCCGGCCCGGACTGAGCGGGCCGCTCAGTCCGCCTTGGCGTGCACCGCGGCGGTGATCGCGGCGAGGCGGGTCTGCCAGGAGGCGAGGACGGCGGGCGGCAGCGCGTGCCGCTTGCCGAGGTCGCGGACCGTCCGCTGGGCCGACTTCAACTTGTCCTCCGCGGCCGAGAAGTCCTGCTCGCCGATCGCCTCCGAGGCCGCGTCGAGGGTGCGCAGCAACGACTCCTTGCGGTCCTTCTCCTTGGCCAGCTCGGTGTCGGCGACGTCGGAGCGCAGGTCGGCCAGCGCCGCCGCGGCGGTCAGCCGGCCGGCGGAGGGCGAGGCCGATCGGGAGGGCGAGGCCGAGTCCGTCGGGGTGGGCGTCGGCGAGGGGACCGCGGGGGCGGTGACGGAGACCGAAGCGCCGGGGGTCGCGGCCGCCGCGGTGCCCTCGCCGTCCGGGCCGCCGCTGAACGCGAAGGCCGCGACCGCGGCGACGCCCACCAGCACGGCGGCGCCGGCGCCGGCCAGCAGCCAGGGGTTGCGGCGCTCGGGCTCGTCCGACCCGTCCCGGTCGTCGGCCCAGGCCGGGGCGGCGGACGGCGGCATGTCCATCTGCGGCAGCAGCGAGGTGCGGTGCTGCTCCACGTACGGCTGCCCGCCCGCGGCGGGGAAGGGCGGGGGCGTCGGGAAGCCGCCCTGCTGGGCGGCCACCGGCGGGATGACCTGGGTGGCGGCGCCGAGCAGTTCGCTGGTGCGGTCCTGGGCGGCGGCGACCGGCACGGCGGCCAGCAGCTCGGCCCGGGCGGCGCCGGCGCCCGCCGGGCGGTCCTCGGGGTTCTTGGCCAGCAGCCGCATGATCGCGACGTCCAGCGCGGGCGGGATCTCCGGGCGGCGCAGCGAGACGGGGGCGGGCTGCTCGGAGACGTGCTTGAAGGCGATCGCGACGGGGGTGTCGGCGGTGAACGGCGGGGCGCCGGTGAGCATCTCGGTGAGCACGCAGCCGACCGCGTAGAGGTCGGAGCGGCCGTCCAGCGGGGCCGCGGTGGCCTGCTCCGGCGAGAGGTAGGAGGCGGTGCCGAGGACGGCGGCGCTCTGGGTGAGCTGCTGCCCGGCGGAGGCGTTGGCCCGGGCGATGCCGAAGTCCACCACCTTCACCCCGCCGTCGTCGGAGATCATGATGTTGCCGGGCTTGACGTCGCGGTGCACCACGCCGGCGTGGTGCGCGACCTCCAGCGCCTCGCAGACCGCGGCGGCGATGCCGACGGCGCGCTCCACCGGCAGGATCCGCTGCTCGGCGAGCAGCCGGCCGAGCGTCCGGCCCTGCACCAGCTCCATGACGATGTACGGGGAGCCCTGGTCGACGCCGGAGTCGAAGACCATGACGATCCGCGGGTGGACCAGCATCGCGGCGAGCTGGGCCTCGCGGCCGAAACGCTCGGCGAAGCGCGGGTCGTCGGCCAGGCCGCCGTTCAGCACCTTGACCGCGACCTGCCGGCCGAGCTGGTGGTCCGTGCCGCGGTAGACGGTGGCCATGCCGCCGACGCCGAGTATCTCGGTCAGCTCGTAGCGGCCGTTCAGCGCGCGTCCGATCACCCGTCCGGCTCCTCTCGCTTCCGTGAACCGGGCCTCGGCGCCCGCCTCGTGCACCTGTGCACCCTAGCGGCCCGGCGCGGATCCGGCGGCCGGCGGCGGGACGGAGAGGCTGCCGTAGCGCTGCATCCGCTGCCAGCGCAGCCGGGAGCCGGCCAGGGCGGTGCAGACGGACTGGATCACCACGAGGTACATCAGCTGGCGGTAGACGACCTGTTGCAGGGGCAGCGTCCAGAGCGGGCCGAGCCTCTCGCCGTCCAGCCGGAAGGCGTAGGCGCCCATGGCGACCTGCATCAGCATGAAGGCCAGCCAGAGGCCGGTGATCCGGACGGGGTCGAGGAAGACCAGCCCGTACAGGGTGAAGACGTCGACCACCGGGGCGAGCAGCGGCAGCAGGACCTGGAACATCAGCAGGTAGAGCAGGCCGCGGCGGCCGAGCTTGCCGGCCTGGCCGCGCTGGCCGAACGCACCGCGGTGCTTCCACATGGCCTGCAGGGTGCCGTAGCACCAGCGGTAGCGCTGCCGCCACAGGGCGCCGAGCGAGGCGGGGGCCTCCGTCCAGGCCTTGGCCCGCTCTTCGTAGACGACCCGCCAGCCGGCCCGGCAGAGCGCCATGGTGAGGTCGGTGTCCTCGGCGAGGGTCTCCTCGGCGACGCCGCCGATCCGCAGCAGGGCGGAGCGGCGGAAGGCGCCGACCGCGCCGGGCACGGTGGGCATGCACTCGGCGAGGTCGAAGAGCCGGCGGTCCAGGTTGAAGCCGACCACGTACTCGATGTGCTGCCAGCGGCCGAGCAGGCCGCCGCGGTTGACCACCTTGGCGTTGCCGGAGACGGCGCCGACCCGGCGGTCGGCGAAGGGCTGGACGAGCATCCGCACGGCGTCCGGCTCGAACACGGTGTCGCCGTCGACCATGACCACGAGCTCGGCGCGGGCGTAGCGCAGGCCGAGGTTGAGTGCGGCGGGCTTGCCGGAGTTGGGCTGCCGGAAGACCCGGACGTAGGGGAGGTTCAGGGATTCGACGAGGTCGGCGGTGCCGTCGGTGGAGCCGTCGTCGACGACGATCACCTCGACCGGGTGGTCGGAGGCGAGCAGCGAGCGGACGGCGGCCTCGATGCCGGCGCTCTCGTTGTAGGCGGGGACGATCACCGAGACCGGCTCGGTGATCGGCGGGCCCCAACCGCGGGCCCGCAGCCGCTTGTGCCGGCGGGCCGCGACCAGCAGGGCGATCGCACGCAGCACGCCGATCGCACCGGCCGCCCACAGGAGCCAGTCCAGCAGGTCGAGCACCCACGAACTGGCGCCGAGGACGGTGACGAGGGCGAGGCCCTGCCAGTGCTCGGCGGCGGTCGCGGGGTGCACCGGGTCGGTCGTGCCGACGGCGGCGGAGACGGTGTCGAAGCGCCAGCCGGCCGCCTGCAGCCGGGGCAGCAGGGCGTCCAGGGCGGCCACGGTCTGGCCGCGGTCGCCGCCGGCGTCGTGCATCAGCACCACCTGGCCGTCGCGGCCCTTCGGGGTGGCGCCGGCGATGATCTGCTCGGTACCCGGGCGGCGCCAGTCCTCGCTGTCGAGCGTGGTGAGGACGGTGAGGTAGCCGTCCCGGCCGGCCTGCCGGACAGCGTCCCAGCCGGCGTCGGTGAGCGCGTCGTTCCCGGCGGAGTACGGCGGCCGCAACAGCGTGCTGGTCACTCCGGCGGCGCCGGCCAGGGCGAGCTGGGACTCCCGGAGTTCCAGCGTGCGCCGCCAGGGTGCGACGGCCGAGAGGTCGGCGTGGGTGAAGGTGTGCACGCCGACCTGGTGGCCCTCGGCGACGATCCGGCGGGCGAGGTCGGGGTGGTCGGCGACCTGGGTGCCGACGGTGAAGAAGGTGGCGTGCACGCCGTGGCGGCGGAGCACGTCGAGGATCTGCGGGGTCCAGCGCGGGTCCGGGCCGTCGTCGAAGGTGAGCGCGATCGTCCCCGCCGCTGGCCTGGCGGTCCGGGCGGAACCGTCCTCGGACGTGGCGATCACCGGGCCGCCGGTGCGCACCTGCTCGGGGACGGCCGCACTGCTCCCGTCGGCGCGGGCGGCACCGTCCGCGGTGTTCCCGTACATGTGCCGGGTGTAGCCCTGGATCAGCAGCGCGGCCGCCAGGGTGAGGACGAGCACGGTCAGCAGCAGCCAGTGGGTGCGCAGCGGTGCCTGCCGGACGGCGGCCCGGCGGCCGCGGCTCCTGCGGGGGTGGGTGGCAGTGGTCACGGGGCGGCGCTCACGGGGTCTTGGTGGGCTTGCGGCCGGGCTGTGCGGTGGAGCGACCGTGGGTCGGGCTCGGCACGGTGGTTGCCGTGGCGGTCGGCTGCGGGGTGGCGGACGCCGCGGTGCGGGTGGCGGGCGCCGCCGGCCGGGTGGTCGCGGTGCTGCGGGTGCCCACCGGTCCGGCCGCACCGGTGGGGCCGGACGCCGGTTCGGAGCCCGCTGCGGCCGGTACGGGGGACTCGGCGGGCACGGTGGCCGCCGGGGTCGCGGTGTGCGCGGGCAGGGCCGGCAGGAAGGGGGCGTCCAGGACGGGGCCGCCGACCAGGCTGGAGGCCAGCAGGCCGAGGTAGCCGACGGCGGGCACGGTGAGCAGCCAGCCGGCCCGGCGGACCAGCCGCCGGCGGCGCCCGCTGCCGTCCACGAACACCGGGGCGTCCGGTGGCGGCGCCGTCACGCGGGGGATCCGCAGCGTGTCCTCGGTCACGGGTGCTCCAATCGTCGCCCCCGGGCCCGGCACGGCCGGGCGGGCGGTGGACACGGGGGAATCCACCGCCCGCCCGGGGTTCCGGGGCGCCCGTCGGGGCGGATCCGGACGGGCGCAAGGACCCGGGGGAGTTCCTGCGCCCGTCCGGAGCGGTTCCCGGGGAGGCGGTGGGCACGGGGGAACCCACCGACCCCCCGGAGTCTTCGGGGTGGTGCGGTCACCGGACGGCCGCCGAGCCCGGGGGGGGTGTGCCCGCCGGCCGTCCGGAGTCTGTGGCGTCACCTCACCGCGGTACCGGCCTTGTCGGCGGTGTCGGTGAGGTTCTGGGCGGCGGTGCGGGTCGGGGTCCGCTCCGCCTTGGTCGGCGAGGCGCTCGGCTGGCCGCCGTCGTGCCCCGTACCGGTGGTCGCGGACGGGCTCGCCGTGGCGGTCCGGCCCTTGCCGGACTTGCAGTACGCGTCGACCTTGGCGGCGCCGCCGGCCGCCGCGACCAGTGGTGCCATCCGTGGCTCGGCCAGCAGGTCGCGCTGCTTGGTGCCGCTGCGCGAGCGGTCCGTCCAGACCTGGCAGAGCGCCGTGAGGTCGGGCAGCGCGGAGGCCGCCGAGGCGGAGCCCCCCACTTGGGAACCGGCCGACGGGGAGCCGGCCGCGTCGGTGCGGCCCGTGCTGCCGGACGGGGTCGGACGCCCGCTCGGGGTGCCGCCGCCGGAGGCGGAGGCCGGGTCGGTCGGGGAGGCGTCCGGAGCGGCGGGGGCGTGCCCCTTGGCCGGGCTGCCGCCGAGGGCCTGCGGCAGGTTGCCGGTGCCCGCGGCGACGGCGACGCCGCCGACGGCGGTCACGGCGAACGCCGCGACGAGTGCCTTCAGCGTGAAGGTCCTCCTTCGCGCGTGGTCCGCCATGGTCGCTCTCCCGGGTTGCGGTGCAGGTGTGCGACGAGCCTCCCGGAAGGCGGCCACGGCCTGTTCCTCCCCGGGCAGTGCGCCGTCGGCGGGTGGGGCTGCCGCGGCGGCGAGCAGCCCGGCGAGGGCCGCATGACCGGTGAGGGAGGCCGGACCGGCCTCCGAGCCGACCGCGGCGCCGCCGAGCAGCTGCTCGGCGGTGTCCCGGTCGATCCGGTGGGATCGGTTCTTGCTCATCTCATGTCCTTCAGCGTCGCGGTCCGCGCGCGTGTCACACCCTGCGCGGAATTTTTTTCGGCGGGCTGCTGCCGGGGCAGTCCGGCGGCCGGTCCGCCGGTCTGGTCGAGCAGCTTGGCCAGCCGCTTCAGCCCGCGGTGGGCGGCCATCCGGACGCTGCCGGAGCGCTTGCCGAGCACCCTGGCGGCGCTCTCCGCGTCGAGCTGGAGCAGCACGCGCAGCAGGACGGCCTCGGCCTGGTCCCGGGGCAGCCGGGATATCAGGGCGAGCGCGTCCCCGGTGGTGACGGTGGCGATGGCGCTGTGCGCGGTGTCCTCGGCGGCCGCGAGGTCGAGCAGGTGCTCGACGGGCAGGTCGGCGACCGGGCGGCGGCGCTGGCGGCGCAGGTGGTCCATGGCGCGGTTGCGGGCGATGGTGGCCACCCAGCCGCGGAAGCCGTCCGAGTCCCCCTGGAATCCGGCGAGGTCGCGGGCGACCTGCAGCCAGGTCTCGGAGGCGATGTCCTCGGCGTCCTCGGGTCTGCCGCCCACCAGCACTCTCAGGTAACGCAGCATTCCGGGCTGGACGGCTCTGAACAGCTGGCGGAAGGCCTGCTCGTCCCCGTTCCGGGCGGCCGCCACGGCCGCAGTGAGGTCCGGGCCGCGGTCCGGCGGGTGGTCCGGGCTGGTGGTGTGGCCCGCCGGGTCGCCGACGCCCGGCCCGTGGTGGTCTGCACTGTGCACCCGCCACATCATGCGCCATCCCGGCGCGGCCGTGGGCCGAAGGGCGAGGTCCGCTGTGCGGGCCCGAGGTCCGGGGCGGGTAGGACCAATGTCCTGGCAGCAGCTGTCATTCGTCCGCAGCCGTCAGAGGTGACCGGGGCATACGTTGGACCGGGTCGCTCCACCCCTCGCGGCCCGCCCGGTTCCGCCCACCCCCGGACCCCGCCTACCCCCAGGACACCGTGATGACCACTGCCCGGACGCTCTTCGCGGAGGGCATGCGCGACCACCTCGCGCCCGCCCTGCGCGCCATGGGCTTCACCGGCTGGCGGCACACCTTCGCCCTGCCCGACGAGGAGCACTGGGCGCTGCTCGGCGTCGAGCTCGGCACCGCCGACGACCGCGTCGTCCGCTACACGGTGAACCTGGGGCTCACCCGCAAGTCCGCCTGGGCGGCCGACCGGCCCGGGCGGGCGGTGCGGCCGGACCCGAACGCGGTCACCGGCCTGGAGTCCTGGCACACCCGGATCGGCCGGCTGCTGCCGGTCGGCGGGGACGTGTGGTGGCAGATCACCCCCGGCCCGCGCTGGGCGGTCGCCGTCCAGGACACCGTGGCGGCCGTCCGCCACTACGGGCTGCCCGAACTGCTCCGGCGCCTGGAGGCGGCCTCCGGCGGGACGGAGCGCTACCTGGGCCCCGAGGAGCTGGTGGACGTCAACGCCGCGCTGCGGCTCGCCGACGTCGCCCCGATCCGCCGGACGGAGCTGGCCGACCGGGTGCTGCGGCTGTACGGCGACTGGTCGCCTGCGGACCCGGTCGCCCGCGAGGTGCTCCGCGGCGCCGCCACCGGCTTCCTCTCGGTCGGCGACACCCGCTTCGGCTCCGTCGGCTGCCGCGACACGGCCGGCCGGCCCCTCTGGTCCTTCGGCGGCTGAGCCGGCCGGAGCCGCCGCCGGGCGGCGTCCGGGGAACCATCGGCGCACCCCCGGGAGTCTGTTCCGAGGGGGATCCGCAGGGGCCCCGCAACGGCTTGGGGGGAACGGGACATGACGGACGACCGGCGCCTGGTGTGGGACGGCTGCCTCAATGTGCGCGAGCTCGGCGGGCTGCCCACCCGGGACGGCCGACGGACGCGGCACGGGGCCGTCGTCCGCGCCGACAACCTGGACCGGCTGACCGCCGAGGGCTGGGCCGCGCTGCAGGCGTACGGCATCCGCACCGTGATCGACCTGCGCAACGAGGAGGAGTACCGGCCGCTGCTGCAGCGCCCGGACGGCATCGAGCTGGTCCGGGTGCCGCTGGACGAGCTGGCCGGACCGGAGTGGTGGGCCCGGTTCGGCGGCCTGGACGGCACCCCGCTGGCCTTCCGGCCGTACCTGGACCACTGCCCCCGGGCGGTGGCCGAGGTGGTGGCCGCGGTCGGCCGGGCGGCGCCGGGCGGGGTGGTGGTGCACTGCGGCGCGGGCCGCGACCGCACCGGGCTCGCCGCACTGGTGCTGCTCGCCGTGGCCGGGGTCGCGGCCGACGCGATCGTCGACGACTACCTGCTGAGCGCCGGGAACCTGCGCCCGCTCTGGGCGATGCTGGGCCGGCCCGACGAGACCGCCGCGATCGAGGCGGTGCTGGACCGGGCCGGCACCACGGCCGAGGCGGCCCTGCTGGAGACGATCGCCGAGTTCGAGCCGGCCGTCTTCCTGCCGGCGGCCGACACGGCGGCGGTCCGGGCCCGCCTGCTGGCCTGACGCACCCGGGCCGGGCCCGCTACCAGAGGCGGTCGACGGTGCCCGGGTGGAGCGCGATCCGGGCGCCGTCGAAGCCGGGCCGGCGGGCCCGGCCGTGCGCGGAGAAGAACCCGGCGAGGACGACCTTGTCGAAGCCGGGCCGGTCGCTCGGGAAGGGCTCCTCGGCCGTTCCGCCGACCAGGACGGCCCCGGGCAGCACCTCCCAGCCGGCCCGCTCGTAGAACCCCTGCAGCGGCCGGTCGCAGGTGAACAGGCCGAGGTCGGCGCCGAGCGCGGCGATCCGCGCGCGGGCCGCCGTGACGAGGGCCAGCCCGTGGCCGCGGCCCCGGCGGGCCGGGTCGGTGACCACCGCGGACAGGCCCCGGGCCGCGAACACCTCGCCGCCGTGCCGGAGGTCCTTGCCGAGCAGGTCGAGCGCGGCCACCACCCGCGGCCCGTCGACCAGCAGCATGCTCCGCGGGTCGAGCGCCGGGTCGTGGCTCACCCCCGGGTCGGGCGCCCCGGTGGGCCAGACGCGCTCCTGCAGGGCCCACACCTGGGCCCGGAGCCGGGCCGGCACCTCGGCCTCCGGGTACTCCACGATCTCCATCTGTCAGACTCCCCCGTGTGATCGTCCGTACCGCCGTCCGCGGCGACCTGCCTGCCGTGCTCGCCCTGCTCGCCGACGAGTCCGCCGTCACCGATCCGGCGTCGGTGCGGGTCGGTGCAGCGTACGAGGCGGCCTTCGCCGCCATCGAGGCGGATCCGCGCAACGAACTGCTGGTGCTCGACGAGGGCGACGGCACGGTGCTCGGCTGCCTGCAGCTGACCCGCATCCCCGGCCTCGGCCGGGGCGGGGCGGAGCGGGCGCTGATCGAGGCCGTCCGGATCCGGGCCGACCGGCGCGGCGGCGGGCTGGGCCGGCTGCTGCTGGCCCGGGCGATCGACCGGGCCCGCGAACAGGGCTGCTCCCTCGTGCAGTTGACCAGCAACAAGCGGCGGACCGAGGCGCACCGCTTCTACGCCTCACTGGGGTTCGAGCGCAGCCACGACGGCTTCAAGCTCGTCCTGTGAGGCGGCGGCCGCCGCTCAGAGGCCACTGACCGGGCTGGTGACGACCCGGGTGCGGCCGTCGGCGCGGGCGGCGAGGCCCGCCGACAGGCGCAGCGAGCGGGCCGGGCCGAGGAGTTCGAGCGCCTCGTCGACCTCCGCCCAGCGGTGGTCGTCGAGTTCGCCCGCGGGCAGGGTGATCGGGGTGTCGGCCGGCAGGGTGCCCAGGTCGAAGAGGAAGTGGCAGGCGGGGTGGTCGAGTTCGCCCGAGGGGTTGGTCCAGGCGACGGCCAGCAGCTCACCGGCCTCCTTCTCGATGCCGGTCTCCTCGTGCAGTTCGCGGGTGGCGCACTGCTGCGGGTTCTCGCCGGGGTCGACCGTCCCGCCGACGAACTGCCAGTGCTCGCGGTAGCCGGCCTTGACGATCAGCGCCCGGCCCTGCGGGTCGGTGATCAGGCAGCCGGCGGCCGCGTACACCCTGGTCAACGAGGCGAGCCACTCCTCACGGGTCTGCAGCAGGGGGCTGTCGGACATGTGGTGCTCCTCCGCGTCGGGGACGGCCGCCGGGCGGCGGCGCGGGCCCCACTCTTCCGCACGGACGCACACGGCCGCGCCCCGTCGGCTCCGGCGGGGCGCGGCCGGGTGCGGGCGGGGGCCGTCTCAGTGCGCGGAGTGCTTCTCCGCACCGCGGTGCCGGTGGCCCGGCAGTTCGACGTGGTGGGCGACGCCGGCCATCGGCCCCGCCGTCGTGTCGGAGCGGCGCCCGCCGTGGCTGAACACCGCGTCCCCGAAGTACGGCCCGCTGCGGGCGGCGGAGGCGGTGTCGGTGTGCAGCTGCGGGGCGAGCGGGCCGGGGTTGGTGGCCATGCCGCGGCGTTCGAGCAGGTCCTGGGTGCCGCGGCGGAGCTTGGTCATCTTGCCGGTGGTCTGCTTGGCCATGGTCGGCCTCCCTTCCGCAGCCGGGCCGCCCGCGGGGGCCGCGGGACTCGGGGAACGCCGACCGCACGGGGTGTTATGTCCGGATTTTAGCGTTTTAACTCCTTCCTGTACCCCCCGCCCGCCGACCCCGCACCTCCGGCCCGGACACCCGCCCGACGTGCCTCCGCAGGCCCGGCCCGGCAACCGGGCGGATCCCGTGACCGGCATCGCACTCCCCCGTCCGGGGGATGTGGGAGCATGCCGCGTGGCCACGCTGACCCCTGCAGGAGAACTGCGGACCGCGCCCGCGACACCGCGTCACCGCCGGGTGCGGCACCCCGCGGCGCTGATCCGCGCCCTGATCGGGCTCGCCGCGATCGGCCTGCTCCTGCTGCTCGCCCAGTACGCCCAGGGCACCGCCGGCGGCCTGGACGCCGACGTCGTCGAGGGCACCGGCCTGCTCCCCCGGCCCCCGGTACGGCTGCTGGCCGCATGCAGCGCCGCCGCCCTGCTGCTGGTGCCGCTCGCCTTCGCCGTCGGCCGGGTGCTGCGCCGGGCCGGCCGGCAGGTCGCCGACGGGGTGCTCGCCGCCGTCCTCGCCTACGCCGTCTCGCTCCTCCTCGACCTCGCGGTCGGCGGGCTCACCGCGCTCACCCACCCCTTCCCCGAGGGCCCCGGCCGCACCGACCCGGTGTACGGGCACCTGGCCCCCGTCCTGGCCTTCATGACCGCGGTCGGCACCGGCGGACTGCCCCGCTGGCGCGCCTCGCTCGCCGCCACCCTCACCGCCGCCGGGCTGTCCGGCCTGCTCACCGGCTACGCCACCCCGCTGTCGGTGCTGCTCTCGCTGCTGGTCGGCTGGACCACCGCGCACCTGGTCGCCTGGTCCGTCGGCGAACCCACCCGGGAGCCGTCCGAACTGCAGCTCTGGGTGACCCTGCGCAACGCCGGGACCCGCCCGAACACCGTGCGGGTGGCCGGCCCCTGCCGGTACCTGGTGACCCAGCACCAGGACCGGCCCGACCTCGACGTCCGGCTGCTCGACCGGCGCGCCGCCGCCCTCGGCCTGCCGCAGCACGTCTGGCAACTGCTGCGGCTGCGCACCGCACCGCTGCCGCTCGGCCTGCGCTCGCTGCGCGAAGGACTGGAGCACCAGACCCTGGTGGCGCACGCCGCCTTCGCCGCCGGGGTACGCACCCCGGAGCCGCTCGCCGCCGCCGAACTCGGCCCGGACGCCGCCCTGGTGGCCTACCGCCACCTGCCCGGCCGGCCGCTCGGCGACGTCCCCGCGGACGAGGTCACCGACGAGGTGCTGCACGACGCCTGGCAGCAGCTGCGGCTGCTGCACCGGCGCAGCATCGCCCACCGCACCCTCGGCCCCGACACCGTCCGCCTCGGCCCGGACGGCGCGGTGCAGCTCACCGAACTCGCGTACGGCGAGATCGCGGCCGGCGAACTCCTGCTGCGCCTCGACGTGGCCGGGATGCTCACCGCGCTGGCCCTGAAGACCGGTCCGAAGCGGGCGGTGGCCGCCGGTGCCGCGGTGATCGGACCCGCCACGATCGGCGCCGCGCTGCCGCTGCTGCAGCCGATCGCCCTGCCCCGCGCGACCCGCGACGCCCTCGCCGCACAGCCCGAACTGGCCGCCGCGATACGCGCGGAAGTGCTCCGGCTGCGCCCGCAGGCACCGGTGGAACCCGTCCGGCTGGAACGGCTGCGGCCGCGCACCCTCGCCACCGTCGCCGCCGGCATGGCCGGCGGGTACCTGCTGCTGCAGGCACTGTTCGGCTCCGGCCTCGACTCCTTCCGCGCGGTCGCCGACGCCGACCCGTTCTGGCTCTCGGCGGCCGTCCTGGCGGCCGTCGCCAGCTACGGCGCGGCGGCCCTCGGATTCATCGGCTTCGTCCCGGAGCGGCTCGACCCGCGCGGCGCGCTCGCCGCCCAAGTGGCGGGCTCCTTCGTCAAACTGGTGTCGCCCGGCGGAGTGGGCGGCATCGCACTGAACACCCGGTTCCTGCAGGCCAGCGGGATCCCCACCGCACAGGCGCTCTCCAGCGTGGGCGCCTCCCAGCTGGTCGGCCTGGCACTGCACATGCTGCAACTCGCCTTCTTCACCACCCTGGTGGGCCTCGGACCGCAGACCGAACTGCCCAGCCCGGCCTGGCTCGCGGCCGGACTCGGCCTGGTCGCCGCCGTCCTGCTGTCCGCGCTCGCCGTCCCCTGGCTGCGGCGGCGGATCGTCGGCCTGCTGCGGCCGCTGCGGGCCGAGGTGCTGCCGCGCCTGCTCGACCTGCTGCAGCAGCCGGGCAAGCTGGCGGCCGGCATCGCCGGGCAACTGCTGGTCTCGACGGCCTTCGTGGCCTGCCTGTACTGCTGCGCACTGGCGGTCGGCGCCCGGCCGTCCTTCAGCGCGGTCGCGGTGGTGTTCCTGGCCGGCAACGCGGCCGGCTCCGCGGCGCCCACGCCGGGCGGCGCGGGCGTGGTGGAGGGTCTGCTCACGGAGGGCCTGGCGCACACCGGCGGCATGGACCAGGGAAGCGCGTTCGCCGCGGTGATGCTCTTCCGGCTGCTGGTCTTCCTGCTGCCCGTCCTCCCGGGCTGGCTCGCCTTCTCCTGGCTCCAGCGCCGCCGGGCCCTGTGAAGCCACCAGCGGGAGTCGTTCAGGGGCGACCGCCGTCCCTGAGGGTCGCGTCTCAGTCCCGGTAGTCGTCCTCGTCGAGGGAGACCACGATGGACTGCTCGACGGCGTCGCCGTCGTCGGCCTGGTCCGCGCCGAGGGCCCGCCGCTCGCGCAGTTGCTCCAGTTCGTCGCCCTGGCGCTCGGCCACCTCCCGCTCCTCGTCCTCCGCCTCCATGACGGCCGGCGACTCCTCGTCGTAGTCTTCGGGGAACTCCGGGTTCTCTGGGTTCTGGACCATGGCGCCAGTATCCGCCGCGGACCGCCCGCCCGCGCCCCCTCGGCCGACCTCGGCGTGTTGGACGCACCGGACCGAGCGCCGCCGCGCAGGGGTCAGGCGGCCTCGCGGGCCCGCCGCCGGTACTGGCCGGGCGGTTGCCCGTACGCGCGTTTGAAGGCCTTGGCGAAGGCGAATTCGGAGCGGTACCCGACCCGGTCGCCGACCACCGCGATCGGGGTGTCGGAGTGCCTCAGCAGGCCGGCCGCGGTGGTCATCCGCCAGCGGGTGAGGTAGGCGAGCGGCGGTTCGCCGACCAGGGCGGTGAAGCGGCGGGCGAACGCGGCCCGGGAGAGGCCGACGCCCGCACCGAGGCTCTCGACCGTCCAGGTGCCGCCGGGGTCGGCGTGGATCGCCTTCAGGGCGGGGGCGATCGCCGGGTCGCGCAGGGCGGCGGCCCAGCCGGCCGCCGCGGCGTCGGGCTGTTCGTCGAGCCAGGTCCGCAGGATGTAGAGCAGCAGCAGGTCGATCAGCCGGGCGACGATGCCGTCGGAGCCGGGCCCGGGCCGCTCCAGTTCGGCGGCGAGCAGGTCGACGGCGGAGGCGAGGGCGGTGTGGCGGCCGCGCCGGGCCGGCAGGTGGATCAGCGGGGGCAGGGTGGCGACCAGCGGGTGCGGGCGCTCCTGGTCGAGGAGGTAGGAGCCGCAGAGGATCGTGGTGACCGGGCCGGTGCCGGGATCGGCGGGGCCCGGCGTCGGCGGCCGGGGCCAGCTGAGGTCGGCCCGGTAGTCGACGACCGGGGAACCGGGGTCGTCGGCGAGGACGTGCTCGCGGCCGCTGCGCACGAAGACGACGTCGCCGGGGCCGAGCCGGGTGGTGGCGCCGCCGGGTTCGATCAGCCAGCAGGTGCCCGCGAGCACCACGTGGAAGCCGGCGCCGGCCTGCTCGGCGAAGCGCAGGCCCCAGGGCGCCCGGCAGTCGGTGCGGGCGGAGACGGGGTTGCCGGTCCGTACGGAGGCGACGGCGTCGGTGAGGACGTCCACCCGGCGAGCCTATCCGCCCGACCACCCCGTGGAGACGATCGGACATCGAATCGAGTCGATCAGCCATTCGTCGTCTCTCGAAGGCTTCCTACGGTGGACACCGAACCGATCGGCGGGACCGTCCCGCCGCACCCCCGCCGCACCCCCGCCGCCACCAGGAGCACCCCTTGCGCGCCGTCGTCCAGCAGTCCTTCGGCACCCCCGACGTCCTCGTCCCGGCCGAGGTCGCCCGCCCGGTCGCCGGCCCCGGCGAGGTGCTCGTCCGGGTGCACGCCGCCTCGGTCAACCCGGTGGACGCCCACGTCCGGGCGGGTGCGCTGCCGATGCTCGGCGAGCCGCCGTTCGTGCTCGGCTGGGACGTCTCGGGCGTGGTCGAGGAGGTCGCCCCGGACGTCACCCGCTTCCGGGTCGGCGACGAGGTCTTCGGCATGCCGTGCTTCCCGCGGCCGGCGGGCGCCTACGCCGAGTACGTCGCGGCGCCGGCCGGGCACCTCGTCCGCAAGCCGGCCGGCCTGGACCACGTGCGGGCCGCCGCGCTGCCGCTGGCCGGCCTGACCGCCTGGCAGGCGCTGGTCGGCACGGCCGGCCTGCGGGAGGGCATGCGGGTGCTGGTGCACGGCGCGGGCGGCGGGGTCGGCCACCTCGCGGTGCAGATCGCCAGGGCCCGCGGCGCGGAGGTGCTGGCCACGGCGAGCGCGGCCAAGCACGACTTCGTCCGCTCGCTCGGGGCGGACCGCGTCATCGACTACCGGGCCGGCGACTTCGCCGCCGGGCTGGGCGGGCTCGACGTGGTCCTGGACGGCGTCGGCGGATACGGGCGGCGTTCGCTGCCGCTGCTGGCCGAGGACGGCGTGCTGATCACCCTGATCGAGCGGAACAACCCGGAGCTCACCGCAGCGGCCGCGGCGGCCGGACGGCGCCTCACCGGGCCGGTCGTCGCGCCGGACGCCGCCGGGCTGGCGGCCCTGGCCGAGCTGGCGGAGCAGGGCCGGCTGCGCCCGCACGTGCAGGACGTGCTGCCGCTGGAGGAGGCCGCGAAGGCGCACGCGCTGATCGAGTCGCGCGGCACCCGGGGCAAGATCGTGCTGACCGTCTGAGTACGGGTCAGGCCCGTTCGGCGGCCTCCCGGTCGAGGAAGACCAGCCGGGCCCGCTTCTCCGGCTTGTCGATCTCCGGGCCGGGTTCGAAGCCGCAGCGCCGCAGCAGCGCGATCGCCCGGTCGTTGCGGGCGTCGGGCTCGGCGACGATCCGGCGGCGGCCCGGGTCGGTGAGCAGGAAGCGGACGAACACGCCGACCAGCGCCCGGCTGACGCCGTGCCGCGGGGGGCCGTCCGCCGGGCCGATCAGCAGGTGCATCCCGTGGTCGCCCGGCCGGACGTCGTAGCACTCGCCGACCGGGTCGTGCTCGGGCTCGTAGCTCTGGAAGAGCGCGGCCGGACGGCCGTCGCGCAGCGCGAGGAAGGCGTGGTGGGTGGTCAGCGAGTCGACGAACTCGTAGGTCTGCCGGACCTGTTCGCGGTCGGCGTCGAGCATGACCCAGTAGCGGGCGCGCGGTTCGGTGACCCAGCGGTGGACGAGTCCGGCGTCGGCGGCCGGATCCAGTTCGACGATCCGGACGGCTCCCAGGACGGGCAGCTGCTCCTCGTGCAGCGTCGGGCGGTCCGCGGGCGGGGCCGCCCGGGCGGGGGTGTCGGCGGTCATCACGGCTCCTCGACGAGGCGGGTCCAGTCGGTGGTGACGGGTGCGAGGCCGCCGCTCAGCCACAGCGGCAGCTGGTCGCGCCGGTGCGGGTGACCGGGCAGCCCGGAGGCGCCGAACGGCACCACCCAGCGGCTGTTGTCGCGGTCGGCCAGGTCCCAGACGTACCGGGCCGCCGGTCCGCGGGCGCTGCGGTCGGTGAAGCCGGGCACGCTGGAGGTGGAGAGCACGCAGTCGTGGTCGCCGGCCAGCCCCGGCCGGTCCTCGTCGGATCCGCCGTCGGCGCCGGGCAGCGCCTGCCAGGGCGCCAGCCGGTGGGTGGCGCCCCAGGTCCGCCCGGTGTCCTCGGCGGCGGCGGTCTCCTCCGCGGCGGCCCGCACCAGTGCGGCGCGGTCCACGCCGGGCAGCCGGTCCTCCGCCAGCAGGGTCTCCAGCGCGTAGGCGATCCTGGGCAGCAGTGCCAGCCAGGGCAGGAACGGCTCCGGGTACGGCGAGGGCCCGGTGAGGCCGGCGAGCGCCGGTTCGGCGGCGAACCGGCGGACGACGGCGGAGCGCAGCTCGGCGAACCGGGCGGCGTCGGTGGAGTCGGCGGCCATCCGGCGGTCCCAGGCCAGCAGCCGGTCGCGGAGCTTCTCGGCGGCCGGGCTGAGGGCGTCGAGGGCGGCGAGCAGGTCGAGCAGCGGGGCGGCGGAGGCCAGGTGGGTGTCCATGTGGACGAGCGCCATGTCGGCCGCCGTCCAGGCGACCGGGGCGGCGAGCAGGTCGGCGATCCGGTCGGCCCGGTGCGACGGCGCGAACTCCACGCCGAGCGGGGCGGCGAGGCCACGCTGATTGGCCATCACCGCGGTGCCGTCCACCTCGGCACGCGGCATCGGGCGCCGGCCGCGCCAGGCGTGCTCGGCCTCCCAGGCGGGGACGGGCCGCAGGCTGTTGGCGCGGGACCGGTCCGGGACGGCGCCGGCGACCCGGTGCAGCAGGCCGCCCGCGGTGTCGGCGGCCTGGACGACGTTGACCGGCTCGATCCAGTGGTCGAAGGCGCGGTCGACGTCGTCGACGGTGCGGGCGCGCAGCAGGGCGGGCAGGGCGTCGAAGCCGAGTTCGGCGTCGACCCGCGGCAGGCAGCGGAGGCTGAGGGCCTCCCCTTCGCCGTCGGCGCCGCCGGTGATCACCGGTCCGCGGGCGGTCTCGACGATCTCGACCTCCACCGGTCCGGCGCCGGCGACCTCGACCGTCTCGCGGTGGACGGCGGCGGGCTGCCAGCCGTCCGGGCCGAGCGCCTCGACGCCGGGGCCGCCGGGGCCGCCGGTGCGGCGCAGCCGTTCCCGGTAGAGGTCCTGGTAGTCGGCCATGGCGTTGGTGATCGCCCAGGCGACGCCGCCGGTGTGGCCGAAGTGGCCGATGCCGGGGACGCCGGGCACGGCCAGGCCGATCACGTCGAACTCCGGGCAGGCCAGCCGGACCTGCTGGTAGATGCCCGGGTCCTCGACGAAGCGGTGCGGGTCTCCGGCGATCAGGGCGGCGCCGCTGCCGGTGCGTTCGCCGGCGATCAGCCAGCCGTTGCTGCCGGAGGTGCCGGGGCCGTCGGTGGCGAAGAGTTCGGTGTGCTCCTCGCCGAGGACGCGGGCGACCCGGTCGCGCCAGAGCTTGGTGGGGAAGCCGGCGAACAGGACGTGGTGGGAGAGCCAGACGGAGAGCGGGGTCCACGGCTCCCAGTGACCGGGGGTGGTCCCGGCGGCGGCGAACTCGGGGGCCCGGTGGCCGTGTTCGGCGAGCCCGTCGTTGACGCCGTCGACGTAGGCGCGGACCCATGCGGCGGTCGCCGGGGCGAGGGCTTCGTAACAGCGGCGGGCGGTGTCGGCGAGCCGGGCCCGCCGGGCGAAGACGTCCCAGCCGAGGGCGTCGGCGCCGAGGAAGGCGGCGGAGGTGCCGCGGGCGCGGTGCCGCTCGACCTCGATCTGCCAGGCGCGGTCGACGGCGGCGTTGCGGCCCTGGGCACGGGCGAGTTCGAGCGGGTCGTCGGCGCGCAGGTGCGGGATGCCGTACGCGTCGCGGTAGGTGCGGGCGGTCATGCCCGGTTCCCTTCGGGGCGGGCGGCGCTGCGGCGGGCGGCGGGGATGACCAGCGGGGTGCCGGTCTCGGGGCAGTCGATGACCCGGCAGGGCAGTGTGAAGACCTGTTCGACGAGGTCGGCGGTGACGATCTCGGCGGGCGGCCCGGAGGCGACGACCTTGCCGTCGCGCATGGCGATCAGGTGGGTGGCGTAGCGGGCGGCGTGGTTGAGGTCGTGCAGCACGGCGACGAGGGTGCGGCCCTGCTCCTCGTGCAGCCGGGCGCACAGGTCGAGGACCTCGATCTGGTGGGCGATGTCGAGGTAGGTGGTGGGCTCGTCGAGGAGGAGCAGCGGGGTCTCCTGGGCGAGTGCCATGGCGATCCAGACGCGCTGGCGCTGGCCGCCGGAGAGTTCGTCGACGAGCCGGTCGGCGAGGGTGTCGACGCCGGTGGCGGCCATCGACTCGGTGACGACCTCCTCGTCGCGGGCGGACCACTGGCGGAGCAGGCCCTGGTGCGGGTAGCGGCCGCGGGCGACGAGTTCGGCGACGGTGATGCCGTCGGGGGCGACGGAGGACTGGGGCAGCAGGCCGAGGGTGCGGGCGACCTTGCGGGCCGGGATCGTCGCGATGTCCTGGCCGTCGAGCAGCACCGAGCCGGCGGCCGGCCTGAGGGTGCGGGAGAGGGCGCGCAGCAGGGTGGACTTGCCGCAGGCGTTGGGGCCGACGACGACGGTGAACGACCGGTCGGGGACGGCGACGGTCAGGCCCTCGGCGATGGTGCGCTTCTCGTAGGCGAGGGTCAGCTCGGCGCCGGCGAGGCGCGTTCCGCCGCTGTCCATGGTCGGTTCTCCGTTCCGGGGCGTGGTGCTGCTGCGGGGGGCGGGCTGTCTGCTCAAATCCGGCCTGCCCTGCGCTCGGTGGCGAGGAGCCAGACGAGGTAGCCGCCGCCGAGGACGCCGGTGACCACGCCGACCGGCAGCTGGTGGCCGGCGAAGGCGTGCTGGGCGGCGTAGTCGGCGGTGACGAGCAGGGCTGCGCCGGTGCACGTGGCGGCGAGCAGGTTGGGGCCGGGCGCCCGGGTGAGCCGCTTGGCCAGCTGGGGCGCGGTGAGGGCGACGAAGTTGACCGGTCCTGCGGCGGCCGCGGCGAGCGAGGCGAGCAGGACGGCGCAGACGAGCAGGGCGAGGCGGACGCGCTCGACCCGGATGCCGAGGCCGCCGGCGGCGTCGTCGCCCATCTCCAGCATCCGCAGGGCGCGGCCGCAGCCGAGCAGCACGGCGGGGCCGAGGACGGCGAGGGCGATCAGCAGCGGGACGGCGTCGCGCCAGCCGCGGCCGTCGAGGCTGCCGGTGAGCCAGAGCATCGCGCGGGCGGCGTCCATGAGCTGGGTGCGGGTCAGCAGGTAGCCGTTGATGCCGGTGAGGATGGCGGCGCTGCCGATGCCGACGAGGACGAGCCGGCTGCCCTGGACGCCCTGCCGCCAGGCGAGGGCGTGGATCGCGGCGCCGGTGGCGGTGCCGCCGGCGACCGCGCCGCCGGCCAGGGCGAGGCTGCTGCCGCCGGCGAGGACGACGAGCAGGGCGCCGGCGCCGGCGCCCTGGGTGAAGCCGAGGATGTCGGGGCTGCCGAGCGGGTTGCGGACGAGGGACTGGAACAGCGCGCCGGACAGGGCGAGCGCGGCGCCGACCAGCAGGGCGGTGACGACGCGGGGCAGCCGCAGGTCGTTGACGACGAAGTCCTCGGCGGGGCTGCCGCCGCCGGTGAGGGTGCGCAGCACGTCGGAGGTGCTCATCGGGTAGTCGCCGCTGCCGAGGGCGAGGACGCCGACGGCGAGGGCGAGCAGGGCGGCCGAGGCTCCGACGGCGAGGGCGCGGGGCCGGTGGCGGACGGAGACGGCGGAGCCGATGCGGAGGGTGCTCATGCCCGGGCCACCTTTCCGCGACGTGCGAACCAGAGGAAGAAGGGGCCGCCGAGGACGGCGGTGACGATGCCGACCTGGAGTTCGCCGGGCCGGCCGAGGGCGCGGCCCAGCACGTCGGCGCCGAGCAGCAGGACGGGGGCGAGGACCGCGCAGTAGGGGAAGAGCCAGCGCAGGTCGGGGCTGGTGAGGGCGCGGACGAAGTGCGGCACCATCAGGCCGACGAAGACGATCGGGCCGCAGGCGGCGGTGGCCGCGCCGCAGAGCAGGGTCACGGCGGCGATGGCGGCGGCGCGGATCAGTTCGGGCCGGGCGCCCAGCGCGCGGGCCGAGTCGTCGCCGAGGGCCATGGCGTTGAGCGGCCGGGCGAGGGCGAGGGCGAGCAGCAGGCCGGTGGCGATGAACGGCAGCACCTTGAGCACGGTGGAGGCCTGGGCGTCGGCGAGCGAGCCGACCGTCCAGAAGCGCATCTTCTCCAGGGCGCCGGTGTCCAGCAGCATCAGGGCGCTGACGTAGCTGTAGAGGGTGGCGTTGAGGGCGGAGCCGGCGAGGGCGAGCCGGGCGGGGGTGGCGCCGCGGCCGCCGCCGACGGCGTAGACCAGGGCGGCGACGGCGGCGGTGCCGGCGAGGGCGAACCAGACGTAGCCGTCGAAGGTGGCGATGCCGAGGAAGGTGCCGGCGGAGACGACGGCGGCGGAGGCGCCGGCGTTGATGCCGAGCAGGCCGGGGTCGGCGAGCGGGTTGCGGGTGAGGGCCTGCATGACGCCGCCGGCGAGGCCGAGCGCGGTGCCGGCGAGCAGGCCGAGCAGGGTCCGCGGCAGCCGCATCTCGTGGACGACGGTGTACGAGCCGGAGGCGGGGTCGGTGAGGCCGTGCCAGACCTCGGCGGGCGCGAGCTGCTTGGCGCCGACGCCGATGCTCAAGGCCAGGACGGCGATCAGGACGGCGAGGGCGGCGAGGAGTCCGGCGGCGCGCAGCGCGGTGCGGGCGCCGGGCGGGCGTCGTCGGAGGTCGGCGGGTTCGGCCGAACCCCCTTGGGCCGGTGGCGGCTTGGTGAGGGACACGGGTGGTGCTCCGGCGCTGGCGGGGACCGGATTCCGGAACCCCCTCTGGACAAAGACTTAGGTTAGGTTAACCTAAGTCCCGCTGCGGGTCAGCTGCCGGTCCCCGCCTGCGCCGACCGCTGCGCCCTCCTTCGAACCGAGAGAGACACCGTCATGCCGCGTTCCGGAACTGCCGCTCACCTCTCCCGTCGCGGCCTGCTCGCCGCCGGTGGCGCCACCGCCCTCGGTGCCGTGCTGGCCGCCTGCGGCAGTGGCGGCGGTTCGGGATCCGACGGCGCCTCGGGCTCTTCGGTGAAGCCCGCCGGTGCGGGCCCCTGGTCGTTCACCGACGACCGCAAGAAGGAGGTCACCGCCAAGTCCGCCCCGAAGCGGGTCGTGGCGTACACCGGCACCGCGGCCGCCCTGGTGGACTTCGGCCTGGACGAGCGGATCGTCGGCGTCTTCGGCGAGACGAAGACCGCCGACGGCAAGGCCGATCCGACGGCCGGCGACCTGAAGGTCGACAAGGTCGAGATCCTCGGCAACGTCTGGGGCGAGTTCGGCGTCGAGAAGTACGCGGCGCTGCGGCCCGAGCTGCTGGTGACGCACATGTACGACCCGGACGCGCTCTGGTACGTGCCGGACGAGAGCAAGGACAAGATCCTGGGGCTCGCCCCGAGCGTCGCGATCACCACCGCCCGCGTCCCGATGACCAAGCCGATCGAGCGGTACGCCGCGCTCGCCGAGTCGCTCGGCGCGGACCTGAAGGCGAAGAAGGTCACCGACGCCAAGGCCCGCTTCGAGAAGGCCGCCGAGGAGCTGCGCCAGGCCGCCAAGGCCGCCGGCGGCCTCAAGGTGATGGCCTGTTCGGGCAGCGCGGACATCTTCTACGTCTCCAACCCGAAGGTCTCCACCGACCTGATGTACTTCGCCGAGCTCGGCGTCGACATCGTGGTGCCGACCAAGCTGGAGGCCGGCGACTACTTCGAGGCGCTCAGCTGGGAGAACGCCGACAAGTTCCTCGCCGACCTGATTCTGCTGGACAACCGCTCGACCGCGCTGCAGCCCAAGGACCTCGCCGCCAAGCCGGCCTGGGGCCGGCTGCCCGCCGTCAAGGCCGGCCAGGTCACCCCGTGGGACGCCGTGCCGCGCTTCTCGTACGCGGGTGCCGCGCCGCTGCTGGAGAACCTCGCCAAGGCGATCCGGAACGCCAAGAAGGTGAGCTGACGCCGCCATGGCCACCGCTTCCGCGATCGCGGCGCAGTACGGATTCTTCGAGGCCGGGGTCGTCCGCACCCGCCGGCTCGGGCCGACGATGCTGCGGGTCACCTTCGGCGGCGCGCAGCTGGCCGGCTTCGCCTCGGGCGGCCGGGACCAGAGCTTCTCGCTCTTCCTGCCGCACCCCGGGCAGGACACCCCGGTGCTGCCGGTCGAGGAGGGCGAGGGCTGGTTCGCCGCCTGGCGGGCGCTCGGCGAGGACGTCCGGGCGGTGATGCGCTCGTACACCGTCCGCGCGCAGCGCCGTGACCCGGACGAGGTGGACGTCGACTTCGTGCTGCACGGGGTCGACGTGCCCGGTGCGGCCGGACCGGCCGCCTCCTGGGCGGCGAAGGCCGCACCGGGCGACCGGGTGGTCCTGCTCGGCCCGGCGGTCGAGGACAACCGCAGCGTCTGCTTCCAGCCGCCGGCCGGCACCGACTGGGTGCTGCTGGCCGCGGACGAGACGGCGCTGCCCGCGGTCGGCGGCATCCTGGAGGCGCTGGCGCCGGCCACCCGCGCCCGGGTCTGGATCGAGGTCCCGTACGCGCAGGACATCCAGGACCTGGCCGCCGGACCGGAGGTGGAGATCACCTGGCTGGTCCGGGAGAGCGGGGCGACCCCGCTGGTGGAGGCCGTCCGCGCGGCCGACCTGCCCGGGGGCACCCCGTACGCCTGGATCGCGGGCGAGTCCGGGAGCGTCCGGGCGCTGCGCCGGCACCTGGTCGGCGAGCGCGGGACGGACCGCGCCGCGGTGACCTTCTCCGGCTACTGGCGGCGCGGCGCCTCCGAGGAGCAGCTGCGCCTGGAGGCCGCGTCCGGCACGTCTTCTGACGAGGGCTGATTCGACACACCGTCAATCGCACGTTCGAGACGGCCCGTTCCCCGACACCGGGGTGCGGGCCGTCGCACATGCATGGAACTTAGGGTAGGCTAACCTAAGTTCTACTCCCCGTCCGCGACCGTTGAGGACTGACCATGAGTTTCCGGGGCCACACCGTCGAGCCGTCGGCAGGCAGCACCGCCACCCTGGAGGACGCCAGATCACACCTGTTCAACGACCGCACGGTGGAGCGCTACCGGGAGTCCCTGCGGGCCGGCGTCGAGACCGTCGCCGCCAAGGTCTCCACCACCACCCGTCCCTTCACCGGGACGACCCCGGACCGGCTCGCCCCGGAGATATCCGGCATCGACCTCGACCGCCCGCTCGGCGACCTTGCCGAGGCGCTCGCCGAGCTGGAGGACGTCTACCTCCGCGACGCCGTCTACTTCCACCACCCCCGCTACCTGGCCCACCTCAACTGCCCGGTGGTGATCCCCGCCCTGCTCGGCGAGGCCGTCCTCACCGCCGTCAACTCCTCGCTGGACACCTGGGACCAGAGCGCCGGCGGCACCCTCATCGAGCGCCGCCTGATCGACTGGACGGCCGAGCGGATCGGCCTCGGCCCGGACGCCGACGGCGTCTTCACCAGCGGCGGCACCCAGTCCAACTTCCAGGCCCTGCTGCTCGCCCGCGAAGAGGCCTGCACCGCCCTCGCGGCCGCCGCCGGCACCCCGCCGGCCAAGCACGAACTGCTGCCGAAGCTGCGCATCATCGCCTCCGAGGCCAGCCACTTCAGCGTCAAGAAGTCCGCGGAACTGCTCGGCCTCGGCATGGACGCGGTGATCTCCGTGGAGACCGACCGCGGCCGCCGGATGAAGCCCGAGGCGCTCGCCCGGGAGCTCGCCCGCTGCACCGCCGAGGGCCTGACCGTGATGGCCGTGGTCGCCACCGCCGGCACCACCGACTTCGGCTCGATCGACCCGCTGCCCGAGATCGCCGGCCTGTGCGCCGCCGCCGGGGTGTGGATGCACGTGGACGCCGCCTACGGCTGCGGACTGCTCGTCTCCCCCACCCGCAGGCACCTGCTGGACGGCATCGAGCGGGCCGACTCGGTCACCGTCGACTACCACAAGTCCTTCTTCCAGCCGGTCAGTTCCTCCGCCGTGCTGGTCCGCGACCGGGCCGCGCTGCGGCACGCCACCTACTACGCGGACTACCTCAACCCGGCCCGGACGGCCGAGCGGCGGATCCCCAACCAGGTCGACAAGAGCATCCAGACCACCCGGCGCTTCGACGCCCTCAAGCTCTGGCTGACCCTGCGCACCATGGGCGCCGAGGCCGTCGGCCTGCTGTTCGACGAGGTCGTCGACCGCGCCGCCGCCGCCTGGGAGATACTCACCGAGGACCCGCGCTTCGAGGTCGTCACCAAGTCGCAGCTGTCCACCGTCGTCTTCCGCTGGCTGCCGCCCGCCGGCCCGTCCCGCGACCTCGCCGACGAGGCCAACCTGTACGCCCGCGAGGCGCTCGCCGCCTCCGGCGAGGCCGTCGTCGCCGGCACCAAGGTCGACGGCCGCCACCACCTGAAGTTCACCCTGCTCAACCCGGAGACCACCCTGGACGACATCGCGCACGTCCTCGACCTCCTCGCCGAGCACGCCGGCCGGTACGTCAACGACCGGACCGCCGTCGCCCCCGAGCTCTGCCCCACCGCGGTCTGATCCCCGCCCGCCCCCTCCGCACCACGGGAGAAGCATGTCCACCCACGACTTCGTCGCGATCGGGCTGGGTCCCTACAACCTGGGCCTCGCCTGCCTCACCGAGCCGGTCGACGGCCTCGACGGCGTGTTCCTGGAGAGCAAGCCTGACTTCGACTGGCACCCCGGGATGCTGCTCGACTTCGCCACCCTGCAGACGCCGTTCATGGCCGACCTGGTGACGCTCGCCGACCCGACCTCGCCGTACTCCTTCCTCAACTACCTGAAGGAGCGCGGCCGGCTGTACCCGTTCTACATCCGCGAGATGTTCTACCCGGTGCGCAGCGAGTACAACGAGTACTGCCGCTGGGCCGCCGCCAAGCTGCGCAGCGTCCGCTTCGGACACACCGTCACCCGGGTCGAGTACGACGAGGCCGACGGCCTGTACACCGTCGTCTCCGAGGCCGGCGGCGAAACCGTCCGGCACCGCGCCCGGCACCTGGTGCTCGGCACCGGCACCCCGCCCTTCCTGCCCGGGCCCTGCCGCGGGCTCGGCGGCGACCTGGTGCACAACTCCGGCTACCTGGAGGCCAAGCAGACGCTGCAGAAGAAGCGCAGCATCACCGTCGTGGGCAGCGGCCAGAGCGCCGCCGAGATCTACTACGACCTGCTCGCCGAGACGGACGTGCACGGCTACCGGCTCGACTGGGTGACCCGCTCGCCGCGGTTCTTCCCGCTGGAGTACACCAAGCTCACCCTGGAGATGACCTCCCCCGAGTACGTGGACTACTTCCACGCCCTGCCGGAGGAGACCCGCTACCGCCTGGAGTCCGAGCAGAAGGGCCTCTTCAAGGGCATCGACGCCGACCTGGTCAACGGCATCTACGACCTGCTCTACCAGAAGAGCGTCAAGGGCCCCGTCCCGACCAGGCTGCTCACCAACTCCGCGCTGCGCAGCGCCTCGTACGACGAGACGCTGGGCACCTACACCCTCGGGCTGCACCACACCGAGCAGCAGCGGGACTTCTCGCTGACCACCGAGGGCCTGGTGCTGGCCACCGGCTACGCGTACACCCCGCCCGCCTTCCTGGAGCCAGTGCACGACCGGATCCGCTGGGACGGCCGCGGCCGCTTCGACGTCGCCCGCAACTACAGCATCGACACCACCGGGCGCGGGATCTTCCTGCAGAACGGCGGCACCCACACCCACAGCATCACCTCCCCCGACCTCGGCATGGGCCCGTACCGCAACTCGTGGATCGTCCGCGAGCTGACCGGCCGCGAGGTCTACCCGATCGAGAAGACCATCGCCTTCCAGGAGTTCGGCGCGCCGGAGGGCGCCCCCGCATGACGCCCTTCACCCGCACCGACGCCCGCCTCGGCGAGTTCTCCGTCCGTCCGCTCGACCCGGACGCCGACGCCGCACTGCTGCACGGCTGGGTCACCCACCCCAAGGCCGCGTTCTGGATGATGCAGGACGCCACCGAGGACGACGTCCGCGCCGAGTACCGGCGGATCACCGAACACCCGCACCACGACGCCTTCCTCGGCCTGGTCGACGGCGTGCCGGCCTTCCTGGCCGAACGCTACGACCCGGCCCGGCTCGAACTCGTCGGCCTCCACGACGCCGAGCCCGGCGACGTCGGCATGCACTTCCTGTGCGCGCCCACCGACACCCCGGTGCACGGCTTCACCCGGGCCGTCATCACCACCGTGATGGCCTTCCTCTTCGACGACCCGGCCACCCGCCGCGTCGTCGTCGAGCCGGACGTCCGCAACACCGCCGTCCACGCCCTGAACGCCGCCGTCGGCTTCGAGGTGGTCGGCCCGATCGCCAAGCCGGAGAAGGACGCCCTGCTCAGCGTCTGCACCCGCGCCCAGTTCCAGCACGCCCTCGCAGGAGCCGCCGCATGATGCCCGCCGGAGCCGTCGCCCACCTGACGCCGGACGCCTGGGCACGGGCCAACCGGCTGCTCGTCCGCAAGGCGCTCGCCGAGTTCTCGCACGAGCGGCTGCTCGCCCCCGAGCGGCTGCCCGACGGCCGGTACGCCGTGCGCAGCGACGACGGCACGGTGGAGTACCGCTTCACCGCCCGGCTGCGCGCCCTCGACCACTGGCAGATCCCGGACGGGTCCGTCACCCGGCACCGCGGCGAGCAGGAACTGCCGCTCGACGCCCTGGACTTCTGCATCGAACTGCGCGGCGCGCTCGGCCTGACCGACGAGGTGCTGCCGGTCTACCTGGAGGAGATCTCCTCCACCCTGGCCGGCACCGCCTACAAGCTCTCCCGGCCGGCCCTCGGCGCCGACGAGCTCGCCGAGGCCGACTTCCAGACCGTCGAGACCGGCATGACCGAGGGCCACCCCGGCTTCGTCGCCAACAACGGCCGGATCGGCTTCGGCGTGCACGAGTACCACCGGTACGCCCCGGAGGCCGCCGCCCCGGTCAAGCTGGTCTGGCTCGCCGCGCACCGCGACCACTCGGTCTTCACCTCCTGCGCGGACACCGACTACGACACGCTGATCCGCCAGGAGCTGGATCCGGCCACCCTGGCCCGGTTCGCCGCCGCGATGGCCGCCCGCGGGCTCTCCCTCTCCGACTACCACCTGCTGCCGGTGCACCCCTGGCAGTGGTGGAACAAGCTGTCGGTGACCTTCGCCGGCGAGGTCGCCCAGCAGCGCCTGGTCTGCCTCGGCGAGGGCGACGACGAGTACCTCGCCCAGCAGTCCATCCGCACCTTCTTCAACACCACCGACCCGTCCCGGCACTACGTGAAGACGGCCATCTCGGTGCTCAACATGGGCTTCATGCGCGGCCTCTCGGCCGCCTACATGGAGGCCACCCCGGCCATCAACGACTGGCTGGCCGAGCTGATCGCCGACGACGAGGTGCTGCGCGGCACCGGCCTGACGATCATCCGCGAGCACGCCGCGATCGGCTACCGGCACCGCCAGTACGAGGCCGCCACCGACCGGTACTCGCCGTACCGCAAGATGCTCGCCGCGCTCTGGCGGGAGAGCCCCGTGCCCTCCCTCGCCCCCGGGGAGCGGCTGATGACGATGGCCGCCCTGCTGCACACCGACCGGGCCGGCCGCTCGCTGGCCGCCGCCCTGATCGGGCGGTCCGGCCTCGCCCCCGAGGTGTGGCTGCGACGCTACCTGGACGCCTACCTGACCCCGCTGCTGCACAGCTTCTACGCCTACGACCTGGCGTTCATGCCGCACGGCGAGAACACGATCCTCGTGATGGACGGCGGCACCGTGCAGCGGGCGGTCTTCAAGGACATCGCCGAGGAGATCGTCGTCATGGACGAGAACGCGGTGCTGCCGCCCGCCGTCCGGCGCGTCCGGGCCGCGGTGCCCGAGGACATGAAGCTGCTGTCGATCTTCACCGACGTCTTCGACTGCTTCTTCCGCCACCTTGCCGCGACCCTCGCCGAGGACGGCGTGCTCGACGAGGACGGCTTCTGGCGGACGGTCGCCGAGTGCGTCGCCGACTACCGCGACTCGGTGCCGCACCTCGCCGACCGGTTCGACCGGTACGACCCGTTCGCGCCCGAGTTCGCGCTGTCCTGCCTCAACCGGCTGCAGCTGCGCGACAACCGGCAGATGGTCGACCTGGCCGACCCGTCCGCCGCCCTGCAGCTGGTCGGCACCCTGGCCAACCCGATCGCCCGCTTCGCCCCCGCGGCCCGGTGACCGCCGCCACCGCGCCGGTGGAGTCCGCCCGCGGGGCCCGGCTGCCCGGCCGGTGGCCGGCCCTCGCGGTGATCTGCCTCGCCCAGCTCGTCGTGGTGCTCGACAACACCGTGCTGAACGTGGCCGTCCCCACCCTCGGCCGGGAGCTCGGCGCGGACACCGCCGGCGTCCAGTGGATCGTCAACGCCTACTCCCTCGTCCAGGCCGGGCTGGTGCTCGCCGCGGGCGCCGCCGCCGACCGGTACGGCCGGCGGCGGCTGCTGCTCACCGGGCTCGCCCTCTTCGGCCTCGGCTCGCTCGCCGCCGGGCTCTCCAGCACCACCGGGCAGTTGATCGCCGCCCGGGCCGGTATGGGGGTGGGCGGCGCCCTGCTGATGACCAGCACGCTCGCCGTGGTGATGCAGCTCTTCGACGCCGAGGAGCGCACCCGGGCGATCGCCGCGTGGAGCGCCGTCAGCGCGCTCGGCTTCGCGGCCGGCCCGCCGGTCGGCGGCCTGCTGCTGGCGCACTTCGCGTGGGGCGCGCTCTTCCTGGTCAACGTCCCGGTGGTGCTGCTCGGGCTGGCGGCCGCCCGGCTGCTCGTCCCCGAGTCCCGCGCCCCCGGCGGCGGCCCGCCCGACCTGCCCGGCGCCCTGCTCTCCACGGCCGGCACGACCGCGGTGGTCTACGCCGTCGTCTCCGGGCCCGAGCACGGCTGGGCCTCCGCCCACGTGCTGCTGCCCGCCCCGGCCGGCCTGCTGCTGCTAGCCGCCTTCGCCCACTGGGAGCGGCGGACGGCCCACCCGATGCTCGACCCGGCGTTCTTCCGCGACCGGCGGTTCACCGGGGCGGTCACCGGCGTCGTGCTGATCACCTTCGGCAGCGCCGGCGGGCTCTTCCTGCTCACCCAGCAGCTGCAGTTCGTCCGCGGCTACCCGCCGCTGGAGGCCGGCCTGCGGACGGCGCCGTTCGCGCTCACCGTCGTCGCGCTCAACTTCACCGGCCTCACCGCCCGGCTGATCGCCCGGCTCGGGACGCCCCGCTCCATCGCCCTCGGCACGACGGTGCTCGCCGCCGGCTTCTGCACCGCCGCGTTCGCCGCCGGCGGCTACGGGCCGCTGCTCGCCGGGCTGGTGCTCATGGGCGCCGGCTGCGCGGTCGCCAACCCGGCCGTCGTCGAGGCCGTGGTGGGTGCGATCCCGCCGGACCGGGCCGGAGCCGGCGCCGGCGTCGACGGTGCGATGGCCGAGGCCGGCAGCAGCCTCGGGGTGGCCGCGCTCGGCGCCGTGATGAACGCCCGGCTGGCGGCCGTCCTGCCGGCCGCGGCCTCCGTACCGGCCGCCCTCGCCGCGGCCCGCACCGAGGCGGACCGCGCCGCCGTCCTCGACGCCTTCACCGAGGCCTCCCGCACCGCCCAGCTGGTCGGCGCCGCCGCCGTCCTCGCCGGCGGTCTGGCCGCCGCCCTGCTGCTGGCCCGCGCCGCCCGGACCTCCCCCGGCCACGACCCCGCCTGACCCGGCCCGAACGGCCGTACTCCGATTGCCGCACCCGGACCCCGGGCGGAGCGTGGCAGGTGACTCCCGCCTCCGCCGAGGCGGGCCGGCGGAAGGGGGCCCGGGCATGGCGGACGACCGAGCCGAGGCCATCGCGCGCTTCATCGCGCCGCTCCGTGTGGAGCCCGGGTCGAGGGTCGACCTCGCCCGCGACTTCGACCCCCGCTACCGGGCCCACCTCAAGAAGCGGGACGGCGCAGAGCTGCTGCGCACCGGCGTCGAACTGCTCGCCGAGTACCAGGACCGGCTCGCCGCCCAGGACACCTACGGCGTACTGCTCTGCCTCCAGGCGCTCGACGCCGGCGGCAAGGACGGCACGATCCGCCACGTCATGAGCGGCGTGAACCCGCAGGGCGTGAAGGTCAGCAGCTTCAAGGTGCCCTCCCCCGAGGAGCTCGACCACGACTACCTGTGGCGCTACAACCTCCGGCTGCCCGGCCGCGGCGAGATCGGCATCTTCAACCGCTCGCACTACGAGGAGGTCCTCGTCGTCCGGGTCCACCCGGAGAACCTGGAACGGCAGCGGCTCCCCGAGGCCGCCCGCGGACCGGACGTCTGGAGGCGCCGCTACCGCGACATCAACCGCTGGGAGCGCCACCTCACCGACAACGGCTTCAAGGTCGTCAAGGTCTTCCTCAACCTCTCCCGCGAGGAGCAGCGGATCCGCTTCCTGAAGCGGATCGACCTGCCGGAGAAGAACTGGAAGTTCTCCGCGGCCGACGTCCGGGAGCGCCGCTTCTGGGACGACTACCAGCTGGCCTTCTCCGAGATGCTCTCCGCGACCAGCACCGAGTGGGCGCCCTGGTACGTGGTGCCGGCCGACCGCAAGTGGTTCGCGCGGATCTGCGCGGCGGCCGTCCTGGTGCACACCCTGGCCGGGATCGACCCGCAGTACCCGACGGTCGACGCCGAGGCCCGCAAGCAGCTGCGCCTCGTCCGGCGCGACCTGGAGGCCGAGGCCCCGCCCGGCGCCGAGGCCGACCCGTACGAGGCGGAGCACGGGAAGGGCGAGAAGCGGAAGAAGAAGGGGAGCCGATGACCCAGCAGGCTGACCCGGCGGCGGCTGCGCCCGCACCGAGCTGGTACACGCGGCCGCCGACGGAGGTGCTGGCCGCCTTCGGCGTCGATCCGGCCGTCGGCCTGAGCGCCGCCCGGGCGGCCGAGCGGCTCGCCGCGGACGGCCCGAACGCGCTTCCCGAGGAGAAGCCGAAGCCGACCTGGCGGCGGTTCCTCGACGAGTACCGCAGCTACATGCAGATCATCCTGGTGGCCGCCGCGGTGGTCTCGCTGGCCATCAAGCAGTGGAGCACCGGCATCCTGCTGGTCCTGCTGACCCTGCTGAACGCCGTGGTCGGCCTGCGCCAGGAGGGCAAGGCCGAGAGCGCGATGAACGCGCTGAAGTCGATGATGAAGGCCACCGCGCGGGTCCGCCGGGACGGCACCGAGTCGGAGATCCCCGCCGAGCAGCTGGTCGTCGGGGACGTCGTGCTGATCTCGGCGGGCGACCAGGTCCCCGCGGACGGACGGATCGTCGAGGCGAGCGCGCTGCAGATCGACGAGTCGGCGCTCACCGGCGAGAGCGTCCCGGCCGCCAAGGACGCGGGCACGCTGACCGGCGAACGGCTGGCGCCCGGCGAGCAGTCGAACATGGCGTTCATGAACACCCCGGTGACGCACGGCAGCGGGCTGCTGGTCGTCACCGGCACCGGTTCCGGCACCGAGCTCGGCAAGATCTCCGGCCTGCTCTCGGCCACCGAGAAGGAGCAGTCCCCGCTCGACCGGGAGCTCAACACCCTCACCCTGTGGATCGCCGGCGCGGCCGGCCTGACCATGATCGTGATGTTCGCGCTCGGCCGCAGCCGCGACCAGGCCTGGGACGCCCTCTTCGTCAGCGCGGTCTCGCTGGCCATCGCGGCCATCCCGGAGGCGTTGCCGACCGTCTCCCAGGTGATCCTCTCCGTCGGCAGCCTCAACCTGGCGAAGCGCCACGCGATCGTGAAGGAGCTGCCCTCGGTCGAGACCCTGGGCTTCACCTCGGCGATCAACTCCGACAAGACCGGCACCCTGACGATGAACCAGATGACGGCCGTGGAGGTGGTCAGCCCGACCGACCGCTACACCGTCTCCGGGACCGGCTACGGCCTGGAGGGCCGGATCCACCACGCCGCGGGCACCTCGGCCGGCGTCGAGGACGCGGTGCTGCCGTACCTGGTCGCCAGCGACGCCAAGCTGGTGGACGGCCGGGTGGTCGGCGACCCCACCGAGGGCGCCCTGCTCGTGCTCGGCCACAAGGCCGGCCTGGACGTCGAGGCGACCCGGGAGCGCTACCCGCGGCTCGCCACGCTGCCCTTCGACCCCGGCTACAAGCTGATGGCCACCTTCAACTCGGCGGTGGACGCCATGGGCCGGCCGGTCGTCCGCTGCTTCGTCAAGGGGGCCGCCCCGGCGGTGATGGACCGGGCCGCCACGGCGCTCTCGGCCGGCACCACCGTCCCCTGGGACGGCGAGCTCGCCCGGCGGGCCGTCGCGGCCACCGAGCGGATGGGCGGCGAGGGCCGCCGGGTGATGGCCGCCGCCGTCCGCGACATCGACCCGGCGCACTTCGATCCCGGCGGCGACCTGCTCGCCCTGGTCACCGAGCTGCAGATGACCAGCCTGGTCGGCATGGTGGACCCGCCGCGCGAGGAGTCCAAGGCGGCGGTCGCCGAGGCGCAGGCCGCCCACATCCGGGTCCGGATGGTGACCGGCGACGACGTCACCACGGGCGCCGCCATCGCCCGGCAGCTCGGCATCGAGGGCGAGGCCGTGCTCGGCGCCGACTTCGCGGCCCTGTCCGAGCAGGAGCAGATGGAGCGGATCGACACCATCGGGGTGGTGGGCCGGGTCGCGCCCGAGCACAAGGTGCTGCTGGCGAACACGCTCAAGAAGAAGGGCGCCGTCGTCGCGATGACCGGCGACGGCGTCAACGACGCGCCGGCGATCAAGGCCGCCGACATCGGCATCGCCATGGGCAGCGGCACCGACGTGGCGAAGAACGCCAGCCGGATGATCCTCTCCGACGACAACTTCGCCACCATCGTCTACGCGGTGGCGGAGGGCCGGAAGCTCTACGACAACCTGACCAAGTACATCCGCTTCGTGCTCCTGCTGCTGGTCACCTTCGTGCTGACCTTCCTCGGTGCGACGATCCTCAACATCGCGAGCGGCGAGCCCTTCCCGCCGCCCCAGGTGCTGTGGATCCACTTCGTGGTGAACGCGCCGTTCGGCTTCGCGCTCGGCTTCGACCAGGAGAGCCCCGGGCTGATGAAGCGGACGCCGCGGCCGCGCGGGGAGTCGGTGCTGACCCGGCCGGTGATGGTCACCGTGGGGCTGAGCGGCCTCGCCATCACCGTCTTCCTGCTCTCGCTGATCAAGCTCGGCGAGTCGCGCTACGGCGACGTGGACACGGGGAGCTCGATCGCCTTCACCGCCTTCTCGCTCTGCCTGATCGTCGCGGCCTTCGAGTGCCGCAGCGAAACGGCCTCGGTGTTCAGCACCACGACCTTCGACAGCAAGCAGATGAACTGGGCCGCGCTCGGCGAGTTCGTGCTGGCCGTGATGGTCACCCAGATGGACGGCTTCCGCCGCATCCTGGGCACCACCCGGATCAGCGTCCAGCAGTTCGGCTGGGCGCTGCTGGCGCCCTTGGCACTGCTGGTGCTCTGGGAGCTCGGCAAGTGGCTGGCCCGGCGGATGCGGCCGGCCGTGGCCTGAGGACCCCGAGGGGCCGAGCGGCCGGACGTGCCGGAGGGCCGCACCCGCGCGCGGGTGCGGCCCTCCGTCGTCCGTGCCGGGCGGCCCGGTCAGCCCTGCGGCAGGCCGGCCAGCTGGGCGGTGATCCGGGCGATGTCGGCCTCGGCGGCCTCCTGACGACCGCGGATCTTGGCGACCACCTCGTCCGGGGCCTTCGCGAGGAAGGCCTCGTTGCCGAGCTTGGCGGTGGTCTGCGCCTTCTCCTTCTCGGCGACGGCGAGGTCCTTCTGCAGGCGCTTGCGCTCGGCCGCCACGTCGATGGTGCCGGAGAGGTCCAGCGCGACGGTGGCACCGGCGACCGGCAGCGAGGCGGTGGCGGCGAAGCCGTCGCCCGGCTCGGTCAGGCGCAGCAGCGAGCGGATCGCGTCCTCGTGGACGCCGAGCACGGTGCCGGCCAGCTCGAGCTGCGCGGGGACGCGCTGCGCGGGCTGCAGGCCCTGGTCCGAGCGGAACCGGCGGACCTCGGTGACCACCTGCTGCAGGGTGGCGACCTCGGCCTCGGCCTCCGCGTCGCGGAAGCCGGAATCCTTCGGCCACGCGGTGACCACCAGCGACTCCGCGCCGGTGAGGGTGGTCCACAGGGTGTCGGTGACGAACGGGACCACCGGGTGCAGCAGGCGCAGGGTGAGGTCCAGGACCTCGCCGAGGACCCGGCGGGCCGCGTCGGCCTGCGGGCCGCCCTTGGCCAGGGTGGTCTTGGAGAGCTCGACGTACCAGTCGAAGACCTCGTCCCACGCGAAGTGGTAGAGCGCGTCCGAGACCTTGGCGAACTCGTAGTCGTCGTACAGCGCGTCGACCTCGGCCACGGTCGCGTTGAGGCGCGAGAGGATCCAGCGGTCGACCGAGGTCAGCTCCTCGGCGGCCGGGAGCGGGCCCTCGACGGTGGCGCCGTTCATCAGCGCGAAGCGGGTGGCGTTCCAGATCTTGTTGCAGAAGTTCCGGGAGCCCTTGACCCAGTCCTCGCCGATCGGCACGTCGGCGCCGGGGTTGGCGCCGCGGGCCAGGGTGAAGCGGACGGCGTCGGCACCGTAGGCGTCCATCCAGTCCAGCGGGTCGACGGCGGTGCCGGACGACTTCGACATCTTCTTGCCGAACTCGTCGCGGACCAGACCGGTCAGGGCGACCGTCTTGAACGGCGCCTGGCCGTCCATCGCGTACAGGCCGAACATCATCATCCGGGCGACCCAGAAGAAGATGATGTCGTGGCCGGTCAGCAGGACGTCGGTCGGGTAGAACTTCTCGAGGTCGGCGGTCTTCTCCGGCCAGCCGAGCGTGGAGAACGGCCACAGGCCGGAGGAGAACCAGGTGTCCAGGACGTCCGGGTCCTGGTGCCAGCCCTCGCCGGTCGGCGGCTGCTCGTCCGGTCCGACGCAGACGACCTCGCCGTCCGGGCCGTACCAGACCGGGATCCGGTGGCCCCACCAGAGCTGGCGCGAGATGCACCAGTCGTACATGTTGTCGACCCAGTCGAAGTAGCGGCGCTCCAGCTCCTTCGGGTGGATCTCGACCCGGCCGTCGCGGACCGCGTCGCCGGCGGCCTGGGCCAGCGGGCCGACCTTGACCCACCACTGCAGCGACAGCCGCGGCTCGACCACGGTGTGGCAGCGCGAGCAGTGCCCGACCGAGTGCTCGTACGGGCGCTTCTCGGCGACGATCCGGCCCTGCTCGCGGAGCGCGCCGACCACGGCCGAGCGGGCCTCGAAGCGGTCCAGGCCGAGGAAGGGGCCGTGCACGGTGATGACACCGCGCTCGTCCATCACGGTCACGTTGGGCAGGCCGTGGCGCTGGCCGATGGCGAAGTCGTTGGGGTCGTGCGCCGGGGTCACCTTGACGGCGCCGGTGCCGAACTCCGGGTCGACGTGCTCGTCGGCGACGACCGGGATCTCGCGGTCCGTCAGCGGCAGCTTGACGGTCCGGCCGACCAGGTGCTTGTAGCGCTCGTCGTCCGGGTGGACGGCGACCGCGGTGTCGCCCAGCATCGTCTCGGCGCGGGTGGTCGCGACGACCACCGAGTCCTCGCCCTCGCCGTAGCGGATCGAGACCAGCTCGCCGCCGCGGTCCTTGTGCTCGACCTCGATGTCGGAGAGCGCGGTGAGGCAGCGCGGGCACCAGTTGATGATGCGCTCGGCGCGGTAGATCAGGCCGTCGTCGAAGAGCTTCTTGAAGATGGTCTGGACGGCCTGCGACAGGCCCTCGTCCATGGTGAAGCGCTCGCGCGACCAGTCGACGCCGTCGCCGAGGCGGCGCATCTGGCCGAGGATCTTGCCGCCGTAGTTCTCCTTCCACTCCCAGACCTTCTCGACGAAGGCCTCGCGGCCCAGGTCGTGGCGGGAGAGGCCGGACTCGGCGAGCTGCTGCTCGACCTTGTTCTGGGTGGCGATGCCGGCGTGGTCCATACCGGGCAGCCACAGCGCCTCGAAGCCGAGCATCCGCTTGCGGCGGGTCAGCGCGTCCATCAGCGTGTGCTGGAAGGCGTGGCCGAGGTGCAGCGCACCGGTCACGTTCGGCGGCGGGATGACGATGGTGTAGGCGGGCTTGTCGCTCTTCGCGTCGGCGCTGAAGTAACCCCGCTCCACCCAGCGCTCGTACAGCACGCCCTCTACCTCGGCCGGGGCGTAGGCGGTCGGCAGTTCGGGGTGGCTGATCGGCCCGCGGTCGGGGGCCTGCTGAGTGTCATCGGTCACCCCGCCATCCTAGAGGACGGGCCACGAGCGGCCGGACGCCGTCCGTGGTGCGGCGCCGTGCGGCGGGCCGGGCGGGGGCGGTGGGGCGGCGGGTGCGTGCCCTCGGGGCGGCGGTCGGGCGGAGCAGGGGCGGGTGCGGGATCGGTAGGCTGTGCGGCATGTCTGCTCCCGCTGTTCGCGTCCGTTTCGCACCGTCCCCGACCGGCATGTTCCACGTCGGCGGCGCTCGTTCCGCCCTCTACAACTGGGCTGTGGCGCGACAGTCCGGCGGCACCTTCGTCCTGCGCATCGAAGACACCGATGCGGCCCGCAACAAGCCCGAGTGGATCGACGGGATCGTCAACGCCCTCTCGGCGATCGGCATCAACGAGTCCGACCCGGCCTTCGAGGGCCCCTACTTCCAGTCGCACAACGCCGACCGGCACCGCGAGGCGGCCGGGCAGCTGCACGCCGCCGGCAAGGCCTACTTCTGCGACTGCACCCGCGAGCAGGTCCAGGAGCGCACCGGCTCGCAGCAGTTGGGCTACGACGGCTTCTGCCGCGAGCGCGGCCTCGACTGGGAGGCCGGCCGGGCGATGCGCTTCCGCACCCCGGACGAGGGCGAGACCGTGGTCGTGGACCTGATCCGCGGCGAGCCGGCCTTCCCGAACAGCGCCATCGAGGACTTCGTCATCGCCCGCGGCGACGGCACCCCGGTCTTCCTGCTCGCCAACGTGGTCGACGACCTCGACGAGGGCGTCACCCAGGTGATCCGCGGCGAGGAGCACCTCTCCAACACCCCGAAGCAGCAGCTGCTCTGGGAGGCGCTCGGCGCGCAGCCCCCGGTGTGGGCGCACCTGCCGGTCATCGTCAACGAGAAGCGGCAGAAGCTCTCCAAGCGCCGCGACAAGGTGGCGCTGGAGGACTACCTGGCCGAGGGCTTCCTGCCCGAGGCGATGGTCAACTACCTGATGCTGCTGGGCTGGGCGCCGGGCGACGACCGCGAGATCCTGCCGTTCGAGGAGCTGCAGCAGCTCTTCCGCGTGGAGAACGTCAACAGCTCCTCGGCGTTCTTCGACATCAAGAAGCTGACCGCCTTCAACGGCGACTACATCCGGGCGCTGGGCGCGGAGCGGTTCGCCGCGGCCTGCGCGCCGTGGCTGGCCGCCCCGCACGCGCCGTGGCGGCCGGAGGCCTTCGACGCCGCCGTGTTCGAGAAGGTCGCGCCGCTCGCGCAGACCCGGATCGCGGTGCTGTCGGAGATCACCGCGCAGGTGGACTTCCTCTTCCTCGACGAGCCGGTCGCCGACGAGGCGTCCTGGGCGAAGGCGATGAAGGCGGGCGCCGCGGAGCTGCTGCGGGACGTCCGGGCGGAGCTCGCCTCGGCGGCCTGGACGGCCGAGGACCTCAAGACCGTCCTGGAGAAGGTCGGCGCCGAGCACGGCCTCAAGCTCGGCAAGGCCCAGGCCCCGATCCGGGTGGCCGTCACCGGCCGCACCGTCGGCCTGCCGCTGTTCGAGTCGATGGAGCTGCTCGGCCGCGACCGCGTGCTGGCCCGCCTCGACGCCGCCGCGGAGCGCCTGGCCGCCTGATCCCCTCTTCGTCCCGTCCGCCCCCGGACCGCCGGCCCCGCCGGTGGTCCGGGGGCGGCGGCGTTCGTGCAACCCGCGGCATCGGCGCTGTCGTCCTGCTGTGCGATCGTAGGTTCACATGCCGTGACGGGGGAGGAACAGCATGGCGATCGAGTTGCCCGGTGAGGTGGAGTCGTTCCTGGCGTTCATCGGGATCCGCTGGCCGTCGGTGAACGAGGACAAGGTCCGTGAGTTCGCCGACCACGTCCGGGAGTTCACCGACAAGGTGGACGAGGCGCACCGGGAGTCGACGGCGACGGTCCATGCGCTGTCCGAGGCGTACGAGGGTGCATCGTACGAGGCGCTGCTGGCGAAGTGGGCGTCGCTGTCGGACTCGCACATGAACGAGTTGGTGCAGGCCTGCCGGGTGGTGGCGACGGCGCTGGACGTGGCGGCGGACGTGATCGTGGCGATGAAGGTGGAGGCGATCGCCGAACTCGTCGTGCTGGCAGCGACATTGATCGCGGAGCAGGCGGCGGCGGTGGCCACGTTGGGTGCGGCGGAGGCGGCTGCGGCGGCGACGGTGCTGGCGGGGCGCAAGCTGGTGCAGTTCCTGGAGCAGCAGTTGGAGGACTACATCATCGGCCAGGTGATCGAGGCCGCGATCGACCCGCTGGTGGGGGTTGTCGCGGGCGCGGTGTCGGGCCTGGTGTTCCAGACCGCCGAGTCGGCGCTCGGTGTCTCCGGCGGCGGTGGAGGCGGGGGCGGCACCGGCTTCCGGATCAACCCGGACGCGCTGGAGGCGCACGCCCGCACCATGCACCAGCACGCCGAGACCGTGGCCGGCCATGCGCAGGCCTTCCAGTCCAAGCTCGCGGGGGTGAGCTTCGAATGAGCAACCGGATCGTCAAGGCGCTCGAACACGGCGCGCAGAAGCTCGGCAAGACGCTGGCCGACGATGCCGGCAAGGCCGTGCACAAGCTGTACAAGCAGGCCGGCGACAACCTGACCACGGTCGCCAAGAACGTCCGCGAGGTCGAGGCGAAGCACGCCAAGGACCTGGAGAAGATCCTCGCCGGGCACGAGGGCAAGGGTGTCCCGCACCCGCGCTCCGGCGGCGGGGGTCGGGGCGGACGCGGTGACACCCACGGCGGCGAGGGGCGCCGCCAGGTGGCGGATCCGCGGCAGGCGGGCCGGCGAGAGGACGCGGTGTGCGGCGGCGGCGAGCCCGTCGACATGGCCACCGGGCGGATGTTCATCGACCAGGACGACGCCTCCCTGCCCGGTTCGCTGCCGCTGGTGTTCACCCGCAACTACGAGTCCGGCTACCTCGCCGGTCGCTGGATGGGCCCGCGCTGGGTCTGCACCTTCGACGAACGACTGGAGATCGACGACGAGGGCGTCGTCCACCTCTGCCCGGACCGCACCACCCAGGCCTACCCCCATCCCGAGCCCGGCGACCCGGTCCAGGCCTCCGCGGGCGGCGCCCGCCGCGATCTCGACATCGACCCGGACAGCGGCACCTACACCCTCACCGACCGCTCCGCCGGCCTGACCCGCACCTTCACCACCCTGCCCGGCGCGCAGATCGCCCTGCTCACCCGGGTCCGAGACCGCCACGGCCGCCACTACGACCTCGCCTACGACGCCGATGGCGTACCCGTCTCCATCACCCACTCCGGCGGCTACCAACTGCTGGTCACCGTCGACGCCGGCCGCATCACCGCCCTGCGACTGGCCGGTGGCGGCGAGGACGGCCACGACGCCCTGCTGCTGCGCTACGGCTACACCGACGGCCACCTCGCGTCCGTCTACAACTCCTCCGGCAAGCCGATGCGCTTCGCCAACGACGCGAGCGGCCGCATCCTGTCCTGGACCGACCGCAACAACTCCCAGTACGTCTACACCTACGACGCGCACGACCGGGTCGTCGACGAGGGCGGCACCGACGGCGCGCTGCGCTTCCGCTTCAGCTACGGCGAGGCGGACCCCGCCACCGGTCTCAAGGTCCACACCGAGACCAACGCACTCGGCCACACCACCGCCTACGAGGTCAACGAACACTCCCAGATCACCGCGATCACCGACCCCCTCGGCCACACCACCCGCTACGAACGCGACGAGCACGACCGGCTCCTGTCGGAGACCGACCCCCTCGGCCGCACCACCCGCTACGACTACGACGGCGCCGGCGACCTCATCTGCATCACCCGCCCCGACGGCGAACGGTCCACCGCCGCCTACCACGGCGAACTCAGCCTCCCGGCGACCGTCACCGAACCCGGCAGCGCCACCTGGCAGCAGACCTACGACCACAACGGTCTGCGCACCTCGCTCACCGACCCGCTCGGTGCCACGACCCTCTTCTCGTACGACGAGAACGGCCACCTCACCGCCGTCACCGATGCCCTCGGCCATACCACCAGCGTCCGTTGCAACCTCGCAGGTCTCCCCGTCGAGGTCACTGACCCCATCGGGGCCACCACCCGCTACGAGCGGGACGCCTTCGGCCGTATCACCACCATCACCGACCCACTCGGCAACACCATCCGCACCACCTGGACCGTCGAGGGCCACCCGGCTTCGCGCACCACCTCCGACGGCGCCACCGAGACCTGGACCTACGACGGTGAGGGGAACTGCCTCACCCACACCGACCAGCTCGGGCAGACCACCGCCTACGAGTACACCCACTTCGAAACGCTCGCCGCCCGCACCACCCCCGACGGCGCCCGCCTCGCGTTCACGCACGACGCCAACATGCAGCTCGTCGCCGTCACCAACGCACTCGGCCAGCAGTGGAGCTACACCTACGACCCGGCCGGCCGCCTGATCGGCGAACGCGACTTCCACGGCCGGACGCTGACGTACGACATCGACGCCGCAGGCCGCCCCACCGGCACCACGAATCCGCTCGGCCAGCGCATCCAGTACACCTACGACCTGCTCGACCGCCTCATTGCCAAGGACGCCGCAGGCCGCACCACCACCTACACCTACGACAGCGCCGGCAACCTCTGCCGCGCGACCAACCCGGACGCCGCCGTCACCCGCACCCACGACGCGTGCGGCAACCTCCTCACCGAAACGGTCGACGGAAGCACCACCACCTACGCCTACGACGTCCTCGGCCGCCGCACTCACCGCGCCACTCCGACGGGCCGCACGACGACGCGGACCTACGACCCCGCCGGCAGACCCGTCTCCATGGCCACACCTGGTGGCAGCATCGATTTCGCGTACGACGCAGCGGGCCGCGAACAACAGCGCACCATCGCGGGCCATCTCACCCTCACCAACACCTGGGACGCCCGGCACCGCCTCACCGGACACACTCTGCGCACCCCCCGGTCCGTTCTCCGGCAGCGCAGCTACGCATACCGGCCCGACAACAGCCTCACCGCCGTCCATGACGACCTCTCCGGGGCACGAACCTTCGAACACGACGCGGCTGGCCGTGTCACCGCCGTTCATTCCGCCGCGTGGACCGAGACCTACGCCTACGACCCGGCGGGCAACCTCACCGGCGCCGACTGGCCCGCCACCGGCGCAGGTACGGCCGCCCACGGCAGCCGTACCTACATCGGCACCCAACTCATCGGCGCCGGCCGAGTCCGTTACGAGCACGACGGGGCCGGCCGCACCACGCTCCGCCAGGTCACCCGCCTTTCCAGGAAGCCGGACACCTGGCACTACACCTGGGACGCCGAGGACCGCCTCACCGACGTCACCACCCCCGACGGCACCCGCTGGCGGTACCTGTACGACCCGTTCGGCCGCCGCACCGCCAAGCAGAAGTTCGCGGCGGACGGCACCACCGTCGAGGAGCAGACCGACTTCGCCTGGGACGGGGCCGCCCTCGCCGAGCAGACCACCCACGCCCCCTACCTCCCCGGCCCCCACACCCTCAGCTGGGACCACGAGGGCCTGCACCCGCTGGCCCAGACCGAGACCATCACCACATCCGGTCAGGACGACGTCGACCGGCGTTTCTTCGCCATCGTCACCGACCTGGTCGGCACCCCGACCGAACTGGTCGACCCCGAGACCGACACCATCGCCTGGCGCACGACCCGGACCCTGTGGGGACATACCACCTGGCCCGGCGACAGCACCACCTACACCCCGCTCCGCTTCCCTGGCCAGTACTACGACCCCGAAACGCGTCTCCACTACAACCTCAACCGTTACTACGACCCCGAAACAGCCCGCTACACCAGTCCCGACCCTCTCGGCCTGCTCCCCTCCCCCAATCCCGACGCCTACGTCGTCGACCCCCACACCTGGGCCGACCCGCTGGGCCTGTCACCGCACCGCAAGCCGGAGCAGGACAAGGAGATCAACTGGTCTCCCAAGAGCGTCAAGACCTTCGGGCACTCGTTCAGCGACCACGGTCAGAAGAAGACCGTCCAGCAGATGGCCGACCGCGCCCGGAACAAGGGGAAGCCGCAGGGCAAGTGGCTCGACGACGCGAAGGCTGCGGAAGTGATGCGGGCCAATTACCGCCCAGGTCTGACGCGGGCCAACGAGGCGTACATCATCGACATCCCCGAGGGCCTCGGCATCGAGGTCTCGGCGGACGGTACGTTCGTTCCCGTGCTCCGCGCGATCGTGGTCCCGAACCCGGCCGGGCTCATCAAGAGCGGCTATCCGACGAGCAAAAGCTCCCCGTAACCAGTCAGGAAGACGATACCGTGGCGATCCACTTCTCCTTCACCGCACCGACCGTCGACCGGCTCCCCGACGAATACCTGGACGAGAGGGAGCCGATCGAGGATCCGGACGACTACGTCTACCTGGTCATGCGCGGCTGCGCGGACCTGGCCGAGACGGATGCTTCCTTCCACATCGGCGGTTTCGGGAGGGACGACTGGGCCTTCGACATGTCCTACGACGCGTCGGCCTTCCTGGAGAGCCTCCGGGAACTGCTGCGCGCCGTACGAGAGCGCTCGGCCTTCGAGATCGACCTCTACCCGGAGGGGGTCGAGCGTTCCCTGGTGTTCCGGTTCGAGGACGAGACGGTTCTGGTGGACTGCATCTCCCGAACCGACTGGGTCCCCTCTCCGCCCACCGAGGCCTGCCCCCACCGCGAGTTCCTCGCCATGTGCACCGCGCTGGCGCAGGACTTCGCGTTCTCGCTCCACGCCGTCGGATCGGACGTGGCTGACCTGGCGCCGTTCCGCGACTGGCGCCAGGGCGTCTTCGGCTGACCACCCGGCAGTCGTCCCGCCACCGGCCTTGGGGCGCCGTACCCGACAACGATGAAAGCCCAGATCACTCGGGAGTGACCTGGGCTTTCTTCCGAGCCGCCTGCGGGATTCGAACCCGCGACCTACGCATTACGAGTGCGTTGCTCTGGCCAACTGAGCTAAGGCGGCGCCGTTGCCGGGGCTCCCCGACGGGTCGAGGATCGCATCGGCAACGCGGGCCAGTCTACACAGTTTCCGGAGGTGGTCCGCACCGCGGCCGGCTCGGGGTCAGGCGGAGGAGACCGCGAGCTTGGCGGCGAAGCCGGCGAAGAGCAGGGCGACGCCGCTGGTGAGCCCGGCGGAGAGGCGCTTGCGGCGGCGGAAGGCGGTCGCGAGCGTGGTCCCGGCGAAGATCAGCAGGGAGAGGTAGAGGACGCTGAAGGTCTGCAGGATGCCGCCGAGCAGGCCGAAGGAGAGCGCCGGCATGCCGTAGGACGGGTCCACGAACTGGGTGAAGAAGGAGAGCAGGAAGAGGATGGCCTTCGGGTTGAGCAGGCTGATCACCAGCGCCCGGCGGAAGGGGTTCTCGGTGCTCTCCGGCAGCGCCTCGGCGGCCGGGGCGGCGTCGATCGCCTCGGCCGCGGCCCGCCGCTCGCGCCAGAGTTCCCGGGCGGCCCGGATCATGCCGACGCCGATCCAGAGCAGGTAGGCGGCGCCGCCGAACTTCACCACGGCGAAGACCGCCGGGTTGGCCTCCAGCAGCGAGGAGGCGCCGAGCGCGGTGAGGCTGATGAGGGTGAAGTCGCCGAGGAAGACGCCCGCGGCGGCCCGGTAGCCGGTGCGGACGCCCCTGCGGGCGGCGACGGACAGGACGTACAGCGAGTTCGGGCCGGGCAGCAGGACGATGACCAGGGCGCCGAGGACGTACGTCGCCAGGTCGTTGACTCCGAGCACGGGGGCTCCTGTCGGTGCGGCGGGACACGTGGGGCGCCTCATGCTAACCGCCAGCACCGTCAGCCCGGTACGGGTCTTACCTGGTGGACAAGGCGCACGCCCCCGGCGCCACGCGGCCCGGGGCGCTACTTGGCGCAGCGGGTACCCTCCGCCGGCGCCTCGCCGCCCAGCAGGTAGCGGTTGACCGCGCCGTCCACGCAGGTGTTGCGCCGCCCGTAGGCGGTGTGGCCGTCGCCGTCGTAGGTGAGCAGCCGGCCGGTCTCCAACTGGCCGGCCAGGGACTGCGCCCAGGCGTACGGGGTGGCCGGGTCGCGGGTGGTGCCGACGACCACGATCGGGGCGGCCCCGACGGCGCGGACGGTGTGCGGCAGCCCGGTCGGCCGGTCCGGCCAGTAGGTGCAGGAGAGGGCCATCCAGGCCATGTCGCGGCCGAAGTGCGGGGAGGCCGCGGCGAAGTCCGCCTCGGCGGCCCGGGCCTCCTCCGGGCCGGTGAACGGTGCGGGCAGGTCGAGGCAGTTGACGGCCATGTTGGCGGCCATCAGGTTGGGGTAGCTGCCGTCCTCGCCGCGCTCGTAGTACTCGTCGGACAGCGCGAGCAGCGCGGTGCCGTCGCCGGCCACCGCGTCGGTGAGCGCGGTGCGCAGCTGCGGCCAGAGGAACTCGGCGTACATCGCCTGGATGACGCCGGTGGTGGCCTGGGCCTCGGTGAGCTTGCGGCCGGATCCGGTCGGCAGCGGCTTGGCGTCGATCTGCTGGAAGAGGGCGGTGAGCCGGTCGCCGATCTCCTTCTCGGTGCGACCGAGCGGACAGTCCTCGCGCTTGGCGCAGTCCTTGGCGAAGGCGGCCCAGGCGGTCTCGAAGCCGCCGGCCTGGGTGCGGTTGCCGGCCCTGGCGTCCAGGGACGGGTCCATCGCGCCGTCGAGCACCATCCGGCCGACCCGGCCGGGGAAGAGGCCCGCGTAGGTCGCACCGAGGTAGGTGCCGTAGCTCTTGCCGAGGTAGTGCAGCTTGTCGTCGCCGACCAGGGCCCGCAGGACGTCCATGTCGCGGGCGGCCTCGACGGTGGAGACGTGGCCGAGGACGTCGCCGGACTTCGCCTTGCAGGCCTCGGCGAACTCCTTGTCGGCGGCGATCAGGGCGTCGGTCTCGGCCTGGTCGTCGGGGGTGATGTCGACGGCGGTGTAGGCGTCCATCCGCTCGCCGGAGAGGCAGCTGACCGGGGCGGAGCGGCCGACGCCGCGCGGGTCGAGGCCGACGAGGTCGTAGGCGGCGCGGACCTTCGGGTCGTAGCCGCGGGCGACGGCCTCCAGGTAGTCGACGGCGGAGCCGCCGGGGCCGCCGGGGTTGAGCAGCAGCGAGCCGAGCCGCTGGGCGCCGCCGGAGGCGCCCTTGCGCACGGCGGCGAGGGTGATGTCCCCGCCGGCCGGCCGATCGTAGTCGAGCGGGACCTTGAACCGCGCGCACTCGAACTCGCCGTCGCAGCTCTTCCAGTCGAGCTTCTGCGCGTAGTAGGGGGCGAGCGCGGGCGGGGTCTGCTCGGGCAGCGGCTGCAGCGGGGCGGCCTTCGCGGCGGTCCCGGAGGCACCCGCGGAGGCGCCGGGCGTGCCGGTGTCGCCGGGGGTCGGCGAGCCGGAGGAGGAGCAGCCGGCCAGCAGCAGGGCCGAGGCGGCTGCGGCGGCCAGGACGGCGGTCGCGGGGCGGTTCCGCCGGGTGGCTCGCATGGTGTGGGTCTCCCTCGGGCGCGGCACGGCGCGGAACGGCGGTGCTGTGCGCGGGCCGGTCGCGGGCTCGGCGGGGCGGTCGCCTGGCCGCCCCCAGCGTATCGGGCCCCGCCCGGGCCGCCCCGGTGCCGACACCCTGCGGCGGGTCCGGGCCCGCCGGGCGTGCCGGTGTCGCCGGGAGTCGGCGGGCGGGCTCAGCGAGCCCGGACGGTCGTCGGTACGGGTGCGGCGGGCTCAGCGGGCCCGGTCGAGGCTGTCGGCGAGGTACTGCACGGCGACCCGCACCAGCCGCAGGCGCTCCCGCTCGTGCGTGTAGTCCTGCACGATGTCGGAGACCTTGACGTCGGCGCGGGCGGCCGGGCCCCTGCCGCCGTGCAGCGCGGTCTGCAGCGCGCGGGCGGCGCCGACGCCCGCGGTGTCGGCCTTGGCCGCGGCCAGCAGCAGACGGCCTGCGGAGTCCGCGGGCGCGTCGGCGGCGGCCGAGGCGAGTGCGGAGGCGTCGTACCGTCCGGAGACCGCGGCGGCGGCCCCGTACAGGTCCGGGCGGGTCAGCCCGGCGGCCGCCGCGCAGGGGGCTCCGGACTCGACGCCGAGCACGCCCCAGCTGTCCGGTCCGGTGGACAGGGTGCGGAAGGCGGTGGTCACCGCGGTGCGCAGCGCGACGTCGTCGGCGACGGCCTGCGGGGCGGCGGCGACCAGCTCGCAGGGGTGTTCGGTGCCGCTGGGGGCCTCGGGGGCGACCACCAGGAAGGGCCGGGAGCGGCCGAGCTTCACCGCGGAGGCGATGCCGTCGAAGAGGTCCGGCAGTTCGGCGTCGGCGGTCTTCCGGGCGGTGCCTGAGGGCAGGACGATCACCGGGAAGCGGGCCTGCGGGTCGGTGCGGTACTGCGCGGGCAGCCAGACCCTGACGGCGCGGGGCCGGCCGTCGGGGCCGGGGACGGCGGCCTCCATCAGCTCGCCCTCGGCCGGGTGCCCGATCGGGGTGAAGGCGGTGGCGGCGGGCGGCGCCGGTCGGGCGGTGGCGGAGGACTGCTCGGCGGCCGGCCGCGGTGTCGCGGGGGCGGCACCATCGGCGGCCGGCGCGGCCTGGGCCGGGGCGGGCCGGGACGCCGCCGAGGCCCCGAGGTGCTGCGACCGCCCCCAGGCGCCGGGTGCCCGGCCGGGCAGTACGGCGACGGCCAGCACGGCGGCGCCGACGAGGCAGAGCACGGCCGCGGCGGCGCGCAGCAGCAGCGGGCGCTGCTCGGCGGCGAGCCCGTACGTGCGGGCGGAGCGGAGGTCGCGCCAGCCGGTGAGGGTGGAGCGGCCGAGCCGGAGTCCGGCCGCGGCGGCTGCGGCGGCCGCCAGCAGCGGTACGACGACGAGGAGCGGACGGGGCATGGGCGTACCACCTCCGGGCGAGCACGGTCGCCGGACCACGGCTTTCGGACCGACCGTCCACAGGGTGCACAACGGGCCGAGCGGCTCGGCGGGGGCCGGGCGGGCGCCGGGCGACGTTCACTCGAACGAGCGAGGTGACATGCCGTCACCCGGAAGCCCTCCGGGGCGCACGTCGCGGCAGGAGGCGCCCCGCCGCAGCGGACGCCGGGTCGGTCCGGCGCCCCGGCGGCCGGTCGGGGTGGTTCAGCCGGCCCGGAGGGCGAGCGTCATCGCCTCGACGGCGAGCAGCGGGTCGACGTTGCGGTCCAGCGCCTCGCGGCAGGCCAGGACGGCCTCGATCCGGCGGAGGGTCGACTCGGCGGGGCCGGCGGCGGCGATCCGGTCGAGGGTCTGCCGGTGGTCCTCGTTGGCGAGCGAGCCGGCGGAGCCGAACTGCAGGGCGAGGACGTCCCGGTAGAAGCCGAGCAGGTCGAGCAGGGCGGTGTTGAGCGTCTCGCGGCGGGTGCGGGTGGCCCGGCTCTTCTGCCGCTTCTCCAGCTCCTTGACCGCACCGGCCATGCCGCGCGGCGCCCGGCTGCCCTCGGCGGCGCCGTACGCGGCCTTCAGGTCGTCGGTCTCCTTGGCGTCCTGGGCCTCGGCCAGGGCCTCGGCGTCGGCCTTGGCGGTGTCGACCAGCCGCTGGGCGGCGGCGAGGCAGCCGCCGACGTCGGCGACCTCCAGCGGGATGCGCAGCACCTCGGCCCGGCGGGCGCGCGCCTGCTCGTCGACGGCGAGGCGGCGGGAGCGTTCGATGTCGCCCTGCCCGGCGAGGGCGGCGGCGTGCGCGGGGCCCGGGTCGACGCCGTCCCTGCGGACCAGCATGTCGGCGACGGCCCCGGCCGACGGCGTGCGCAGCACCAGCAGCCGGCAGCGGGAGCGGATGGTGGGCAGCACGTCCTGGACGGAGGGGGCGCACAGCAGCCAGACGGTGCGCGGCGAGGGCTCCTCCACGCCCTTGAGCAGGGCGTTGGCGGCGGCCTCGGTGAGCCGGTGGGCGGCGTCGACGAGGATCACCGACCAGCGGCCGCCGGTCGGGTAGCTCGCGGCGCGCAGGACCAGGTCGCGCATGTCGCCGACGCCGATGGAGAGCCCGTCGGTGCGCACGTACTTCACATCGGCGTGGCTGCCGGAGAGCACGGTGTGGCAGCCCTCGCAGAAGCCGCAGCCGGGCGTGCCGCCGAGTTCGAGGTCGGGGCTGGTGCACTGGAGCGCGGCGGCGAAGGCGCGGGCGGCGGTGGTCTGGCCGGCGCCGGGCGGTCCGGTGAACAGCCAGGCGTGGGTCATCAGCGAGGCGTTGGTGCCGGGCTCGGCCGGCGCGCCCGCGGTGCGTCCGGCGGCGACGGTGGCCCGTGCCGCACGGGCGGCCGCGGACAGCTGCTCGACCACACGGTCCTGGCCGACCAGGTCGTCCCACACGCTCACGCCGTACTCCCTGCCGTACCCGCCGTCCGCCCCGGCCGCCTGCCCGCCGGGTCCGCCACGAGCCTAACGCCCGTCGCCGACACCGCGGGCGGCCGTCGGCACGCGGGCCCCGGCCGGCTCCGACTCCCGCTCCTCCCCCGGCACGCAGGCCGGTTCCTCGGCCGCGGGGTGCCGGGCCGACGTGCCGTCGGTGGACGGGCCCTGGATCGCCGGGCCGTGCATCGAGGGGCCCTGACCGGACGGGCGCGGAACGGGCAGCGGCACCCCGCGCACCTTGGCGAAGGAGGCCGCCAGGCGGGGCTTGAGCCAGCGGGCGGCGGGCCGCTCGACGAAGCGGTGCACCAGCCAGGAGGCGACGGTCATCACCACCAGCAGCGTGCCGACCAGCAGCCAGGGGTCGACCCGGTTCCCGAGGGTGTCGATCACCTCCCAGCCGATGTACTCGTGCAGCAGGTACAGCGGGTAGGTGACCGCCCCGGCGGTGGCCAGCCAGCGCCACTGCACGCCGCGGAACCGGTCCAGGGCGACGCCGGCCATCAGCAGGTAGAAGACGGCGAGCACCGCCACCACACCCCACTCGGGCACCGGGTAGCCGGCCTGGGCGGCGACGAAGCGGTAGGTGGGCAGCACCGCCCGGCAACCCGCCAGGAAGGTGAAGCCGACCAGCAGCCAGAGCAGCAGGTCGGGGCCGAACCGCCGGATCAGGTAGAAGGCCAGGCCGCCGATGAAGAACCAGCAGTACTCGGGCATCGCCAGCACCTGGAGCAGCTGCTCGCCGGGCGCCGCCATCGCGAGCACCCCGGCCGCGCACCAGAGCAGGCAGAAGGCGAGGACCCGGCGGTAGGTGAGGCCGAGCGCCACCACCACCGCGAAGATCAGGTAGAACCGGCCCTCGACCCACAGGCTCCAGTACACGCCGTCGACGTAGGGCGCCCCGAACGGGTACTCCATCATCGTCAGGTTGGTCAGCACGTCCCGGGTCGCCCGCGGGCGGCTGCCGCCCGGGACGGCGGCGAGCACCGCCGTGGTGAGCAGCACCGCGAACCAGTACGCGGGGAACAGCCGCACCACCCGCGAGCTCAGGAAGTCGGCGAGCGAGCGGCCCCAGCAGCTCAGGCAGATCACGAAGCCGCTGATCAGGAAGAACAGCTGCACGCCCATCCAGCCGTAGGCCGCGGGCCGGTAGAGCACCGGGAAGAGCTCGGCGCGCGGGCGGCCCCAGTCGGACCCGAACGCGACGTAGTGGTAGACGACGACCAGCAGGACGGCCAGGAAGCGCAGTCCGTCCAGTGCCAGCAGCCGGCCGCCGGGTCTGCGCGCCGCTTCCGGGGCGGCGGCCTCGGCGGCGCGGGTGGACGGGGCGGCTGCGGCGGCGGTCACGGGTACGGGCTTCCTCGGCTGGCTGCGGATGCGGAAAACGGGCACCGCAGTCTTTCAGACCGCGGTGCCCGTCCGTTGCGTCCGCTACCCGCTGGCGGCCTCCGCCGGCCGCCCGCGCGGGCTCAGTCCCGGCGGCGCTTGCGGCCCCAGCCGCGTCGCTCCTGGCCCTCCTGGCCCTCCTCGCCGTCCTCCTCGGACTCCCAGCGGGCCCACTCGTCGCGCGAGCCCAGCAGGCTGTCGGTGAGACTCGGGAGGTCGTCCATCGGCGTCTCCTCGGCCCAGGACGGGCGCGGTCGGTCGACCGGGGTGAGCTCGCGGGTGGTCTCGGCGGGCGGCTCCTCGCGCCACAGCCCCGGCGGGACCCGGTCGGCCGCGTCCGGGTCGGCCTGCGGCAGCACGGCCGTCTCGTCCGTGAGCGGTGCCTTGCGGAAGTCGGCGCGCTCCGCCTTCGGGAGCACGGCGGTCTCGTCGGCCTTCGGCAGCACCGCGGTCTCGTCTCCGACCGGCGGCTTCCGGAAGTCGGCGCGCCCGGCCTTCGGGAGCACGGCGGTCTCGTCGGCCGCGGGGACGGTCGGCAGGACGGCCGTCCGGTCGGCGGGGCCGGCCTGCTCCGCGGCCCGCACGGCCTTTCGGCGCTCGACCTCGGGGATCTCCCGGGTGGTCTCGGCGTCCCCGGCATCCGTGCCGTCGCCGTCCCGGTCCGCCGCGACCTGCGGCAGTTCCGCGGTCGCGGCGGCCGACGCGGCGGCGGCCTCCGCCTCGCGGCGCTCCTGCTCGGCGGCCTCGGCCTGCAGCCGGGCCTCCTCGGCGCGCTGCAGGGCCTCCTCGGCGCGGCGGCGCTGCTCGGCGCGCTGCACGTCGAGCTGGCGCTGGATCTCGGCCTGGGCGGCGGCCTCCGCCTCCCGGCGCTCGCGCTCGGCGGCCTCGGCCTTGAGCCGGGCCTCCTCGGCGGCGCGGCGGCGGGCCTCCTCCTCGGCGCGTTCCTTGGCCTGCTCCTCGGCCCGCAGGCGGGCTTCCTCGGCGGCCTTGCGGGCCTCCTCGGCGGCGATCCGCTCGGCCTCCAACTTGGCGAGGCGCTCCTTCTCGGCCTGCTCGGCGCGCAGTTCCTCCAGCAGGGCCTGCCGCTTGCGCTCGGCCTCCTCGGCCTCGGCCTTGAGCCGGGCCTCCTCGGCGGCGCGGCGCTCGGCGGCCTCCCGGGCGAGGCGCTCCTGCTCGACGCGGGCGGCCTTCTCCTGCTCGGAGAGCGGCAGCTCGCGGTCGAGCCGGTGGCGGATCGCGGTGGTCACCTGGGCGGGCTGCTGGGCCGCGTCGACGACCAGGTAGCGGGACGGGTCGGCGGCGGCGAGGGCCAGGAAGCCGGCCCGGACCCGGGCGTGGAACTCGGTCGGCTCGGACTCCAGGCGGTCCAGCGCCTCGGTGAACCGCTCCCGGGCGGCGGTCGGGTCGACGTCCAGCACCACGGTGAGGTCCGGGAGGAGGCCGCCGGTGGCCCAGCGGGAGATCCGGGCGATCTCGGTCGCGGCGAGGTCGCGGCCGGCGCCCTGGTAGGCGATGGAGGAGTCCATGTACCGGTCGGTGATCACCACCGCGCCGCGGGCGAGGGCGGGCCGGATGACGCTCTCGACGTGCTCGGCGCGGTCGGCGGCGTAGATCAGTGCCTCGGCGCGGTGCGAGAGGCCGGTGTTGCCGACGTCCAGGACGAGGCCGCGCAGCCGCTGTCCGACCGGGCTGCCGCCGGGCTCGCGGGTGAGCACCACCTCGTGGCCCTTGGCGCGGATCCATTCGGCGAGGGCCTGGGCCTGGGTGGACTTGCCGGCGCCGTCGCCGCCCTCCAGGGCGATGAAGAAGCCGGTGCCGGCGGTGCGGTGCGGGGCCGGCTCGGCGGCGCCGCGGACGGCCCGGAACAGTTCCTTGCTGAACGGCGCGACCCCGCGGCGGTCGTCGGTGCGCAGCAGCACGACCGCGGCCAGCGCCAGGGTGAGCAGGCCGGCGGTGGAGACGGCGAGCGCGGCGCCGTCGTGGATGAAGGTGAAGCTGCCCGGCTCGACCCGGCCGAGGGTGACCTCGCCGTAGGCGGCGGCGATCAGCGGGACGGCGATCAGCGCGCTACCGACCACGGCCCGCAGCACCGCGTAGAGGTGCTCGGTGACCTTGGGCAGCCGCACCTCCTCGACCTCCTGCGCGAGCAGGGTGCGGCCGACCGACACGGTCAGCCCGGCGGCGACGCCGGCCAGCACGGTGAGCAGCAGGACGAGGACGAAGTCCAGCACCAGGCCGGCCAGGATCAGCGCGACGCCCTCGACGAGCAGGGCGAGCGTGAGCAGCCGGCGGCGGGAGAACGAGGGCAGGGTGGCCCGGGTGAGCCGGACGCCGGCGGCCGGGGCGAGGCCCGCGGCGAGGACGACCAGGCCGTAGCCGACCGGGCCGGCCCGGTGCTCCAGCGCGGTCAGCAGGCCCAGCGAGGCGACGCCCGCCATCGAGGCGTAGGCCGCGGCGACGGCGAAGGTGAAGTACGGGGCGGAACCGGTGCGGCCCTTGCTCAGCGCCTTGCCGGGGGTGGCGTCGACGGGCGCGCGCAGGCCCTGCAGCGGGGAGTGCGGGGCGGCGGCGGGGCCGGCGGGCAGCTCCTGCAGGAAGACCAGCACGGCGGAGGCGGCGAAGATCAGGGCGCCGCCCACCGCGGCGGAGGTCATCTGGTGGTCCCGCAGCCAGTCCGGGCCGAGTGCGGCGAGGACGTTGTTGAGCAGGGTGAGGGCGACCAGGGCGGTCGCGCCGAGCGGCACGGTGGCCCAGCCCGTCCGGTCGTCCACGGTGCGGACGGCGTCCAGGGAGGCGGCGGAGGGCTTGCGCCGGTCGGCCGCGGCGTACGGGTCGGCGGCCGGCAGCAGGCCGGGGACGGCGGCGGCCTTGGCGACCGCCCAGATCCGCTCGGCGGCGCCGGCGGCGAAGACGGTGCCGAGCAGCACCCAGGTGGCGGCGCCCGGCGTCCAGACCGACCACCAGGCGGCGACGCCGACGAGGACGGCGCGCAGCACGTCCGCACCGACCAGGACCCAGCGGCGGTCCAGCTTCTCGCCGAACAGCGCGTGGACCGGGCCGAGCAGGGCGGCGCCGAACAGCACGGTGGCGAGCATCCGCGCGGTGAACACGGCGGCCACGGCGAGGGCCAGCGACCGGTAGCCGTCGCCGAACTGCCCGCCGGCCACGGCGGCGACCACCGTCAGCGGGACGAGGACGAGCAGCGACAGGCGGTCCGCGGTGCCGCTGACCAACTGGGCCGTCCACAGCCTGCGGTAGGGGCGGAGCCGGAGCAGCGCCCGGGCCCGTTCACCTGGTGTCCCGGCCGGCGTGACCTCCGGACGGTCGGGCGGGGCGGTGCTGGGACCGGTGGTCTGCTCCTCACTCGTCATACCGTCAGCGTAGCGGTCGGGCGCTAGGGCCCATGGGGCGGACGGGGTTCCGGAAGCCGGTCATGACACGGTTGTGACGCACCGCGGACCCGCACCCACAAGGGTGCGGGTCCGCGTGGCGCAGGTCGCGTGGTGCGGGCCGGCTCAGTCCTCGTCGGGCGCGGCCGCGGACCCCTTCGCCGCCGCGGCCCCGGTGGCCGTCGCCTTGGTGGCGGTCTTCTTGGCGGTGGTCTTCTTGGCCGCCGTGGTCTTGGCGGCCGTCTTCTTCACGGCGGTCTTCTTCGCCGCCGTCTTCTTCGCCGCGGCCTTCTTCGCGGGTGCCTTCTTGGCCGTCTTCTTCACCGGCCCGCGGGCACGCTTCTCGGCGAGCAGCTCGTAGCCGCGCTCCGGGGTGATCGTCTCGACGTCGTCGTCCTTGCGGAGCGTCGCGTTGGTCTCGCCGTCGGTGACGTACGGCCCGAAGCGGCCGTCCTTGACGACCACCGGGCGCTCGCTGACCGGGTCGGTGCCGAGCTCCTTGAGCGGGGCGGCGGCGGCCGCGCGCCCGCGCTGCTTGGGCTGGGCGTAGACGGCCAGCGCCTCGTCCAGGGTGATGGTGAGCAGCTGGTCCTCGCTGGTCAGCGACCGGGAGTCGGTGCCGCGCTTGAGGTACGGGCCGTACCGGCCGTTCTGCGCGGTGATCTCGTTGCCCTCGGGGTCGGTGCCGACCACGCGGGGCAGCGAGAGCAGGCGCAGCGCGTCCTCGAGGGTCACGGTGTCCAGGGACATCGTCTTGAAGAGCGAGGCGGTGCGCGGCTTGACCGCGTTCTTGCCGGTCTTCGGGGTGCCCTCGGGCAGCACCTCGGTGACGTACGGGCCGTAGCGGCCGTCCTTGGCGACCAGCGGGTTGCCGCTCCCGGGGTCGGTGCCGAGCGCGCGCTCGCCGCTGGGCCTGGCCAGCAGCTCCTCGGCGAGCTCGACGGTGAGCTCGTCCGGCGGCAGGTCGTCGGGGATGTCGGCGCGCTGTCCCTGCTCGCCCTCGACGGCGGAGGCCTTCTCGACGTACGGGCCGTAGCGGCCGACCCGCAGGGTGATCTCCTCGCTCAGCGGGAAGGAACTGATCTCCCGGGCATCGATCGCGCCGAGGTCGGTGACGAGCTCCTTCAGGCCGCCGAGGTGGTCGCCGTCGCCGTTGCCGGCCTCGGCGGCGCTGCCCGCGGCGGTGCCGGCGCCCTCGCCCTCGCCGAAGTAGAAGCGCTTCAGCCACGGCACGGACTCGGCCTGGCCGGCCGCGATCCGGTCGAGGTCGTCCTCCATCTTGGCGGTGAAGTCGTAGTCGACGAGCCGGCCGAAGTGCTTCTCCAGCAGGTTCACCACGGCGAAGGAGAGGAAGGACGGGACGAGCGCCGTGCCCTTCTTGAAGACGTACTTGCGGTTGATGATCGTGTCGATGATCGAGGCGTAGGTGGAGGGGCGGCCGATCTCGCGGTCCTCCAGCTCCTTGACCAGCGAGGCCTCGGTGTAGCGCGCCGGGGGCTTGGTCGCGTGGCCCTCCGGGTTGAGCCGGTCGGCGGCCAGCGGGTCGCCCTCGGTGACGCGGGGCAGCCGGCGCTCGCGGTCGTCGAGCTCGGCGTTGGGGTCGTCGGCGCCCTCGACGTAGGCCTTGAGGAAGCCGTGGAAGGTGATGATCTTGCCGGAGGCGGAGAACTCGGCGTCCCGGCCGTCGGCGGAGCGGCCGCCGACCCGGACGGTGACGGACTGGCCGACGGCGTCCTTCATCTGCGAGGCGACGGTGCGCATCCAGATCAGCTCGTACAGCCGGAAGTCGTCGCCCGACAGGCCGGTCTCGGCCGGCGTGCGGAAGCGGTCGCCGGAGGGGCGGATCGCCTCGTGCGCCTCCTGCGCGTTCTTGACCTTGCTGGCGTAGACGCGCGGCGCGTCCGGCAGGTAGTCGGCGCCGTAGAGCTGGGTGACCTGGGCGCGGGCGGCGGCGACCGCCGTCTCCGACAGCGTGGTGGAGTCGGTGCGCATGTAGGTGATGAAGCCGTTCTCGTACAGCTTCTGCGCGACCTGCATCGTCCGCTTGGCACCGAAGCCCAGCTTGCGGCTGGCCTCCTGCTGGAGGGTGGTGGTGCGGAACGGCGCGTACGGCGATCGGCGGTAGGGCTTGGACTCGACGCTGCGGACGGCGAACGCGGTCTGCTCCAGCGCGGCGGCCAGCGTCCGGGCGGCCTGCTCGTCGAGGTGCAGGGTGTTCGCGGCCGCGGCGGCGTCGCGCAGCCGGCCGTCGGAACCGAAGTCGCGGCCGGTGGCGATCCGGCGGCCGTCGACGGAGACCAGCCGGGCGCCGAAGTTCTCCGGGTTCGCGGCGTCGCTCGCGGTGCGGCCGGTGGAGAAGGTGCCGACCAGGTCCCAGTACGAGGCGGAGCGGAAGGCCATCCGCTCGCGCTCGCGCTCGACCACGAGCCGGGTGGCGACGGACTGCACGCGGCCCGCCGACAGCTTCGGCATGACCTTCTTCCACAGCACCGGCGAGACCTCGTAGCCGTAGAGGCGGTCGAGGATGCGGCGGGTCTCCTGGGCGTCGACCAGGCGCTGGTTGAGGTCGCGCGGGTTGCGGACGGCCTCCTGGATGGCGTCCTTGGTGATCTCGTGGAAGACCATGCGGTGCACCGGCACCTTGGGCTTCAGCACCTGCTGCAGGTGCCAGGCGATCGCCTCGCCCTCGCGGTCCTCATCGGTGGCGAGGAAGAGCTCGTCGGACTCCGCGAGCAGCGACTTGAGCTTGGTCACCTGCGACTTCTTGTCGGCGTTGACCACGTAGATCGGGGCGAAGTCGTGGTCGACGTCGACACCGAGCCGGCGGACCTCGCCGGTGTAGCGGTCCGGCACCTCGGCGGCTGTGCCGGGCAGGTCCCGGATGTGCCCGACGCTGGCCTCGACGATGTAGCCGGGGCCGAGGTAGCCCTTGATCGTCTTGGCCTTGGCCGGCGACTCGACAATGACGAGTCGCTTGCCGTGCGCGGTCTCGCTGCTCGGGGACACCTTCGCTCTTCTCTCCCGGTCGTTATCTGTGCTGGCGGCGCGGGCGGCGGGGGAGGCGCTCAGCCCGTCCTTCCGCCGTCCGGGGCTGTCGCTGTGCGACGACCCCACCAGCGGAGTGTGACCGTACCCTGGCCACCCTTGTCAAACGGACGGTTCCCGCTTTTTCACCGGCAAGGCCGACCGACGCCACTCGAACGGTAACCCGACGACGAGGCCGCGCGCCCCACGGAGGGGGTTGCCGGCCGACGAGGAGGCCGGATCCGGACGTATCCCGGCCGACGGCGACGGGCCCGGGCCGGCCGTGGACGAAGGGACCGCACGCACCTCGCGGGTTCTCCCGGGCGGGGGCCCTCCTCGGGTTCGGCCCGCCGGGAGCGGGTCCGCGCCGGCCCCGGGTTCACGCCGACGGCGGGATCGGGCCGGTGGCCGGGTCCGCGTCGGCGGCAGCCGTTCTCAGCGGGCCAGGAGCGAGGCGAACAGGCTGAGGCCGCCGGCCAGGGCGCCGGTGCCGAGCAGCGCCCAGAAGACGTCGGTGGCCAGCGTCGGCAGCAGGTCGGTGCCGGCCAGCACGACCCGGCTCGGCCGCCGGGCGTCGTACATGACCTGCACCAGGGCGCCGGGCACCAGTCTGGCCGGACGCCGCAGCGGGGTCGTCCCGCGGGGGCGCGCCAGCACGGTCTCGGCTGCCCGGACGGCACGGGCCCGCCCGGCCTCGGCCGCACCGCGCACCGACACGACCTCCACCTCCGGCAGCGCGGTGTAGGAGAGCAGCGGCGCGCTGTCGAGCTCGCCGAAGGTGTCGCCGTAGGGCTCGCCGTACGGATCCCCGTCGGCGACCACGCGGGCGGTCGCGGGTATCCCGTGACGGCGCAGATGGTGGCGAAGGCGCAACTCGGCGGCGCACCACAGCAGCAGTGCGCTGCCGAAGAAGGTCAGAACCGCTCCTGCCGCGACCGCCGTCGGCGTCTCCACCGTCCCGCCCTCCCTGGCTTCGGTCCATCGGCCCGGCGCGCCGTCCCGAGCGCGCTCGTCCACAACCTGTGGACGGAGCCTGGCATCCCGCGGACAACCCCGGACTGACGTTCGACGTACGACGGGGAACATCCCGGGGGCGGAGAGGTGAACGACGGTCTGTGGACAATGCTTCGACGGCGTGGCGGCGGCCGCGGGCCCGGCGGGACGGGCCGGCGAGGCGGGACGGGCCGGCGAGGCCGAGGGGGCTCGGGTGAGGGGACGCGCCCGAGTGGCCGGAGGGACCGTTGTGCCGGCTGCGTCCCGCCGACGGCCCGCGGAACGTCACGGGGAGGCCGCCCGCGTAACGGCTCGGCCCGGGCTGTCACAGCCCCGCTACGGCAGACCCCGCACCGCGCTCGCAGGGGGTACACCAGTAGCGGCACCACAGCAGGACCACATCGCCTCGGCCGGAGCCCGCCGGTCGAACTCGGGGGGAGAACCGCCATGTCCGCACGCCGTCTGATCGCAACCGCCGCCCTGCTGGGCGCCGCCACGCTCGCCCTCACCGCCTGCGACCCGAACGGCACCGGCGCGGACACCGCCGCCCCGGGCGCCGGCACCACGGCCTCCGCCGCTCCGTCGTCCTCCGCGACGTCCGCGCCGACCGGGAGCGCCACCCCGACCACCAAGCCGAGCACCAGGCCGAGCGGCAAGCCCTCCACCGGCCGCACCACCACCGCCAAGCCCTCCGGCTCCGGCAAGCCCGCAGCCGACTGCACGGCCGCCGCCCAGCGTCCGGGCCACAAGGTCATCAACGTCACGGCCGCCACCGCCACCAAGGTCACCGCGACGCCGACCCGCTTCGTCTGCGGACCCGACATCGACGACGACGGCTACTACGAGCCCACCGGCGCGGCCGGCGCCTACACCTTCGCCCCGGGAGCCACCGCGGAACTGTTCGCGATGAGCAGCACGATGTCGCCCAAGGCCGTCCCGCTGGCCGAGTTCGCCACCCACGCCGAGGACTGCGCCCACAACCGCGAGGTCCCCCAGCCGTACTCCTGCTACGGCGGCAACTACGACATCACGGTCGACTCCGCCGGCCGGATCACCAAGATCAGCGAGCTGTTCCACCCGTGACGGCGCCCTGAACGCCGACGGGCCACCGCCGGACAGGACGACGGGGCGGGACGGGCTGGACGACGGGGGCGGGGCGGTCGACACCGGGTCGGCCGCCCCACCCCCGTCGGCTGTCATCCGTCGGCCGTCAGGGCGCCACCGGCGCGACGAAACCCTGCTCCGTGAGCAGTCGCAGCGACTCCGGGACCCGGTCCCGCAGCATCACGCGCTCCTCCCCCAGCAGGTGGGCGATGGCGTCGACGATGTCGCCCGCAGCGAGGCTGCCGTCGCAGGCGCCCACGAAACCGGCTCCGACCGTGTCCACCTTGGTCGCCCGCCGCATGCCGCGGTTGTGACGCAGGATCACGTGCTCCGGGTCCTCCGCGCCGGGCGCGCCGACCTGCTCCTGCACCACCTCCTCGGCGAGCACGTAACGGGCCGCGAGCAGCGCAGCGTCGTCGTGGGCACGGAGGAAGTCCTGACGGGCGAACCACTCCTCGATGTGCGGGCCGAGCGGCTGCTCGACCGGGTGCGGCCACTCCTCGATCCGGACGGTCGGCTCGGCCGCACCGCTCGCCCGCAGGGTGATCCAGCCGAAGCCGACGCCCTCGACGCCCGCCGCCTCGAAGGCGTCCAGCCACTCCCCGTACCGCGCCCGGTAGTCGGCGCCCCGGCCGAGGTGGTCGCCGCCGTCGCGCAGCCACAGCTCGGCGTACTCGGCGATGTCCTGCACCTGGCGCTGCACCACCCAGGCGTCCAGACCGGTACCGGCCACCCAGCCGGCCAGCCGTTCGTGCCAGTCCTCGCCCTTGACGTGCTGCCAGTTGGCCAGCAGTTGGCAGTACCCGCCGGGCTCCAGGTGCGCGGCGGCGCCGCGGACGATGCTCCGGCACAGGTCGTCACCGGCCATGCCGCCGTCCCGGTAGACGAAGCGACTGCCGGGCGAGATCACGAACGGCGGGTTGGAGACGATCAGGTCGAACCTCTCGTCCGCGACCGGCTCGAAGAGGCTGCCCTCGGCGGTCCGGGCGTTCTCGAAACCGGAGAGCGCCAGGGTGAGCCGGGCGAACCACAGGGCGCGCGGGTTGAGGTCGGTGGCGGTGACGTGCTGGGCGTGCCGCGCCGCGTGCAGGGCCTGCACCCCGGAGCCCGTCCCGAGGTCCAGGACGGACCGGACGGGGCGCCGCACCGCCAGGTTGGCCAAGGTGGTGGAGGCGCCGCCCACACCGAGCACCAGGTCCCGACGGGCCACGCCGCCGGAGCTCTCCCCGGCGCCGATGCCGCCGGCGCCGCCCACCGCGCACCCGAGGTCGGAGACGACCCAGGCGTCGGCACTCGGCAGCCCGGCCACCTCGTTGGCGTACGGGCGCACGTCGACGGTCGCCCGCACCTGGTCGCCGTCTTCGGTCAGCCAGCCGTCGGCCAGGCAGTCCTCCACGGAGAGTGCGGCCGCGGCGGCCGCGCGCGGCACGGGCTGCTGCAGCAGGAACAACCGCACCAGCGTCTCCAGCGGGCTGCCGCCCCGGGTCGCCCGCAGGGCGGGCACCGTCTCGCTGCGGGCGAGGGCGGCGTAGGCGGTGGGGCCGAGCAGGTCGAGGCAGCCGTCGGCCGTGTACTGGGCGGCGAGCAGCGCCTCACGGAGCCTGGCGAGGCGGACGGGATCGGGCGTAGGGCTGTTGGTCACCACGCCATTGTCGCGCGACCGCGGCCGGTGACGGGTGCGACCGCGGCGGGTGCGCGCGGCGCACGCACCCCGATCCGGCCGGTCCTGTTTGATCCTGCTTGGCCCTGGCTGGCCCTGACCTGGTCGCGGCCCGGTCGCGGCCGGTCGCGGCCGGTCGCGGCCGGTCCTGGCCGGTCCTGGCCGGTCAGCCGGCGGAGGTGCTCGGTGAGGCGGCACCGGACTTCTGGGCCTGCTGGGCCGAGGCGCCCGCGGACGGCGCGGTGGACGCGCCCGAGGCGCTGCCGGACGGCTTCGCCGAGGGCTTGCCGGAGCCGTTGCCGGAAGAGCTGCCGGAGGGTGCGCCGGACTGCGTCCCCGTCCCGCCCGAGCCGGACTGGTCCGTGCCCGCCGACGCGGTGTCGGTGGCCACCGGGTCCGCCACGGCCTGCGCCTTGCACCCGGGCTGCCGCTTCATCGCGTCGCCCACCTCACCGGTCTGCAGACGGTTCAGCCCCTGCGTGGAGAGCTGGGCCAGCTGCTGGACCTGGTCGCCCACGCTGCGCAGGCCGTCCGCGAACTTCGCCTGGTCGTCGGTGGCCAGGGCGTCCAGCTTCTTCTGGACGTCCACGTAGCCCTGGGCGGCCTTGCGGAGCTCGTTCACCGCGTCCGTCCGGGCCGTCTCGCCGTCCTTCGACTTCGGAGCCCCGACCTTGTCGACGGCGTCCGCCAACCCGGCGTTGGACTTGGCCAGTTCGGCCAGGTCCGCAGAGAGGCGCTTCTGCAGCGCTACCGGCGCCTCGCCCGGCGTCACCTTGGCGGTGTCGGCGAGCGCGACCCGCGACTGGGCGATCGGGCTCCGCGCGGCGTCGCAGACGCTCTTGGCCCAGCCGTCGAGCTGCTTGGTGTTGTCGTCGCCGCCGCACGCGACGGCGCCGAACGCGAGCAGCGCGCCGAGCGCGGGGACGGTCAGCAGTCGCTTGTTCACCGGGTGCCTTTCGGTCGCGGACGTCGATCTGCGAACCTACACGGCCGTCCACCCGCCCGCCGACCGCCCCTTACGCCCGCTCGACCCGGATCGCGTCCCCGTCACGGACCGTGCGCAGCACTCCCGGATCCCCGTCCAGCACCCCGAGCAGGTTGCAGGGACTCGCGAGGCGGCACTCGCCGTCGTGGGAGATCGGGGTCGGGCCGAAGGGCAGCGCCAGGCTGTCGCCGTCCGTCCAGAACGCGACCGTGCCCGGGTCCACGACCTGTGCCGCGTCCGGCTCGCGCGGCAGGCTCACGCCGGCGTCGAAGTAGACCTCCTCGCCCCAGGTGCGGGCCGTGGAGTCGATCGGCAGCGCGGCCCAGAGCTTCTCCGTGGTGGGCGTCGACCGGAGCTCGGCCGTCGCCTGTCCGGCCGGCCAGAGGATGCGTATGCGCATGAGGGTGTCACTCGTCCCGTCGTTCTCGTACCGAACCGGTCGCGCCGGGAGCAGGAAACAGCCCGCTTCAACAATTTGTCAATGTGTGCGCAGGCGTGGCGGGACCCGGCCGCAGCGGCAGGCGGTCACGGGACCGGCCGGCGAGCAGGGGCCCGGCGGACGAGGGACCAACAGGCCGGGGGCCGGCTGACAACCGGGGGGCGGCGGACAAGCGAGCCGCCGGACACGGGCGAGGCCGCGGGCAGCGCATGCCGGGAGTGCGCCCCGCATGCGGGTGCCTACGTGCCTCCGGCAGGAGCAGGTCGGGGGAATCAGACCGCGACGGGTGCGGTGGAGACCGGCCAGCTCATCCTGATCAGGCCGCCCTCGCCACCGTTGGTGACCTCGACGTCCTCCACCAGGCCGCTGATCACGGCCAGCCCGAGGGCGTCCTCGTCGGGGTCGGCGCTCTCGCCGGAAGCCGGGGACGGTACGGAGGCGTCGCCGGCCTCGTCGGCGACCTCGATGAGGAAACGCTTCTCCTGCTCGATCAGTGCGACGCGGATCGCCCCGTGGGCGGCTCCGCGCTGGTGCAGGCCGACGGCCCGCGAACAGGCCTCACCCACGGCCAGGCGGACCTCGTCGAGCACCGACTCGTCGACCCCGGCACGTCTGGCCACGGCGGCGGCCACCAGCCGGGCCGTGCGCACGTGCTCGGGAAGCGCGCTGAATCGAAGTTCGACGGTTGCCATTCCTCCCCCTCCGGGGTTGCTCCCTGGTGGGCCGTGACGTGCACGCACGCCACGGCGCGGGGCCGCCACCGGCCCCGCCGCACCGGCGGGGCCGCGACACGGCCCCGCCGGTGCGGGAAAGACGATCAGTCGGTGGAGGCGACGGCGTCGTCCACCGAGTTGTGGATCGGGAAGACCTTGGTCAGGCCCGTGATCCGGAAGATCTTCAGGATGCGCTCCTGGTTGCAGACCAGACGGAGCGAACCCTCGTGCGCACGGACCCGCTTGAGCCCGCCCACCAGCACGCCGAGACCGGTGGAGTCGAGGAAGTCAACGCCCTCCATGTCGACGACGAGGTGGTAGTTGCCGTCGTTGACGAGCTCGACAAGCTGCTCGCGCAGCTTGGGGGCGGTGTACACATCGATCTCGCCGCCGACTTCGACGACCGTGCGATCGCCGACCGTACGGGTCGACAGGGACAGGTCCACGGAACCTCCAGCACCTTGCCTTGCTACGTCATTGCGATCCTCGGGCGGGCGGCCGCCACCGCGTGGTCGCAGGCCGGGCGAGGCAAGCCGCTGCTGACCAGCACCGGCGTGCGTCCCTCGGCCGTGCGGCCGTCACGGCCTCATTGAACCACCTGTGACCATGCCCGCACGATGGCTTGCGGCGATTCTCCGTCACGCCGGTGACACACTGGGTCCTCATGCCGCCCCGTCACACCGCGCCCGAAGCACTGCTGAAGACCCTGTCCACCAACCGGGGCCGGTCGGACCGCCTCACCCATACGGAGCACCTTCCCTCCCGCCCCGCGCGCCATTCCTCCTGGCCGGAAGGAATCCGTCCGGAAATCCGGGAGGCCGCCGCCGGACTCGGCGTGCACGAGCCGTGGGCGCACCAGGCGGAGGCGATGGAAACGGCGCAGGCGGGGCGGAGCGTGGTGATCGCCACCGGCACCGCCTCGGGGAAGTCCCTGGGGTACCTGGCACCCGTCCTGAGTGCACTGCTCGACGGGACCGAGGCCCGCAACGGCCGCGGCGCCACCGCGCTCTACCTGGCCCCGACCAAGGCGCTCGCGGCCGACCAGCGCAGGCGGGCCGCCGAACTCGTACCGCCACGGGTACGGGTCGCGCTGTACGACGGGGACACCCCGCCCGAGGAGCGCGAGTGGGTGCGCCAGTACGCCTCGTACGTGCTCACCAACCCGGACATGCTGCACCGCGGCATCCTGCCCGGGCACGCACGATGGTCCTCCTTCCTCAAGGCGCTGCGGTACGTGGTGGTCGACGAGTGCCACAGCTACCGCGGCGTGTTCGGGTCGCACGTCGCCCAGGTGCTGCGGCGGCTGCGGCGGCTCTGCGCGCGGTACGGGTCCCACCCGACGTTCCTGCTCGCCTCCGCCACCACCGCGGAACCGGCCGTGACGGCCGAGCGGCTGACCGGACTGCCCGCGGTGGCCGTGACCGAGGACGCGTCGCCGCGCGGCCCGCTGGTGTTCGCGCTGTGGGAGCCGCCGCTGACCGAGCACGTCGGTGAGCAGGGCGCGCCCGTCCGCCGGACGGCGACCGCGGAGGCCGGCTACCTGCTCACGGACCTGGTGGAGTCCGGGACGCGGACGGTCGCCTTCGTCCGCTCCCGCCGGGCCGCCGAGCTGGTCGCCCTCCAGGCGCAGGACCTGCTGGGCAACCCGCTGGCCGGGCGGGTCGCGGCCTACCGGGGCGGCTATCTGGCCGAGGAACGACGGGCGCTGGAACGCGACCTGCACTCCGGTCGCCTGCTCGGCCTCGCCTCCACCTCCGCGCTGGAGCTCGGCGTCGACGTCTCCGGTCTGGACGCCGTCCTGCTGGCCGGCTACCCGGGCACCCGGGCCTCGCTCTGGCAGCAGGCCGGCCGGGCGGGCCGGGAGGCGCAGGGCGCGCTGGCGGTGCTGATCGCCCGTGACGATCCGCTCGACACCTATCTGGTGCACCATCCGGAGGCGCTGTTCGCCAACCCCGTGGAGGCGACCGTGCTCGACCCGGACAACCCGCACGTCCTGGCTCCGCACCTGTGTGCCGCGGCGGCCGAACTGCCGATCACCGATGCCGACCTCGACCTCTTCGGGCCGTCCACCGCCCAGCTGCTCCCCGTCCTGGAGCGGCGGGGGCTGCTCCGCCGACGCGCGGACGGCTCCTGGTACTGGACCCGGCGGGAGCGGGCGGCGGACGGGGTCGACCTGCGCGGCAGCGGCGGCAACCCCGTCCAGATCGTGGAGGCCCCCACCGGACGGGTGCTCGGCACTGTCGACGCGGCAGCCGCACACACCACCGTGCACACCGGCGCCGTCCACCTGCACCGGGGACGCACCTACCTGGTGCGGGACCTCGACCTGGAGACCTCCGTCGCCCTGGTGGAGGCGGCCGATCCGCCCTACACCACGGCGGCCCGCGACATCACGTCGATCTCCGTGCTGTCGACCGACAGGTCCGAGGAGTGGGGCGAGGCCCGGCTGAGCTTCGGTTCGGTCGAAGTGGTCAATCAGGTGGTGGGCTTCCTGCGCAAGCGCATCTCGACCGGCGAGGTCCTCGGCGAGACCAAGCTCGACCTGCCCCCGCGGACACTGCGGACGCGGGCGGTGTGGTGGTCGGTGACGGAGGACCAGCTCTCCGACGCCGAGATCCCGTTCGACCAGCTGCCGGGTGCCGCGCACGCCGCCGAGCACGCCTCGATCGGCCTGCTGCCGCTGTTCGCCACCTGCGACCGGTGGGACATCGGCGGCGTCTCGGTGCCGCTGCACCCGGACACCGGCCTGCCCACCGTGTTCGTCTACGACGGCCACTCCGGCGGAGCCGGCTTCGCCGAGCGCGGGTACACCCGGGCCGTGCAGTGGCTCACGGCCACCCGCGACGCCATCGCCGCCTGCGAGTGCGAACGCGGCTGTCCGTCCTGCGTGCAGTCCCCCAAGTGCGGCAACGGGAACGACCCGCTGGACAAGGCGGCCGCCGTCCGGCTGCTGGACGTGCTGCTCGCGGGGGCGCCAGCCGTCGGGGGCGGCTCGGACGGGGCGATGCCGCGGTAGGGCCGGCTGCCACCTGTCGATCCGGGTGGGCGGCCGCGCCCGGACGGCAGCGGACCGTTCCGCCCTGCTCGCCCCGGCCGCGCCGGCGTCGACTCCGTCGGGTACTTCGGGTCCGTCGGGGGCGGTGGAGGTGGAGGTGTCTCCGGCACTGGCCGGGGCCCAGACCGGGCCTGCCCGGGCCCGCGCCCGGGCTGGCCCGGACAGGAGACCGAGGTGACCCGCCGCCACCTCCACGACCACCTCGACGGCGTCCTCCTCCAGCTCGGGGGTGCAGGACACCAGGGAGGCGCCGTGGGCCGCCGTGATCCGGGCAGCGCGGCTGCAACCCCCGTCGGGGTCGATCAGCAGGCGCTCGGCAGCTGCCAGCGCCGCCAGGTCTGCGGCGGACTCCGCACGGTGGCGGGCCGCCACCGTGGCTCCCACCGCGAGCACGACGGCGAACACGGCGCAGCCGAGCATGCCCAGCGCGAGCAGCCAGACGGTGGCCGAGCCCGCATCGGGGGACACTCCGGGGGACGGCTCGGGCGACAGGGCGTGCGGACGGCCGGACGCGGCAGATCGCCTTCTCAGGACGGCCATGGCGTGCCGCCCTCCGCCCCGCTCGGCACGTCCTCGCGGGCGGCGACCGCAGAGGCTCCCAGCCGGACCGACAACGCCGCACCGATCCGGCCGGGGGCGGGGAAGGGCGCCTCGACGGTGACCCGCACGGTGTCGTCGTCCCGGGCGATCTCGACGGACGCACCTGGCGGAGCCGCCACGCGGGCGGCCGCCGCCGCGTCAAAGTCCCCTCGTGCAGCCGCCCGCGCCGCGATCCGGGCGGCGTCGACGCAACGGATCTGGCCTGCGGCGGCGATGAGGCCCCAGATCAGCGTGGCCATGAGCAGCACCATGGCCGGCATCGCCACCGCGGTCTCGGCGGTGGCCGTCCCGGCGTCGCGGGGCCTGCTGCTGCGGGCCGCCGCGGCCCTGCCCCGTCGACCCGGATGCGACGGGTCGCGCCGACGGCGGTCAGACCGCATGGAGGGCCCTGTCGAGCAGTTCCCCGAGCGCCCCGGAGACCGTCCCGCTCGTCACCACGCGGTAGAGGATCGCGGCGAAGGCGCATGCCGCCACCGTGCCGATCGCGTACTCGGCCGTGGTCATACCGGCGTCCGGCGGGCCGACCACGGCACCGCGGATGCGCCGGGCGAGACGCCGTGCGAGGCGCGCACGGGCCACGGCCATGCGGCGCAGCCCGAGCGGTCGGCGGAGTTCGAGCCGTCTGCGGAGCCCGAGGGCTCGACGGCTCCGAGGGCCGGGCGGCGGAGCCACGGAGGTCGGGACGAGGGGCGCCGCGGTTGCCGGGTCGGGGGCTGCCTCGGTGGCGTCGGCCCTCGGGGACGGGAGGTCGGTCAGACGGACGGTGGGCTGGTACATCGCATACTCCTTCTGGGAGGGCCCGGTTCGAGTCGGGGCGGGTGGGACGGGACGGCGCCTTCGGCGGACGTGGCGTCAGATCCGATGCGCGAAGAGGGCGGCGAGGCCCATGACGACCGGCGCGATGCCGATCAGGACGAAGGCGGGGAGGAAGCAGAGCCCGAGCGGAGCCGTGGCGAGCACGCCTGCGCGTCGGACCCTGGCGTGGGCGGCCCGGGCTGCGGCCGCCCGCTGCGCCTGGGCGAGGCCGCTCAGCGCGGCAGCCGGCGGTGTGCCGCTGCGGCTGGTCCTGGCCATGCAGCGGGCCAGCGGCGCCAGGGCCGGGCTGGTTGCCCCGAGTTGCTCCCAGCAGACCTCCGGCGGCGCTCCCAGCGCGAGTTGCGCCGCAGTCGCCGCCAGCCGGTCACGCATCGGGGAATCCAGGCCGGCCGCCACGGCAGCGGCCGCCGGGCCGGGCGAGGAGGCCGAGCCGAGGCAGGCGGCCAGCAGCTCCGCGGTGAGCGGCAACTGGCGCAGCAGGCGCTCCTCCTCGGCCGCTGCCCGCCGTACGGGCCGGGGCAGCCAGCGGTAGGCGGCCGCGGCCGCCCCGGCCCCGGCCACGAGACCCACCGCTCCGCCCACGGCGGCGGCCGTACCGAGGCCGACGGCCAGCGGCAAGCACCAGGCGCGGCCCGGCAGCCTGCGCGGCGGCCTCCGTGTTCGGCGGGAGCGGCGGCGGTCGCCGGGGCGACGGCTGACACGGTGGTCGGACAGACAGCGCCGCAGGCGCCGTCGGAGGTCGCGCCGCCGTGCCGGACCGGGCAGGAGTGCCGGTACCGCGAGGGCGACTGACAGTACGGCGGTCAGCGCGGTGAGGGCGGTCACCCGGCCACCGCCTCCCCCGAGGTGCCGGGGTGCGGCCGCCTGGGTGGTTCCCGGTGGTCCGCGCGTCGGCGGGTGAGTCCGCAGGGAGACCACGCCGCACTCCGCCCGCAGTCCTCGTCCGCTGCCCGGTCCGGGTCGGCCGGGGGACCGTCCTCGGCGGCCCTGACGATCCTGGCCGTCCAGAGGAGTCCCGTGATCTCCAGCACGGCGCCGACGGCGAGGCAGGCCAGCCCTGCCGGCGTGTGCAGCAGTGTCGACAGCGGGTGGGCACCGAGGGCCGTGCCGAGCAGGAGGGCGAACACGGGAAGCGCTGCCAGCAGCGCGACCGTCGCCCGGGAACCGGCCAGTTCACCGGCCACCTCCTCCGCGAGGGCGCGTTCGGACCGCAGGGCATCGCCGAGCTGGTCCAGGCCGGCCAGCAGACCGGTACCGCTGTCGGCGCTCACCTGCCAGCAGGCGGCCACGGCTGCGGCGCCGCGGCCTCCCGGCAGTTCGGCGACCAGGCGGAGGGCGGCGGGAACGTCGGCTCCGTAGCGGGCGGCCGCGAGCCGGGCGGACGGTTCGGCGCCGAGGCCGTACCGGAGTGCGGCCCCGCGGCCGATGACGGTCTGCAGGGCGTACTCGGCGGTGGCGCCGCTGCGGAGCTCGCCGACCAGGGCGGTGCACAGCTCGATCACGGCCGCCGCACGACGGCGTGCCTCCTCGGCCATCCGGCGCCGGGCGCGCAGTCGCCGCAGGGGCAGGATCCCGACGGCCGCGGCGAGGAACGGGACCGGGGACCAGGCGGCGTGGCCTGCCGCGATCCCGATCGGCAGCAGGACCAGTTCGGGGATCAGCCACCGCGGCCGTTGTCCGGCCGCCGTCATGCGCCGGGCGACTGCGTGCAGGGCCGCTCCGCTGCGCCCGGAAGGGTGCCCGTCCGTGGTGCCGAGCAGTCGGTGGGCACGCCCGTGGCCGGCCCGGTGCCGCAGCGTGCCGCCCGGATGCGCGGCCGGCGGGCCGACGAAGGCCGTCGTCCCTCTCGACGGCCCGCTCACGGCCGCCTCCGCTCACCGGATGCCGCCCGGCCGCGCTTCGGCCCGGCGACGGCCGATTCGAGCAGCCACCACGCCAGCCCGGCCGTCCCGCAGAGCGCCAGGCCCCACAGGGCCTCCAGTTGGCGGAGCGTCATTCCGGCCTCCCCGCGAGGGCGACGCCGCGCTCGGCGCAGGCGTGCTGCAGTGCGGCCCAGCCCGGCCCGGTCGCGCACCGGCCGTCGGGCCGGAAGAGCAGGGCGGGTCGGGTGGTGGTCAGGCCGCGGGCATCGCCTTCCACGGTGTGGAGCTCGGCGATCCGCCGCTGCCCGGTGGCCGGATCCCGGACGAGGTGGACGACCAGGTCGACGGCGGCCCGGAGCTGGCTGTGCAGCGAGAGCCGGTCGAGCCCGGCGAGCGATCCGAGCGCTTCGAGGCGGGCCGGTACATCGGCGGCCGCGTTGGCGTGGACGGTGCCGAACCCCCCGTCGTGTCCGGTGTTGAGTGCGGCGAGCAGGTCGACGACCTCGGCGCCGCGGACCTCACCGACGACCAGTCGGTCCGGACGCATCCGCAGGGCCTGCCGGACGAGGTCGCGGAGGGTGAGCTCACCCAGTCCCTCCTGATTCGGCGGGCGGCTCTGCAGACGCACCACGTGGGCGTGGTCGGGGCGGAGCTCGGCCGAGTCCTCGACGACGACGATCCGCTCGTCCGGTCCGACGAGTCCGAGCAGGGCGGCCAGCAGTGTCGTCTTGCCGGAGCCGGTGCCACCGCTGATGAGCAGCGACAACCGGGCGCGGAGCACACCGCGGAGCAGGTCGGCCCCGGGCCCGGTGAGCGTGCCGCCGGCGACGAGTTCGTCCAGGGTGAACGGGCGCGCCCGGCAGATCCGCAGGGAGATGTGGGTGCAGCCGCCGGCGGCGATGGGCGGCAGTACGGCGTGCAGCCGCGTGCCGTCCGGGAGGCGGGCGTCCACCCAGGGCATGGCGTCGTCGAGTCGGCGGCCCGCCGCGGTTGCCAGCCGGTGGGCGAGCCGCCGGACGGCCTCGCGGTCCGGGAAGCGCACCTCGGGTGCCCGTTGCAGACCGCTGCCGCAGTCGATCCACACGTCGTCAGGCCCGTTGACGAGCACGTCCGTCACCTCGGGGCGGTCGAGGAGCTCGTGCAGCGGACCGGCCCCGACCAGTTCGGCCTGGATCGCACGCACGGTGTCGAGCACGTCGTCGCCACCCAGGGTCGGCAGGTTGGCACGCAGCGCGGCGGCGACGGACCCGGTGGTGGGCAGGGCGCCGGTCTCGGCCAGGTGGAGGCGGACGGCATCGAGCAGGGCGCCGCGGCCGTGCGCGGTGTCGTCCTGGGTCCGCCGGCCGACCGCTGCCGTGAGCCCGGGGTGGTGTTCGTCGGGGCGGAGGGCCGCGGCCGTCCGCAGTGAGCCACCGCCGCCGAGCCGAAGGGCGGTACCGAGGCGTCGGCGGTGCTGCGCGGGTTGGGCCCACGGGCCGCCGGACAGCCGCCGACGCGGAAGACGATCGGTCATGACGCACCGCCCGCGGCGGCCACCGGCGGCATGACCTCGCCCAGGAAACCGCTGCAGAAACGGGCGAGCGGGCCGCGTTCCCGCAGACCGGGCGGCATTCCGCGTTCGACGTCGAGGCCGAGCCCGGGCTCCGGCGGGAGCTCGCCGGCGAAGGCGAGCCGCAGGTTGCGGGCGATCTCGGCGGCGGGAAGGCCGACCGGGCCGGGCACGCGCACCACCGCACGCAGGTCGGTGAGCCGCATCCGGGCGGCCGCGGCCACGCGGTCCGCGGCGGCCAGGGCGCGCAGTTCGGCCGGCACCACGAGCAGGGCGGTGTCGATCTGCTCCAACGCCCGGGCGGCGGCGGGGTCGAGGTGGCGGGGCAGGTCGACCACCACCAGGCCGCCGCGGCGCCGTGCCGCGGCAAGCACGCTGCGCATCGCCTCGGGCGGGATGGCCAAGCAGTCGCTGCGGTCCCAGGAGAGAGCGCTGAGACCCTGCAGTTCCGGCAGCGCGTCGGCGAGTTCGGCCCCGCCGATCCGCCCGCGGGAGCCGGCGAGATCGGGCCAGCGGAGCCCTTCGGCGGTCTCGCCGCCGAGCAGCACGTCGAGCCCTCCGCCGAGCGGGTCGGCGTCGACCAGCATGGTGCGGTGGCCGCTGCGGGCCGCGGTCACGGCGAGCGCGCAGGCCAGGGTGGAGGCGCCGGCACCGCCGCGGCCGCCGAGCACGCCGACGGTGAGCGCGGGCGGGCCGACGCCCTCCGCCGCGTCGGCGATCCGATCGAGCAGCCACGCCTGCGCGTCGGGCAGGAAGAGCACGTGCTCGGCGCCGAGGCGCACGGCCCGCACCCACACGCTGCCGTCGTCGAGGTCGAGCCCGAGCAGCAGCACACCGGCTCGCCGGGGCAGCCCGGAGCACGACTCGGCGAGGTCGTCGCCGACGAGCACGAGCGGCGCGTCCTCCCAGAGCGCACGCGGCGGTTCGGCACGGGCCAGCTGTGGTTCGGCACCGGCCGCGGCGCAGATCCGGGCGAGGTGGTCGGCGAGGGCGTCGTCCGCGGTGATGATCAACGGGCCGGCCTGCGCGGGGCGGCCCGTCGGGCGGGAATCGGTGGTGGGTGTCGACATGGCGTCTCCCCCAGGGGCGGCGCCCGGTGCTGCCGGGCGGTGTCCGAGTGGTCCGGGCCGGTCGGCGCGCGTGGAGCACGTGCGGCGGCCGGTGCGGGCTGCCGGCCCGCCCGGTGATCGGGTGGGTGCGGCGGCGGCCCGGGCACCACCGTGGCGGAGCGGGCGGCCCTCGGATGCGCCCACGGCATTCGCTGTGGACAACTCGGGGCTGTGGATAACTCGCTTCACTCGCCCGGGGGGCAATGCATCGCAGAATTGACGCGAGAGGCATGAGAACGCGCCTTCTGTGCGTCCTGCGATTCCCGATGAATCAGTTACCGACAGTGACACGGGCGGCGTGGCGGTGGCGGATGTGCGCCGAACGGGCCGGGCGGTCACCGATCCGTTCCGGGTGGACACCGGGAGTGTCAACTACCCTGCGAAACGGGCCCGGACATGCGACGACCCCCGCCGGGGGGGAGAGCGGGGGTCGTCTATCCACGGCCCGACTCGGGGGGGAGGAGCCGGACCGGGTTAGCACGGTCGCGAACGATCCGTGACTTCCATGGTGTACCCGAGCGGCCAGAAACACAAACCCGCGCGCCACCGAGTACGCCGAATGGCGGGGGGTTTCGGCACGCCCTCTATCCTCGGTCCCGTGGACACCACCGAGAACGCCGACACCGTCGACAACGGTCCCGACTCGGGGCGCGCAACCACCCCAGACGCGCCCCCGTCGGCCGCCCCCGACCGAGCAAAGACGCCGGCCGCCGACGCCGCACCGGGCGACGGCGCAGCCGAGGGTGCGTCCGAGGGCGGCGAAGGGGGACCGGTCGCCGACACCGGCCGCCCGGACGGGCCCGACGGCGAAGCGGACGCGACGGACGAGGCGGACGCGACGGACGAGGCGGACGCGACGGACGAGGTGGACGCGACGGACGAGGTGGACGAGGTGGACGAGGTGGACGTCGCGGCCCGGCCGGCCGCTCCGGGCCCGCCCCACGGAACCCCGCGGACGGCCGCGTTCTTCGACCTGGACAAGACGATCATCGCCAAGTCGAGCGCGCTCGCGTTCAGCCGGCCCTTCTACCAGGGTGGCCTGATCAACCGTCGGGCCGTGCTCAAGAGCGCGTACGCCCAGTTCGTCTTCCTGGTCGGCGGCGCGGACCACGACCAGATGGAGAAGATGCGGCAGTACCTGTCGGCGCTGACCCGCGGCTGGAACGTCCAGCAGGTCCGCGAGATCGTCGCGGAGACCCTGCACGAGCTGATCGACCCGATCATCTACGAGGAGGCCGCCTCGCTGATCGAGCAGCACCATGCGGCCGGGCGCGACGTGGTGATCGTCAGCAGCTCCGGCTCGGAGGTCGTCGAGCCGATCGGCCGGCTGCTCGGCGCCGACCACGCCATCGCCACCCGCCTCAAGGTCGAGGACGGTTGCTACACCGGCGAGATCGAGTACTACGCGTACGCCGAGAACAAGGCGGCGGCCATCCGCGAGCTCGCCGCCGAGCAGGGCTACGACCTCGCCGAGTCCTACGCCTACAGCGACTCGTCCACCGACCTCCCGCTGCTGGAGGCGGTCGGCCACCCGTCCGCGGTCAACCCGGACCGGGCGCTGCGCAAGGAGGCGACGGCCCGCGAGTGGCCGGTGCTGGTCTTCAACCGTCCGGTCGAACTCCGCAGCAGGCTGCCGGAGTTCAGCGCTCCGAGCCGGTCCGTGCTGCTGGCCGTCGCGGTCGGCGCGGCAGCCCTCACGGCGGGCCTGCTCTGGTACTCCGCACGGCGGCGCCGACCGGTGGCCTGACCCGTCCGACCAGGCCGGTTGCCATATCGGACAAACGGGAAAAAGTTCTTGTTTCGGGTTCCGCTTTGAGGCGATCCGCGATAGAAAGGACTTACGGCCCGCGAGACCCGGTCAGGACCCTAAGGGGTCGTTCCGACAACGCAGTTCAGGCCCACGGACCGCGCACAGCCAGCTGGGCACCCACATGCAGCCGACCCGCTGACGGGCCGCCGCACCAGGTGAACGGGCCAGATCCCCACCTGATGGGCACTTCCGGTGCATGCTTGGTAACCCGGCCCCTGTGCCAGCGGCGGCACCGAGCAGGACCAGGTGCCGCCGCATCTGCATGTCACGGACCGTTCGAGCGATCCGGCCGACGCCCCGAGCCGTCGGCCGGTCACATGGTCGGACGGTCAGACCATCCCGCGCTGCATCGCCTCGCAGACCGCGGTGCTCTCCCGGACGCCGAGCCGGAGCGCCTCCCCGCAGTGCCGGATCCACCGTGCCATGCCGTCGCCGGTGCCGCTGAGGTATCCCGCCAGGGCGTCCCGGTAGGAGGCGGTACCGAGCTCGGCGAGGCCGACCTCGGCCGGGCAGATGGCCTTCGGGTCGAGGCCCTCGGCGATGAGGACGATGCGCTGTGCGGCACGTGCGATGACCCCGTTGTGGGAGGCGAAGGGGCGCAGCGCGAGCAGTTCGCCGTGCACCACCGCGGCCGTCACCAGGGCGGGCGCACCGTTCGCGGCGCCCTCGGCGCGGGACGCCAGGAGGTGTGACAGCTGGTCGAGGCGCGCCGCGACCTCCTCCGCGCCCGGCGCGGGCGGGAGTTCCACGCCCTCGACCGGCTTGTCGAAGCCCTCGGCGGCCGCCAGCTCGACCGGGAAGAGCGGCCCCGCCTGCTCGCCCGCGCGCCGCGGGCGGCCTGCGGACGGGTCGGCGTCGCCGACCGCGAGCAGGTGCAGCCGGGCCAGCACCTGCAGCGGCGAGTGCCGCCACACGCCCAGCAGCTGCCCGGCCTCGGCCGAGATCCGCAGCGCACCGCCCACCGTGCGGGCCTCGGCGTCGCCGCCGAAGTCGGTGCGCCGCCGGATCTCCTCCAGCGGCCAGTCGGCACCGTCGAGGGCGGCCGACGCCCGGGCGCCGCGGATGGCCGCCTCCGACGTCACCTCACCGGCGCGGCGGCGCATCACGCGGTGACCGTAGAGCCGGTCGACGGCCTTGCGCACCTCGGCGACGGCCTCGGGCACCCCGGGCAGCTCGGCCAGCGAGGCGAGGGGATCAGTTCCAGTGCTCACGTACCCGAGGGTAATGAACCACCCCCCACCCCCCGCACAGCAACCCCGGCATCACCCGATCGAGGCAATCCGGCGTTCCCACCCGCGCGGCATACCAAACCACCGCTAGCATGACCACTATCGGTGACGATAACGATTTCCAACATCCCTTCGGCGGCGCCGGCCGCCGCAGCGAGAGCCGGAGCCCCAGATGAAGATCGCGTTCGTCGGCAAGGGCGGCAGCGGCAAGACGACGCTGTCCGCGCTGTTCATCCGCCACCTGGCCGCCGCCGGCCGCCCGGTGATCGCCGTCGACGCCGACATCAACCAACACCTGGGCCCGGCACTCGGACTGACGGACGACCAGGCCGCCGGACTCCCCTCGCTGGGCGCCCGCCTGCCGGAGATCAAGGAGTACCTGCGCGGCGACAACCCGTTCATCGGGTCCGCGGAGGAGATGATCAAGACCACTCCCCCCGGCCGAGGTTCGCGACTGCTGCGGATCGTCGAGGAGAACCCGGTGTACGCCGCGTGCGCCCGTCCGATCGCGCTCGACGAGGGGTCCGTCCGGCTGCTGGCCACCGGCGCCTTCACCGAGGAGGACCTGGGCGTCGCGTGCTACCACTCCAAGGTCGGCGCGGTGGAGCTGCTGCTCAACCACCTGATCGACGGCCAGGACGAGTACGTGGTCACCGACATGACCGCCGGCTCGGACTCCTTCGCCTCCGGCCTGTTCACCCGCTTCGACCTCACCTTCCTGGTCGCCGAACCGACCCGGAAGGGCATCTCCGTCTACCGCCAGTACAAGGAGTACGCGCGCGACTTCGGCGTCGCCCTCCGGGTCGTCGGCAACAAGGTGCAGGGGCCGGACGACCTGGCCTTCCTGCGCCGGGAGGTGGGCGACGACCTGCTGACGACCTTCGGACAGTCCGACTGGGTGCGGCGGCTGGAGCAGGGCGCCGAGCCCGCCCTGAACCTGCTCGAGCCGGCCAACCGCAGCACCCTGGAGGAGCTGAAGGCCGCCGCGGACGCCGCGTTCGGGCTGCGGGACCCGCGGAAGTACACCGCCCAGGCGGTCCACTTCCACCTCCGCAACGCCGATAGCTGGGGCAACGCCAAGGTGGGCCGGGACCTCGCCGAGCAGGTCGACCCGGAGTTCGTGCTCGGACTCGACGGCGCCACCGCGGACCGCGGCACGGCCGGGCTGGGCGCGGCCCGGATCTGATCCCCCACCCGCTGCCGCCGGACGAGGCGCTGCGGCAGCACCCCCGGAAGGGCCGGCGGACACCCCCTGAGCTGGGCGTTCGCCGGCCCTTCCGGCTGTCGGGTTCCCGAGCCGACCGGCCTCCACTCATAAAGGTGAATCCAACGCTCCGGCCTGTCGTTCGTATTCACGCCGTGCAAAGATCTCATTACTCTCGGTTTACCGAAACTTGGCAGACCGGACTGATGGTCCTTGGGCCCCGCGGATAGCCGCCGCGCCCACACCATCCCGCCACACCGTCGCGATCCACGACAGCCGATCCGCTGACAGCACCACCACCGGACCTGACTGCGTACGTTCCCCCGGAAGACGGGACACCATGACCCTCGACATCTCCTCCGCACCCATCGCCTCGGACACCACCGACCACGCGCCGCCGTCCGGCGGCCGGTCGTCCGGGCCGGCGCCCCGCCCCGGACGGGCGGGCGGCCGAGGCCGCTCCGTACTCCTCCACGACCTGCCGGCCTCGCTGGCGGTCTTCCTCATCGCGGTGCCCTTCTCGCTCGGCATCGCCCTCGCCACCGGCGCGCCGCTGACGGCAGGCTTGGTCGCCGCCGCCGCCGGCGGCCTGGTGGCCGGTCTGCTCGGCGGCACTCCCCTCCAGGTCAGCGGGCCCTCGGCGGCCCTGACCGTGATCACCGCCGGTGTGGTCGCCCAGTACGGCTGGCGGATCGCCTGCGCGGTGACCGTCGCGGCCGGCCTGCTCCAGCTCCTGCTCGGTTCGCTGCGCGTGGCCCGCGCGGCGCTCGCCGTCTCCCCGGCGATCGTGCACGGGATGCTGACGGGCGTGGGCCTCGCCATCGCCATCGCCCAGCTCCACGTCGTGCTCGGCGGATCGCCGCAGAGTTCCGCCCTCGCCAACCTCCGCGCACTCCCCGGTCAGTTGGCCGGGCCCCACCTGCCGGCCCTGGCGGTCGGCGCGCTCGCCGTCGCCGTGCTCTTCTGCTGGCCCCGCCTCGGCCGCCTGCCCGGTGCCGCCGGCCGGATCGGCACACGGCTCGCCCGGCTGCCGGCCGCCCTCGTCGCCGTCGCCGCGGGCACGACCCTCTCCCTCACCCTCGGCCTGCACCTCGCCCGGGTCGAACTGCCCGGCTGGCAGCACCACGCACTCGCCGCGGCCCCGAGCGGCCGGCTGCTCGCCGAGCACTGGTCGGACCTGCTCACCGTGGTCCTGACGGTCACCGCCGTCGCCGGTGTGGAGTCGCTGCTCTCCTCGGTCGCGGTCGACCGGATGACGCACACCACCAGCGACCTGGACCGCGAGCTGCGCGGCCAGGGCCTGGCGAACATGGTCTCCGGCCTGTTCGGCGGCCTGCCGGTGGCCGGCGGCGCCGTCCGCAGCACGGCCAACGTGCAGGCCGGCGCCGTCTCCCGGTGGTCGGCCGTCCTGCACGGCTGCTGGGTGGTGCTGGCCGCACTGGCCCTGGCCGGCGGGCTGCGCCGCATCCCGCTCGCGGCCCTGGCCGCCCTCGTGCTCGTCGTCGGCGTGCAGATGGTCAGCTACGCCCACATCAGGCGCATCCACCGGCACCGCGAGTTCCCGGTCTACCTGGTCACCGTGCTCGGCGTGGTGGGCCTCGGCGTCCCGCTCGGCGTGACGCTCGGCGGAACGGTCGCCGGCCTGCTCGCCCTCCACCGGCTGACCCGCGCCCGCGTCGACGTCACCGCCGAGCCCGACGGCTCCCACCGCGTCCGGACGCACGGGCCGCTCACCTTCGCCGCCGTCCCCCGGCTCAGCCGCACCCTCGGCCGGATTCCCCCCGGCGCGGCGGTCACCGTCCACCACGACGGCAGTTTCCTCGACCACGCCGCCTACGAGGCGCTGCACACCTGGCGGGCCATGTACCAGGCCGCCGGCGGGCGGGTCGCGATGGTGACCGACCAGCACGGCCGGGACGCGGCACTCGACCCCGACGGCACCATGGAGCCGGATCCGGCCGCAGGAGCGCGGCAGTTCCGGGCCTGGACACCGTGGATGGGCCACCACAGCATCGAGCAGGACGGCGGCGACGCACACGGCCGACTGCTCGACGGCGTGCGGGGCTTCCAGGAGCACACCGCACCACTCGTCCGGCAGGAACTGGCCCGGCTCGCCCGCGAGGGCCAGACGCCCTCGCAGCTGTTCCTCACCTGCGCCGACTCGCGGATGGTCACCAGCATGATCACCAGTAGCGGCCCGGGCGACCTCTTCACGGTCCGGAACGTCGGCAACCTCGTCCCCGCCCCCCACGAACCGGGCGCTGCGGACGACTCGGTGGCGGCTGCCGTGCAGTACGCGGTCGAGGTGCTGGAGGTCGGCTCGATCACGGTCTGCGGGCACTCCGGCTGCGGCGCGATGAAGGCCCTGCTGGACGGCATCCACGAGCAGCCCGGCACGCCGACCCCGCTCGTGCGCTGGCTGCGCAACGGCCGTGGCTCACTCGCCCGCTCCAAGCGTGCGCCTGCGAGCTTCACCGACCGACCCGCCGCCGACCCGGTCGAGGAGCTCTGCATCACCAACGTGGTCCAGCAGCTCGACCAACTGCTGGCCAATCCCGCGGTCGAACGCCGCGTGGCCGCCGGCACCCTGCGTCTGGTCGGGATGTACTTCGACTTCGCGACCGCCCAGGCGTACGTCCTGGACAACAGCACCGGGCGGTTCGCCCCGGTCTCCGCCGAGCACTGCGGCGAACCGCTGCAGCAGCGAACACCGGTGACGGCCTGACGCCCGTCTGCACGACGGCCGGGCCACGGCAGAACGACCACGCCTCCGCGACCCGCCTGTGACCGGCCGTCAGGCCAGCAGCAGCTTCGCCAGGTCGGCCGGTGTGACGTACCCCGGCCACCGGCCGTCCGAGAACAGATGGACACCGGCGTCCAGGTAGCACTGGTCGACCAGCTGGGAGCAGATCATGTGGCGGCTGCTCGCCACATAGCCCTTGATGAGCGGACCGACCGGCAGACGGAGGCGGTGCGCGGCCAGCGCGAAGTAGTCGGCCGCGCTGTAGCGCACCCCGATGTACCCGCGGGCGGCCGCGACGACAGCCGCCCGCTGGGCATCCGTCAAGGCGTACCTGCCGGTGGACCAGAGCGCCGGTCGGCCGTCGTACACCGAGAGGGGGCGCAGTTCGGCGCCGCCGGGCTGCGCCTCGACCAGTCGCCCGTCGCCCACGAAGACGAAGGCGTGCTCGTAGTCGGCGAAACCGCTGCCGTTGAGCCACTGGCCGATCCGGATGAGGCGACTCACCCGGCCGTCCATGCGGACGACGGCGAAATCACCGGGGAGGGGCACGGAGGAGGACCGAGGAGGTGCGGCCGACATGACTCTGACCTCCCTCGCGCGAGGGTGCGTCGTTGGTCGGGCCCGCGGCCGAAGCCACAGGCCCGCCCGGTCAGTGGAGTACCGATGCGTCGGGTCGTCAAGTACTCCTGCAGCATCCGTTCCACGGCCGCCGGCGATCCACAGCCGGCCGCCCCGGCCGGAACCGTCGCAAGCGCCCATCGACCGCACCTCCACCGCCGCCGGACGGACAGACGCGGCAAGCACGCTGCGCACCCCCACCGATCCACGGGTCCGTCCGACCCACCCGCTCCGCACGGCGGCACCCCCGGAGGCACACCCGGCGGGCGCCGCGACGCGCACGCCTCCACCCGACGCCTGGCGCCGGGCGCCGGGTGGCCGATCGCGCCTCCATCCGCGCACCCACGCCGCCGGAGCCGGTCTCCCGACGTTCACCTGCACCTCCGCCGTGCGGGGCCGCCCGTCCCGCCGCGCGCCGCCCCTGCCACTCCCCGCCCCTGTCCCGCTCCCGCCCCTGTCCCGTTCCCGTCCCGTTCGGTGCCCGCCGGGCACTCGGACCGGTCGGCGACGAACCCCGCGAAAGGTCTACACCAATTCTCGGGAGGCTCTTGTCAACACACCCGTTCGCCTGATGAGCTGTGTGCTGGGACACACGGGACAATCCCGCAGGGGATCACCCGGCAGATGAGACTCGATGAGGAGTGCGCGTTGAGCAACGAGAGCCTGGCCAATCTGCTCAAGGAGGAGCGCCGCTTCGCGCCGCCGGCCGCCCTGGCCGCGTCCGCGAACGTGACCGCGGACGCCTACGGGCAGGCCTCCGAGGACCGGCTCGCCTTCTGGGCCGAGCAGGCCCGCCGCCTCTCCTGGTCCGTCGAGCCGACCGAGACCCTGGACTGGAGCAACCCGCCGTTCGCGAAGTGGTTCGCCGACGGCCGGATCAACGTCGCGTACAACTGCGTCGACCGGCACGTCGAGGCGGGCCTCGGCGACCGGGTGGCGATCCACTTCGAGGGCGAGGGCGGCGACACCCGCACCATCACCTACGCCGACCTGAAGGACGAGGTCTCGCGGGCCGCGAACGCGCTGCTCGAACTGGGCGTCCACAAGGGCGACCGGGTGGCGATCTACCTCCCGATGATCCCCGAGGCCGTCGTCTCGATGCTCGCCTGCGCCCGGATCGGCGCCACCCACTCCGTCGTCTTCGGCGGCTTCTCCGCCGACGCCGTCGCCTCCCGCATCCAGGACGCCGACGCCAAGCTCGTCATCACCGCCGACGGCGGCCACCGCCGCGGCAAGCCGTCCGCGCTCAAGCCCGCCATCGACGAGGCGCTCGACCGCTGCCCCGGCGTCGAGCACGTCCTCGTGGTGCGCCGCACCGGACAGGACACCGCGTTCACCGAGGGCCGCGACGTCTGGTGGCACGACGTCGTCGACCGCCAGTCGGCCGAGCACACCCCCGAGGGCCACGAGGCCGAGCACCCGCTGTTCATCCTCTACACCTCGGGCACCACGGGTAAGCCGAAGGGCATCCTGCACACCACCGGCGGCTACCTCACCCAGGCCTCGTACACCCACCACGCCGTCTTCGACCTCAAGCCGGAGACCGACGTGTACTGGTGCACCGCCGACATCGGCTGGGTCACCGGACACTCGTACATCGTGTACGGGCCGCTCGCCAACGGCGCCACCCAGGTCATCTACGAGGGCACCCCGGACACCCCGCACCAGGGCCGGTTCTGGGAGATCGTGCAGAAGTACGGCGTGACGATCCTCTACACCGCGCCGACCGCGATCCGCACCTTCATGAAGTGGGGCGACGACATCCCCGCCAAGTTCGACCTGTCCAGCCTGCGGGTGCTCGGCAGCGTGGGCGAGCCGATCAACCCCGAGGCGTGGGTCTGGTACCGCGAGCACATCGGCGGCGGCCGCTGCCCGATCGTGGACACCTGGTGGCAGACCGAGACCGGCGCCATCATGATCAGCCCGCTGCCCGGCGTCACCGAGACCAAGCCCGGCTCCGCCCAGCGCGCGCTGCCCGGCATCGCCGCGACCGTGGTGGACGACGAGGCCCGTGAGGTCCCCGACGGCTCCGGCGGCTACCTGGTGCTGACCGAGCCGTGGCCGTCCATGCTCCGCACCGTCTGGGGCGACGACCAGCGCTACCTGGACACGTACTGGTCCCGCTTCGAGGGCCGGTACTTCGCCGGCGACGGCGCGAAGAAGGACGAGGACGGCGACATCTGGCTGCTCGGCCGGGTCGACGACGTCATGCTGGTGTCCGGCCACAACATCTCCACCACCGAGGTCGAGTCCGCGCTGGTCTCGCACCCGGCGGTCGCCGAGTCGGCCGTGGTCGGTGCCACGGACGCCACCACCGGCCAGGCCATCGTCGCCTTCGTCATCCTGCGCGGCACCGCCGAGGCCGACGACGACCTGATCGCCGACCTGCGCAACCACGTCGGCCGCACCCTCGGGCCGATCGCCAAGCCCAAGCGGATCCTGCTGGTCAACGAGCTCCCCAAGACCCGCTCCGGCAAGATCATGCGTCGCCTGCTGCGCGACGTCGCCGAGAACCGCGAGATCGGCGACGTCACCACGCTCGCCGACTCCTCGGTGATGAACCTCATCCAGGCCCAGCTGCCGACCGCGCCGAGCGAGGACTGACACACCGCCACGGGCCGGCTCCCCGCTCTCGCGGGGCGCCGGCCCGTGGCGTGTCCGGCGAACGCGGTGAAGTCCGGGGTCGAACCGTGGTGGCGGAGCGGTTCCCCGAGCAGCTCGCCACCCCTCGGCGCCGACGACCATAAGGACGACCCGCGGTTCGCGCATCCGGTCGCACGCCGTCCGGGGGACGGTGGCCGACGGCCCTCCCGGTGCCCGGTCGCGTCGCCCGGCCGCCGCCGTCGGCCTGCATAGACTGCGCCCGATCCGCCGCCGTCGCGCACTCCGTAGAATGCGGTGGGGCGTCAGGACCGCTCCGAGGCGCGCCGGGAAGTCTGGTCGGCATCCGTACGACAGGTGTCCCCCGTACGGGGAGACCGCCCGCCCGAGCCCCAGGAGGTCCCGCCGTGGCCACACCGCCCGCGCCCGACCAGCCGCCCGTGCCCGACCGCCCGCGCCGCTCGGACCCGCAGCCGCAGACCCCGTCCGACCGGACGGACGCGACCGAGGAGACGGGCACCGCCGCGGCCACGAACGCGGCCACGAACGCGGCCACCGGCACGGGCGCCACCGCGGAGACGGGCAGGCAGCGCCGGACGTTCCTCGGGCTGCTGCCGCTGCCCGAACGGCGGATCGTCCTGGACGCGCTGCGCACCGAGACGGTCGGCGGTGTGCTGCTGCTGCTGGCCGCGGTCGCCGCACTCGTGTGGGCCAACGTCTGGCCGGGCTCCTACGAGTCGGTGAGCGAGTACACGATCGGGCCGTCGAAGCCGCTGCACCTGGACCTCACCGTGGAGGCCTGGGCCGCGGACGGGCTGCTGGCGATCTTCTTCTTCGTGGCGGGCATCGAGCTCAAGCGCGAGTTCACCTCGGGCGAGCTGCGGACGCCGAGCGCGGCGCTGCTGCCGGTGACGGCCGCGGTGAGCGGGGTGGTCCTGCCCGCGGTGATCTTCACCCTGGTGAACCTCGCGCCCGGCGGGCACCCCGGAGGCTGGGCGATCCCGACCGCGACGGACATCGCCTTCGCGCTCGGCGTGCTGGCGGTGGTGGGCAGTCAGCTGCCGTCCGCGCTGCGGGCCTTCCTGCTCACGCTCGCGGTGGTGGACGACCTGATCGCGATCCTGATCATCGCGGTCTTCTACACCTCGGAGATCAAGTTCTGGGCGCTGGGGCTGTCGCTGGCCGGGCTGGTGCTGTTCTGGCTGCTGAACCGGCGCGAGGTACACGGCTGGTACCTGTACGTGCCGCTGGCGCTGGTGATCTGGGCGCTGATGCACGAGAGCGGGGTTCACGCGACGGTGGCCGGTGTGGCGATGGGCATGCTGCTGCGCTGCCGCACCCGTCCGGGCGAGGAGCACTCCCCCGGCGAACACGTCGAACACCTGGTGCGGCCGCTGTCGGCGGGTGTCGCGGTGCCGTTGTTCGCACTGTTCGCGGCCGGGGTCCCGGTGTCGGGCAAGGCGCTCGCCGAGGTGTTCTCGGAGGCCACCCCGCTCGGCGTGGTGCTCGGTCTGGTGGTGGGCAAGTCGGTCGGGGTGTTCGGCGGGACGTGGCTCGCGGCGCGCTACACCCGCGCGCAGCTCAATCCGCAGCTCGGCTGGGGGGACGTGTTCGCGCTCTCCACCCTGGCGGGCATCGGTTTCACCGTCTCCCTGCTGATCAGCGAACTGGCCTTCCCCGACGACCACGCGCTGACCGAGCAGTCCAAGGAGGCGGTGCTGACGGGTTCGGTGCTGTGCGCGGTGTTCGCCACCGTGCTGCTGAAGCTCCGCACCCGGCACTACCGCCTGCTGTACGAGGAGGAGAACGCGGACTCCGACCACGACGGCGTCCCGGACGTCTACGGGCGCCCGAACTGACGCGCAGTCTCCTGACACGCCGCCGAACCGGGGGCCGGAGTGGTGTGCGGACTGCCGGGGGAGGCATGATGCTGAGCTGTCGAACGAGTGCAGCCGCCGCGAAGGAGAACCGCCGATGTCCGCAGGAACCGCAGGCCGGGCCCCCTACGAGGGCGAGCGTTCCATCGGCGAGCTGTTCGCGGCGGCGACCAACGACCTCTCCGCCCTGGTGCACGACGAGATCGCGCTGGCCAAGGCGGAGATCCGGGCCGACGTCAAGCGCGGTGTGACCGGGGGCGTCTCCGTCTCGGTCGCCGGCGTGGTGGCGCTCGCGTCCGTCCCGATGCTGAGCTTCGCCGCGGCCTACGGCCTGCAGGCGCTCGGGCTGACCCTCGGCTGGTCCTTCCTGATCGTCGGCGGCGCCTACCTGCTGCTGGCCGCGCTGCTGGGCCTGCTGGCGGCGCGCTCGTTCAAGAAGATCGAGAAGCCGCACCGGACGATCGAGGGCGCCCAGGCCACCGCTGACGTGCTGAAGAACGCGCGCCCGCGGCCGGCCACCAAGGAGGAGATCGACCGCGCGCTCGGCCGGATCCGCTGACCCGCGGGCGACGCCCACCGGTGTCCGTCCCCGGGCCCGTCAGGGTGTCCGTCAGGATGTCCGCCATCGGGCCGGTTCCGGTGTGCGGCCGCTCCGTGCCGGATCGTTGCGAAGCGACGCGAGTGCCGGAGACGTGTTCGTAGCACGCGTATGACAGGCTCTCGGTATGCCGCTGGACCAGAAGCCCGTACCCGCGAAGCCCGCCGAGCCCCGTCCCGGGACCTCCCGGCCCGCCGCGGGACGGCCCGCGCCCGGACCCGCCGGGGACCCTGCGGGTGCCGGGGCCGCCTGGAGCGTCCGCTCGCCCGGGCCGTGGACGCACCGCGACCTGGCCGCCAACGGGGCGCGCTTCCACATCGCCGAGGCCGGTGACGGCCCGCTGGTGCTGCTGGTGCACGGCTGGCCGGAGTACTGGTGGGCCTGGCGCCACCAGCTGACCGCGCTCGCCGAGGCCGGGTACCGGGCGGTCGCCCTGGACCTGCGCGGCATCGGCGGCAGCGACCGCACGCCGCGCGGCTACGACCCGGCCAACCTGGCGCTGGACATCACCGGCGTGATCCGGTCGCTCGGCGAGCGGCACGCCCATCTCGTGGGCCACGCCACCGGCGGTTCGCTCGCCTGGGTGGCGGCGGTGATGCGACCCTCGGTGATCCGCAGCCTGACGGTCGTCTCGGCGGCGCACCCGCGGCACCTGCGCCGGGCCCTGCTCACCGACCGGCGCCAGATCGCCGCCTTCGAGCACGTGCTGGGCTTCCAGCGGCCGTGGATCCCGGAGCGGCGGCTGGTCGCGGACGACGCCGCCCTGGTCGGCGAGTACCTGCGGGCCTGGACGGGTCCGAACGGGATCGAGCCGGAGGCGGTGGAGGCGTACCGGCAGGCGATCCGGATCCCGTCCACGGCGCACTGCTCGATCGAGCCGTACCGCTGGCTGATGCGGTCGATGGCCCGCCCGGACGGCCTGCAGTTCGCGCGCCGGATGAAGAAGCCGATCACCGCGCCGACGCTGCACGTCCAGGGCGCCGCCGATCCGGTGCTGCTGGCGCACACCGCGCTGGGGGCGGGCGAGTACGTGGAGGCGCCGTACCGGTGGCGGCTGCTGCCCGGGGTGGGGCACTTCCCGCACGAGGAGACCCCCGAGCAGTTCACCGAGGAACTGCTGGCCTGGGTGGGGCAGCACAAGGACTGAGCGCCGCGTCGGCCCGCCCGTACGACGCATCCGAACCAGGACCCGAAAGTCTGACCATCACTCATATGACAGTCGCATAAGCCAGGTGGGAAGTCCGGAGGCGGTTACTCCTGCTGGCCCAGGGGCATCCTCCCGGTATGACCTGGATGCCCGATCGCGATGCCGCACCGCGCCGACGCCGTCGTGGGAGCGGCAGCTCGCAGAGCCAGTCCCACCAGTCCGAGTGGCGCCGGGGAGGCGCCCCCGGACAGCCGGACGGCACCGGGGCGCACGGGCTCGGCATCCCCCGCATCCTCGGCCGGCGGGCCCGCTGGGTGGGTGCCCGCCTGCGCCGCGAGGGCTGACCCGGGCACCGGCGGCGCCCGGGCGGGCGGTCAGAGCGCGCAGCCCTCGGTGTCCACCCGGGCGGTGGCGCTCTCCCCCAGCGTGGCGTCCTGGAGCACCTCGGCGGCGGTGAGCACGTAGCCGGTGTCGGCGCTGTCCAGCGACTTGGCGAAGACCACGCCGTACACCTCGCCGTTCGGGCTGAGCAGCGGGCCTCCGCTGTTGCCCTGGCGGACCAGCGAGCGCACCGAGTACACGTCGCGGACGACCTGGCCGCGGTGGTAGATGTCCGGCCCGTTGGCCTGGATCCGGCCGCGGATGCGGGCGGGCTGGACGTTGAACGAGCCGTTCTCCGGGAAGCCCGCGACGATCGCGCTGTCGTTGGTGCGCGCCTCGCCGGCGAAGGACAGCGCCGGGGCGTTCAGTTTGGGGACGTCGAGCACGGCGATGTCCCGCTGCCAGTCGTACCGGACCACCGTCGCGTCGTAGACCCGGCCGGTGCCGCCGATCTGCACCGTGGGCTCGTCGACGCCGCCCACCACGTGCGCGTTGGTCATCACCCGGTGCGGGGCGAAGACGAAGCCGCTGCCCTCCAGCGTCTTGCCGCAGGACGGCGCCGTGCCGACCACCTTCACCAGGCTCTGCCGGGCCCGCTGGACGGCCTCGCTGCCGGCCAGGGCCGGGTCCGGCGCCTCGACCTCGGTGATCGGCTCGTGCTCGAAGGGGTTGAAGACCTGCGGGAAGCCGTTGCGGGCCAGCTCCTTGCTGAAGTCGGAGAACCAGTTCGGCGCGTCCGAGGGCAGCACGCCCTGCACGGTGGAGAGCACCGTCGAGGTGCGGACCTGCTTGGAGACCGTGGGCAGCGAGGTGCCGGCCAGCGCCGAGCCGATCAGCCAGGCCACCAGCAGCATCGAGATCACGTTGACCACCGAGCCGCCGATCGCGTCCAGGGTCTTCGCCCGCCCCCTGCCGATCCTGCCGCGCAGCTTCCAACCGAAGTGCGTGGTGACCGCCTGGCCCACCGCGGCGAACACGATCACCACCACGACGGCGACCACCGAGGCCGTGGTGCCCGGGCCGAGCCGGTGCAGCAGCAGCGGCAGCAGCTGGACGGCGATCAGGCCGCCGCCGAGGAACCCGAGGACGGAGAGCACGCCCACCACGAAGCCCTGCCGGTAGCCGGACACGGCGAAGCCCACCGCGGCGGCGATCAACAGCAGATCCAGGACATTCACGCCGATACCCTCCCATGGACGGAGCCCGGGACCGCCACGGGCCACCTAGTCCGGCGACTCAGCGCGGTGCGGGAGATCCCCTGTCGTGCTGCCGGTCGGACCGGGTGAGGTTCAGCGCCTCCTCGGAGAGGGTCAGGGTACGCCGGACGTCCCACGGACGTTCCAGGCCGCTGTAGTGCAGCACCCGGTCGATCACTCCGGCGGTGAAGCCCCACACCAGCCGGCCCGCCACCTCGAAGGCCGGACCGACGTGGCCCGAGGGGTGGCGCAGCCGGGCCCGGTTCGCCGGGTCGGTGAGGTCGGTCAGGGGCACCCGGAAGACCGCGCCGGTCTCCGCCGGGTCGACCGGCCCGACCGGGGTCTCCCGGCGCCACCAGCCCAGCACGGTGGTCACCACGAAGCCGGAGACCGGGATGTACAGCGCGGGCAGGGTCGCGAAGACCTGCACGCCCGCCGGGTCCAGACCGGTCTCCTCCTCGGCCTCCCGCAGCGCCGCGGCGACCGGGCCGGGGCCGGCCGGGTCGCCGTCCTCCGGGTCGAGGGCGCCGCCGGGGAAGGACGGCTGGCCGGCGTGCGACCGCAGCGAGCGGGCCCGCTCGATCAGCAGCAGGTCCGGTCCGGTCTCGCCCTGGCCGAAGAGCATCAGCACCGCGGAGGGCCGGCCGCCGGAGGCCGGCGGCAGGAAGCGGCTGAGCTGCTCGGGGAGGACGGTCTCGGCGGCGGTGCGGACCGGCAGCAGCCACTCGGGCAGGCCGTCCCGTTCGATGGCGACGGTCATCCGGCGACCGCCATGTCCGCGACCTCGCCGTCGTGCACGTCGGCCTCGGCGCGGGCCGCGGCCTCCCCGGGGAAGTCGGCGGGCGGGCGCAGCCGCTGGCCGGGCTTGCCGGCCAGTTCGTACTTGAGCAGCTTGGCGGCCTTCTCCGGGTCGGTCTCGCCGGCTCCGAAGGAGGGGCAGAGGGCGGTGATCGGGCAGGCGCCGCAGGCCGGCTTCTGGGAGTGGCAGACGCGGCGGCCGTGGAAGACGACCCGGTGCGAGAGCATCGTCCACTCGGACTTGGGGAAGATCGCGGCGACGGCGGCCTCGACCTTCTCCGGGTCCTCCTCCTGCGTCCAGCCGAAGCGGCGGACGAGCCGGCCGAAGTGGGTGTCGACGGTGATCCCGGGGACGCCGAAGGCGTTGCCGAGGACGACGTTGGCGGTCTTGCGGCCGACGCCGGGCAGGGTGACGAGGTCCGCCAGGCGGCCGGGGACCTCGCCGCCGAAGTCGTCCCGCAGCGCGGCGGACAGGCCGAGCAGCGACTTCGCCTTGTTCCGGAAGAAGCCGGTCGGCCGGATGATCTCCTCCAGCTCCTCCGGCACGGCGGCGGCCATGTCCTCGGGGGTGGGGTACTTCGCGAAGAGCGCCGGGGTGGTCTGGTTCACCCGCAGGTCGGTCGTCTGCGCCGACAGCACGGTGGCCACCAGCAGTTGGAAGGGGTTGTCGAAGTCCAGCTCCGGATGCGCGTACGGGTACTGCTCCGCGAGCGCCCGGTTGATCCGCCGGGCCCGCCGCACCATCCCCAGGTGGGACTCCGGCTTCCTCGGCTTCGCCGCCCGTGGCCCGGCCGTCCGGGCCTTGCTCTCTGCCATGCAGGAAGGCTACGCCCCGGGGCGGGTCGCGCGGGAACGATCGGCCCGCCCGCCGGACTTCGTCAGCACTGCCAGAGGAAGGCGGCCCGGCCGCACGGCTCGCAGGCGAAGGCGTAGGCGCTGCCGCTGCCGCTGCCGAAGTTCATCGCGGTGAGGTGGTCGGGCCCCTCCTCCAGCTGAACGACCATCGCCATGGCCCGGTCGCAGGACGGGCAGTCGGGCGTCTGGTCGTACTGGAGCCAGGCGGGTTCGCCGCCGAGCTGGCCCAGCGGGTCTTCGTCGCGCCGCTCGAGGCGGGCGGCCTCGTAGTCGCCGCCCGGGTCCGGCCGGTAGGCGACGGCGCGGACGGTACCGAGCTGCCGGGGGTCGCCGTCGTCCTCGTCGTGGCCGTCGGGCAGCGGGGGCAGGGGCAGCGGACCGCTGCCGCCGACGGGGAGCAGCAGGGCCAGGTTGCCGCCGGCGCGGGCGTCCCACTCCTGGCAGCCGCCGGGGTCGTTCTGGCACATGAACAGTGCGAGCAGGGCGCGGCCGTCCGCGGCCCCGGTGCCGGTGTGCCGGCCGAGGTCGTCGAGCAGGACCTGGGCGAGGAACTGCATCGGGCCGCCGCAGGTCGCGCAGTGCGGCCAGGCGGTGCCGGCCGGGGCGAGCGGCAGACCGCCGGTCCGGGTGACCGGGGCGTCGGGGGCGACCGGGCCGGCGTCGGTCATCAGGGTCGTCATGACGGGTCACCCTAGGGCGCGGTGCCGACACCGGTGGGCACGCGGGGGTGTCGCCGCGTCAGAGCGGTTCGCCGCAGCGGAGGTTCCAGCGGCCCGCGCGGCCGCTGAGGTGGGTGGCGGTCAGCGGGCGGACGTCGAGCCGCCAGAAGGCCGCGGCCGGGGCGCCGAGGGCGTGCACGGCGGCGGCGCGGACGACGTCGGGTTCGACGACGGCGGTGACGGCCGGTGCGTCCTGCGGCAGCGCGGCCAGCCAGTCGGCGACCCGGTCCAGCACGGCCTGCAGGGGTTCGCCGCCGTGGGGCGCTGCGGCGGGGTCGGCGAGCCAGCGGGCGAGGGCCTCGGGTTCGGCGGCGGCGATCTCGTCGAGGGTGCGGCCCCGCCAGCGCCCGTGGTCGCAGCCGGCCAGGACGGGTTCGTCGACCGGTGCGGGCAGGCCGAGCACCCGTGCGGTCTGCCGGCAGCGCGGCGACGGCGAGACCGGGGTGGGGCCGGCCGAGCGGAGGGTGCCGGCGGCGGCCTCGGCCGCGCGCAGTCCGAGGGCGTCCAGCGGTTCGCCGTCGTCGAACCGGGCCTGCCGGACGGCCTCGCTCATGGCCGCCGAGATCAAGGTCACGCGCACTGCCGGCCTCCCCCCGTCCCCATCGACGGTACCCGCCCGCCGGGCTGCGGTCAGGGGCGCCCCTCGTCGGAGGCCCGCCCGGCTCGGGCGCCGAGGTGGCGGCGGAGGAAGCGGAGGGCCGCGGCGTCGTCGTCCGGGCCGCCGGCCTCGTGGCCGTTGTAGCGCCAGACGTCGATCTCCTTCGGTCCGGCGTAGGCGTTGTGGGCGGCGAACACGGTGGACGGCGGGACGGTCTGGTCCATGAGTGCGGCGGAGAACCTGGCGGGGGCGCCGGCGCGGGCGGCGAAGTTCACGCCGTCCACATAGGAGAGGGTGCGGTGCACCTGTTCGTCGTGGCCGCGGTGGGTGGCCAGGTAGTCGGCGATCTCGCGGAAGGGGTGGGCGTCGGTGACCACCACGGCGCGCGGGAAGTCGCAGAGGAACGGCACGTGGGCGACGACCGCGGCGAGGTCGGGGACGAGTCCGGCCGTGGCGAGGGCGGTGCCGCCGCCCTGGCTGTTGCCGAGGACGGCGACCCGGTCCGGGTCCACCTGCGGCAGCGTGCGGACGGCGTCCACGGCCCGGACGGCGTCGGTGAACAGCCGCCGGTAGTAGTAGTCGTGCGGGTCCTCGATGCCGCGGGTCATCACGCCGGGGACCTGCGGTCCGGCGGGGCCGGAGTCGGGGGTGTCGCCGCGGCTCCAGACGGAGCCCTGGCCGCGGCTGTCCATCTGCAGGTGGGCGAAGCCGGCGCAGGCCCAGACGAGGTTCTCCAGGACGTGGCCGCGGCCGCCGCCGTAGCCGACGTACTGGACGACGGCGGGCAGCGGGCCGTCCGCCCCACGGGGCAGCCGGAGCCAGGCCCGGACGGGCTCGCCGGCGTACCCGGGGAAGGTGACGTCGAAGGTGTCGACGGTGGTGAGGCCGGTCGGTACGGGGACGGCGGCGGTGTCGCCGCCCGCGGCCCGGGCCTCGTCGAGGGTCTTCCGCCAGAAGGCGTCGAAGTCGGCGGGCTCGGTCTGGGCGCTGCGGTACGAGCGGAGCTGGTCCTCGGGCAGGTCGGTGTACAAGGTCGGCTCCTTCGGCCGGTGGTGCGTTCCGTCGTGGTCCACCTGCCCCGGCCTCGGCCGCCGCACTCCGGCGAAGCGGTACCGGGGTGCATGGGGCCGGGGCAGGTGGGGTCCGGGGGGCTACCGCACGTCGAGGACGGGGTGCAGCCGGCGGGTGTGGTCGACCGTGCGGACGGGTCCGGTGAGCTCGACCTCGGCGGTGAGCCGCGGGTCGGTGCTGGAGGCGGCGAGGCGCAGCTCCAGGGTGCCGGGTTCGACGATCCGGAGGCCGTCCCGGCCGGTGAAGGAGGCCAGGTCGGCGGGGACGGTCGCGGTGATCCGGCACTCCTCGCCGGGGCCGAGCGGCACCCGCCGGTAGCCGATCAGGCGCTGGACGGGCTGCACCACGGAGGCGACCGGGTCGTGCAGGTAGAGCTGGACGACCTCGGTGCCGGGCCGCCCGCCGATGTTGCGGACGGTGAAGGAGAGCCGGAACTCGCCCGCGGTGTCCGTCCGTCCGGTCTCGACGGCGAGGTCGGACCAGGCGAAGGCGGTGTAGGTGAGGCCGTGGCCGAAGCCGTACGCGGGGGTGGGGTCGGTGCTGGAGACGTCGGTGGGTCCGGCGAGCCGGGCGGCCAGGTAGGAGGACGGCTGGACGCCGGGGCGGCGCGGCACGCTGACGGGCAGTCGGCCGGACGGCTCGACGCGGCCGCTGAGCACGCCGGCGAGCGCACCGGTGCCCTCCTCGCCGGGGAAGAAGGTCTGCACGATCGCGGCGGCCTCGTCCACGGCGCGGCCGAGGGCGTAGGGCCGGCCGGCGAGCAGGACGACCACCACGGGGGTGCCGGTGTCGAGCAGGGTGTCGAGCAGTTGCTGCTGGGCGCCGGGGAGTTCCAGCGACTCGGCGTCGCAGCCCTCGCCGCTGGTGCCGCGGCCGAAGAGGCCGGCGCGGTCGCCGAGGGCGAGCACGACGACGTCGGCGCGGCGGGCGAGGGCCGCGGCCTCGGCGAAGCCTGCGGTGCTGCCGTCGTCGACGCCGGTGCCGGTGACGGTGTGGATCTCGGCGCCGTCGAACTCGGCGGCGAGGGCCTCGCGCAGGGTGGGCATCCGCAGGCCGACCGGGGTGTCGGGGTGCTGGCGGCCGACGTGCACCGGGAAGGCGTAGCAGCCGAGCACGGCGGTGGCCTCGTCGGCGTTGGGGCCGATCAGGGCGATCCGGGCGGGCCGGGCGAGCGGCAGGGTGCCGTCGTTGCGGAGCAGGACGACGGACTGCTCGGCGATCTCGCGGGCGAGTTCGCGGTTGCCGGCCGGGTCGAGGTCGACGGTGCCGCGCAGGGTGGCCGGGTCGGTGAGGTCGGCGCCGGCGAGGACGGCCGGGACGGGTGTCCAGTCGGGGTCGAGCAGGCCGAGTTCGGCCTTCTGGACGAGGACGCGGCGCAGCGCCCGGTCGACGAGGCGTTCGGGCAGCCGGCCGGTGGTGATCGCCTCGACGAGCGGTTCGCCGAAGGTCTTCACGGTGGGCAGTTCGACGTCGACGCCGGCGGCGAGGGCGGCGCCGGCGGCCTCGGCCCAGTCGCCGGCGACGCCGTGCAGGGTCCGCAGGAAACCGATGCCGAAGTAGTCGGCGACCACCGTGCCGGTGAAGCCCCAGGTGTCGCGGAGGAGTTCGGTGAGCAGCCGGTCGTCGGCGGCGGAGGGCACGCCGTCGGTGTCGGTGTAGGCGTGCATCACGGAGCGGGCGCCGCCCTCGCGGACGGCCATCTCGAACGGCGGCAGGATGACGTCGGCGCGTTCGCGGGCGCCCATCCCGACGGGGGCGAGGTTGCGGCCGGCGCGGGAGGCGGAGTACCCGGCGAAGTGCTTGAGGGTGGCGACGATCCCGGCGGACTCCAGGCCCTGCACGTAGGCGGTGCCGACGGTGCCGACCAGGTACGGGTCCTCGCCGACGGTCTCCTCGACGCGGCCCCAGCGGGCGTCGCGGACGACGTCCAGGACGGGGGCGAGGCCCTGGTGGACGCCGACCGCGCGCATGTCGCGGCCGATCGCGGCGGCCATCCGGCGGACCAGTGCGGGGTCGAAGGCGGCGCCCCAGGCGAGCGGCACGGGGTAGGCGGTGGCCTTCCAGGCGGCGAAGCCGGCCAGGCACTCCTCGTGGGCGACGGCGGGGATGCCGAAGCGGTTGGCGGCGGCGATCCGCTGCTGGGTGCGCATCAGCGAGAGCGCGCCGGTGGCCGGGTCGACGGGGGCGGTGCCGAACGGCCGGGTGAGCTGTCCGAGTCCGTGCGGGAGCAGGGTGTCGAGGGCGGGCGGCTCCTCCATCTCGTGCTGGTACGGGGCGACCTCGCCGCCCTCGTCGGAGGCGCCGACCCAGACGCCGAACAGCTGGGCGATCTTCTCCCGGAGGGTCATGGCGGCGATCAGGGCGTCGGCCCGTGCGCCCGGGTCGCGGGCGGTGTCCTGCCAGGCGGGGACGGCGGAGGCGGTCTCTACGGCCAGGTTCATGTGTCGGTCACTTTCCTCCGACGCCCATGAGCCCCTGGACGAGGGCGCGGCGGGCGAACAGGTAGACGAGCAGGATCGGGATCATGGACAGCACGACGGCGGCCAGCAGCCCGGGGACGTTGATGCCGTACTGGGTCTGGAAGTCGTAGAGGCCGAGGGTGATCACCTTGGTCTCGTCGGACTGGGTCAGCACCAGCGGGAAGAGGAAGCCGTTCCACGCCTGGAGGGCGGAGAAGACGGTGATGGTGGAGAGCCCGCCCTTGGAGAGCGGCAGCACCAGCTGGAGGAAGACCCGCCGGGGGGTGGCGCCGTCCATCGCCATCGCCTCGTAGAGCTCGGGGGTGATGTCGCGCATCACGCCGGTGAGGACGAGGGTGCAGACCGGCAGCGAGAAGGCCGCGGTCGGCAGGATCACGCCGATCAGGTTGTCGTACAGGCCGGCTTTGCTGATGACGTAGAACATGGGCACGATCACCGCCTGCGCGGGGATCGCGAGGCCCAGCAGGAAGAGCCGGAACGCCAGGTCCGTGGTCCGGCCGCGGCTGCGCACGATGGCGTAGGACAGCGGCGGCACCACCAGCAGCACGACGGCGACCACGCTCACCGTGACGATCACGGTGTTGAGGAAGTACTGGCCGAAGCCGCCCTGCAGGTCGTCGAGGTAGTTCTGCAGGGTGAGGTGGCGGGGCAGGCCGAGCGGGCCGCTCTCCGCGTAGTCGGCGCGGCTCTGCAGGGTGGCGGCCAGCATGGTGTACAGCGGCAGGCCGACGACGAACAGCCAGACCAGCGAGCCGAATCCGGCCAGGACGTTGGGGCGTCGCCTCATCACAGGCCCTCCGAGGTGCTGCGCATCCGGTCGTAGCCGGACAGCCGGACGACGGCGAGCGAGATGGCGGTGGCGACCAGGACGAGCAGCAGCGCGACCGCCGATCCGGTGCCGAAGTCGAAGCCCTTGAAGGCCTTCTGGTACATGTAGTAGGCGCTGATGGTGGTGTCGGTGCCGGGCCCGCCCTGGGTGAGGATGAGCACCGTGTCGAAGGTGGTGAGGCCGCCGACCATCATGAGGATCACCGAGGTGATGATCGCGTTGCGCAGCTGCGGCAGCGTGATGTGGAAGAACTGCCGTACGGTGCCGGCCCCGTCGATCGCGGCGGCCTGGTAGAGCACCGGCGGGACGGCGCGGGCCGCACCCTGGTAGATGAGCGTGTGGAACGGGGTGAACTGCCAGGCGCCGACCAGCACCAGCACGCCGATCGCGCCGGTCTGCGAGCCGAACAGGTTGCCGTCGCCGAACAGCCACTCGGCCTCGGCCGGGACGCCGAAGTTGGGGTCGAGCAGCGCCCGCCAGAGCACCGAGACGGCGGTGGCGGAGAGCAGCAGCGGCACGAAGTAGATCGCCGACAGCACCGCCCGGTTGCGCTGGTGCCCGGCCGCCCAGACCCCGAGCAGGATGCTGATCGGGGTCTGGACGGCCACGCCGAGCAGGGTGAGCAGCAGGCTCAGCCACAGGCTCTTGACCATCACGGGGTCGTCGAAAAGCCGGTTCCAGTTGTCGAAGCCGGCGAACTCCGGTGAGCCGAGGCCGTTCCAGCGGGTGAAGGACAGCACGGCGACCAGGACGAGCGGCACGATCGCGAAGAGGACGAAGAAGACCGTGGCCGGGAGCGCCCAGGCGAACCCGGGGCGGGTCACCGCGGTGCCCGTCCGGCTCGCCGGTCGGCGCCGCGTCACGGCCCCGGTGGCAAGAGTTGTGGTCATGGTGCGACCCGTCTGGTGTCAGGAGTTCGGCAGGGCCTGCATGGCCTTGATGAAGCCGTTCTCGTCGATCTGGCCGTTGAAGAACTGCTGGACGGCCTGGTGGATGGGCGTGATCGCGGCCGGCGGGTACGCCTGGTCCCAGGAGAGCTGGAACGACGGCGCGGCCTTCACCAGGTCGAACTGGAAGGTGGAGTACGCCGGGTTGGCCGCGCTGCTCAGGAACTTGGGGGTGTTGCTGGTGGTCGGCAGGTTGCCGATGGCCAGCTGGCCCTGGACGAACTCGTCGGAGTACTGGAGCTTGAGGAACTCCGCGACGGCCTCCGGGTGCTTGGTCTTCTTCAGCACCGAGTAGAAGTTGTTGGTGTTGCCGACGACGTTCTTCGGGTCGCCCTTGCCGCCGGTGACGGTCGGGAAGGAGCCGTAGCCGAGGCTGGACTTGGTGAAGTCGGGGCTGGCGTCCTGCTGGGTGGAGTACTCCCAGGAGCCCATCAGCTCGAAGGCGGCCTTGCCGCGGGCGAGCAGGGCCGGCGAGCCTCCGTCGGTGAACTTCACCGAGTCGAAGTTGGTACCGAACGCGCCCGCGTCGATGAGCTGCTTGAGCATGCCGAGGGCCTTCTTGCTGTCCTCGCTCGCCCAGGCGGCCTTGTCGCCGCCGAGCGCCTTCTTGAACAGGTCCGGGCCGGCGACGCGATCGTAGAGGTACTCGAACCACATCAGGGTCGGCCACTGGTCGCCGCCGCCGAGGGCGATCGGGGTGACGCCCTTGCCCTTGAGCGTCTGCACCGCGGCGAGCAGCTCGTCGAAGGTCTTGGGCGCACTCACGCCGGCGTCGGCGAGGACCTTGGTGTTGCTGAAGAGCAGCACCGGCTGGGTGCCGCGCATCGGGACGCCGTAGGCCTTGCCGTCGACCACGGCGGTGTCGAAGACCGAGGAGAGGAAGTTGGCCTTGAGGCCCGGGTCCTTGGCGATCATGTCGTCGAGCGGCATCAGCAGGCCGGCGTCGACGAACGGCTTGATGCTGCCGCCGCCCCAGTTGAAGAAGACGTCCGGGGCCTGCTTGGTGTTGATGATCGTCTGCAGCTTCTGCTGGTAGTCGGCGCCCGGAATGGTGTCCAGGACGGCCTTGACCTTCGACGTCTTGTTGAAGGTGTCGACGATCTGCTTCTCGACCTTGTTGGTGGCGTCCCCGTAGACCAGGACGTGGATCTCTCCCGAACCGCTGTCCCCGGAGGAACCGGAGCCGCTGCCGCAGGCCGTCAGGGTGATCCCCAGGACCACGGCCGCGCTGCCTGCGGCGAGGGAACGGGAGAGCCGAGCGTGTCTTCTCATCGCGGTGCCTTTCGAAATCTTTCGGCATCTTCGCCGAAATTCTTGGCGCGCTGCGACGCTAGATCCGCGCTCCGAGGGGGGTCAACCCCCCGTCACGCAGTTACCGGAACGTGACCTGGACACGTGCCTTATGCTGCACGCCATGCGAGAAGAGGAGGAGAACGGCCGCGTCACGCTCGCCCAGGTGGCAGAAGAGGCCGGCGTCTCCGTGTCCACGGTTTCGAAAGTTCTCAACGGCAGGCAGGACGTCTCCCGCCCGACCCGCCTCAAGGTCGAGCGCCTGCTGGAGGTCCACGGCTACCAGCGGACGCCCAAATCGGCCTGGGAGGCGCCGCTCGTCGAGATCGTCTTCCCCGAGCTCGACAACCTCTGGGCGATGGAGCTGATCAAGGGCGTCGAGAACGTCGCCAAGGAGCACGAGGCCAGCGTGGTGCTCACCGAGAGCGGCACCCGGCACGCCCCGGACCCGAGCTGGATCGAGGGCGTGCTGCGCCGCCGGCCGCTCGGCGTGGTGCTGGTCTTCTCCAGCCTGCCGCTCGAGGTGAAGCAGCAACTCCGGTCCCGCGCCATCCCGTTCGTCATCATCGACCCGGCCGGCGACCCCGAGCCGGACGTGCCGTCGGTGGGCTCGGCGAACTGGGCCGGCGGCCTCGCCGCGACCCGCCACCTGGTCGAGTGCGGGCACCGCCGGATCGCCATCATCACCGGCCCCGAGGACATGCTCTGCTCGCTGGCCCGGCTGGACGGCTTCCGCTCCGCGATGGGCATGGCCGGCCTGGAGATCCCGCCCGGCTACGTCTCCTTCGGCGACTTCCACGTCGAGGGCGGCCGCCGCCGCGCCATGGAGCTGCTGGCCCTCCCCGAGCGACCGACCGCGATCTTCGCCGGCAGCGACCTGCAGGCGCTCGGCGTCCTGGAGGCCGCCCGGGTGCACGGACTGAAGGTCCCCGACGACCTGTCGGTGGTCGGCTACGACGACGTGCCGATCGCCCAGTGGACGAGCCCGGCCCTCACCACCGTCCACCAGCCGCTTCGGCAGATGGCCGAGGAGGCCGCGCAGATGCTGATCCGGATGCGCGCCGAGGGCGGCAGCGCGGCCCGCCTGGAACTCGCCACCAGCCTGGTCGTCCGCAAGAGCACCGCCCCGCCGCCCGCCGCCTGACCGATCGGCCGATCTTTCGAAAACGGCCAGCCGAAAACGGACGGCCGAAAACGGTCGGCGCGCACGGCACCCGCTTTCCGGGTACCGCGGGGCCCGGAAGGTCACGGCGGCCTACAGCAAGGTCTTGCAGAAAGTTACATTCATACTGCCGAGTAACCTTGACTCCCCGACCCTGCCGGGCGCATCGTCGGGACTACGCCGCCACCACCCCGTGCGGTCCTCCTCCTGTGCCATCCCCGCAGGTCAGCCGTTCCACCCGCTGACGGTCGCGCCCCCACGCGACCGCCCGTGCCGTCCGAGGAGGGCCAGCCCCCATGACCATCGGCCTCCCACCGGCCGGGGCCCGTACGTGCCCCGCCACCGCCTCCCCCGCCGTTTCCGCCTCCCCCGTCCCGCGGCCCGTCCACCCGACGTACCACCACCCGCTCTGGCTGGTCACCGTGCCCACGACCCACCCCGACGGCCGCACCGGCACCCAGAGCTTCGCCGTCCGCGCCCTCACCGTGCAGGAGGCGATGGCCGCCGCCGGCCGCCGCGCCCACGCGGACAGCGCCCGGACGCGCCGCCGCGGTGCCCGTCTCGACTTCCGCAACGCCAGCGCCGTGCTGCACCGCTGACCGCCGTCAGCCGACGGTCGTGCCCGCCTTCAGCAGCCGGGCCAGCGCCTCGGCGTACGGCTGGGGGCGGCGGCGCCGGGCGACGGCGATGCCGAAGTGCCGGGCCGGCCGCGGCGGCCGGACCGGAACCACCCTCGTGCCCGGCAGCGGCGGGTCCAGCGCCACCTGCGGCACCAGGGAGACCCCGACCCCGGCGGCCACCAGCGACCGGGCGAAGAAGTAGTCGGTGGTGCTGCCGGCGACCCGCAGGTCGAACCCGGCCAGCGCGGCGTGCCGGTGCAGGAATGCCTCGGTCTTCGAACAGCCCACCACCCAGCGGTCGTCGGCGAGTTCGGCGAGGTCCAGCTCCTCGCGGGCGGCCAGCGGGTGGGCCTGCGGGAGCACCACCGAGAGCGGGTCGTCCATCAGCGGCGTCCAGTCGAGGCCGGATCGGTCCCCGGGCTGCACCGGCAGCGGGCCGTCGAAGTGGTAGGCGATCGCCAGGTCGGCGACGCCCTCGCGCACCATCGGCAGGCTCTCCTCGGGCTCCCGCTCCACCACGTGCAGGTCGGCCTCGGGGTGCTCGGCGGCGAACCGGGCCAGTGCCGCGGGCAGCAGGTACCGGCCGCCGGTGGTGAAGGTGGCCACCGTCAGCCGCGGGCGCGGTGCGGCGAGCCGGTCGATCTGCTCCCGGGCGTGGCGGAGTTCGGCGCCGATCGCACCGGCCGCCTCGACCATCAGCCGCCCCGCCTCGGTCAGCACCACGCCGCGGGTGGAGCGCTCCACCACCAGGGTGCCGAGCCCCCGCTCCAATGCCGCGACCTGCTGGGACACCGCGGACGGGGTGATCCGCAGCGCGGCCGCCGCCCGGTTGAAGCTGCCGTGCTCGGCGACCGCCTGCAGCACCCCGAGCCGGTGGACGTCGATCACCGCAGCCCCTCCCCGTCGACAGTTCTCCTTACGACCGGTTCAGCAGGTCGCCAGTTCCGCTGCTGACGATACGCCAGGAGAGTGGAGCCATGAGAAGCGTCTGCATCATCGGCGGAAGCCGGTACTTCGGCCTGCACCTGGTGTCCCTGTTCCGCGACGCCGGAGTCGCGGTCACCCTCGTCAACCGCGGCTCCGCCGCCCCGCCCCCGGGTGTCGACCACGTCCGCGCGGACCGCTCGAACGAGGCGGCGCTGACGGCCGCGCTCGGCGGACGGACCTTCGACGCGGTGGTCGACCAGGTGCTCTACACCCCGCTGCAGGCCGCCGTGGCCTGCCGGGTCTTCGCCGACCGCGCCCCGCGCTACGTGATGACCTCGACCATGGAGGTCTACGACCCGGCGACCTCCCCGCTCGTGCCCGCCTCGGACGGCCCGGTCACCGAGGGCTTCGTCGACCCGGCGGCCTGGGCCGTCGACCTCGACCTGCCCTGGCACGACCCGCAGGCGCTCGCCCGGCACTTCGACGCGGCGACCGGCTACGCGGAGGGCAAGCGGCAGGCCGAGGCGGTGCTCGCCCGCTCCGCGCCGTTCTCCTGGGCGAGCATCCGCAGCGCCCACGTGCTCGGCGGCGGCGACCGCGACTTCACCGGACGGCTGGCGCACTACGTGGAGCGGATCGCCGCCGGCCGCCCGGTCGCCGTCCACCGGGACGCCCGGCCGACCTCCTTCGTCCACCACCGGGAGATCGCCACCGTGCTCGCCCGGGCCGCCGTCACCGACGCCGACGGACCGCTGAACGCCTGCTCGCACGGCGCGCTCGACGCCGCCCGGCTCTCCGAACTGATCGCCGAGCGGCTCGGCACCACGGCCCGGTTCCGGACGGCGGAGGGCGAGGACGCCTCTCCGTTCTCCTTCGACCGCTCGTACGCCATGGACAACGGCCGGGCCGCCGCACTCGGCTTCCCCCTGTCCCGGACGGCCGACTGGCTACCCGCGGCGATCGACGAGGCGGCCTGGGCCGCGAAGGCCGCCGTGGCCGGAAGGGCGGTCTGAGATGCACCGGCGCACCATCGGCGGCACCGCCGTCCATCCGGTCGGCCTCGGCGCGATGCCGCTGTCCGTCGAGGGCCGCCCGGCCGAGGAGGACGCCCTCGCGGTCGTCCACGCCGCCCTCGACGCGGGCGTCACCCTGATCGACACCGCCGACTCGTACCACTGGCACGCCGGGGAGCGCGGCCACAACGAACGGCTGATCGCCCGGGCCCTGGCCCGCCGCGGCGGGGACCGCGACCGGGTGCTGGTGGCCACCAAGGGCGGCCGCGGCCGCCCCGGCGACGGCTCGTGGACGGTCGACGGCCGCCCCGAGCACCTGCGACGGGCCTGCGAGGAGTCGCTGCGGCGGCTCGGCACCGAGGCGATCGGCCTCTACCAACTGCACAAGCCGGACCCGCGGGTGCCCTGGGCCGAGTCGGTGGGCGCCCTGCGGGAACTGCTGGACGCGGGCAAGGTCCGCGCCGCCGGGATCTCCAACGCCGACGCGACGCAGATCCGCGAGGCGCACGCGATCCTCGGCGCCGGCCTGGTCTCGGTGCAGAACCGCTACTCCCCCGCCGACCGCTCCGCCGAGCCGGAGCTGCGGCTCTGCGAGGAGCTCGGACTCGCCTTCCTGCCGTGGAGCCCGCTCGGCGGCATCTCCCGCAGCTCGCTGGACGGCCCCTCCGCGCCGGACCCCTCCGACCCCGCCCCCGCCGGCACGCCCTTCCACCGGGTGGCCGCCGCCCGCGGCACCTCGCCGCAGCGGGTCTGCCTGGCCTGGCTGCTCGCGCTCTCGCCCGCGGTCGTCCCGATCCCCGGCGCGAGCCGACCGGCCTCCGTCCGGGACTCCGCGGCCGCCGCCGGCCTCGTCCTGGAGCCCGCCGAGCTCGCCCTGCTGCCCGACCGGACACCCGCCTGACCTGCCCCGCCGGGGCCGCGCCGCTGGTACGGGCGGGTGCGAATGGCCCCATAGGGCACTCGACGGCACACCCCTCCTCATATGATCGGAGCGACATGCGCCATCCTTGGTGGTGAGAAACACCACCGGACGATGCAGGAGGAAGCACGTGGACGACGTTCTTCGCCGCGCCGCGCTGTTCGCGGCCCTCGACGACGACCAGGCTGCCGAGCTGCGCGCTTCCATGACCGAGGCGACCCTCGCCCGCGGCGAGTCGCTGTTCCACGAGGGCGACCCGGGCGACCGGCTGTACGTCGTCGTCGAGGGCAAGGTGAAGCTGCACCGCGCCTCGCCGGACGGCCGCGAGAACATGCTCGCCGTGCTCGGCCCCAGCGAGATGATCGGCGAACTGTCGCTGTTCGACCCGGGCCCGCGCACCGCCACCGCCACCGCACTGACCGAGGTCAAGCTGCTCGGCCTCGGCCACGGCGACCTGCTGCCGCTGCTGCACGCCCGCCCCGAGGTGTCGATCGCACTGCTGCGCGCCATCGCCCGCCGCCTGCGCCGCACCAACGACGTCATGTCCGACCTGGTCTTCTCGGACGTGCCCGGCCGCGTCGCCAAGGCGCTGCTCGACCTCTCCCGCCGCTTCGGCGTGCAGTCGGAGGAGGGCATCCACGTCTCCCACGACCTCACCCAGGAGGAGCTGGCCCAGCTGGTCGGTGCCTCCCGCGAGACGGTCAACAAGGCGCTGGCCGACTTCGCCGGCCGCGGCTGGCTGAAGCTGGAGGCCCGCGCGGTCGTCCTCCTCGACGTCGAGCGCCTCTCCCGCCGCTCCCGCTGACCCGGGTCAAGCACTCAGGGGCGCAACCGGGCAGGCACTCAGGGGCGCTGGGGGCACCCCAGCGCCCCTGAGTGGTTCCCCCGAGTGGTTTACCGTCTCAGAGCCCCTGGATGAGTCCGTGGTCCTCCAGGTAGCCGAGCTGGGCCCGGACGGAGAGTTCGGCGGCCGGCCACAGGGCCTTGTCCACGTCGGCGTACACCCGGGCCACCACCTCCTCCGCGGTGCGGCAGCCGGCCTCCACGGCGGTCTCCACCTGGGCGAGCCGGGCGGCCCGGTGGGCGAGGTAGTAGTCGACGGCGCCGAGCGCGTCGGCGAGCACCGGGCCGTGCCCGGGCAGGACGGTCCGCACGCCGTGCTCCGCCGCCATGGTGTGCAGGCGGCGCAGCGAGTCGAGGTAGTCGCCGAGCCGGCCGTCCGGGTGGGCGACCATCGTGGTGCCGCGGCCGAGCACGGTGTCGCCGGTGAGGATCGCGCCGTCGGCGGGCAGGTGGAAGGTCAGTGAGTCCGCGGTGTGCCCGGGGGTGCCCACGACCCGGATCTCCAGGCCGCCGACCTCGACGACCTCGCCGGGCCGCAGCCCTTCGTCGCCGAGCCGCAGCGCCGGGTCCAGGGCGCGCACGTGGGTGCCGGTGAGTTCGGCGAACCGGGCGGCGCCCTCGGCGTGGTCGTGGTGGCCGTGGGTGAGCAGGGTGAGGGCGATCCGCTTGCCCTGCTGTTCGGCGGTGTCGACGACGCGGCGCAGGTGGCCCTCGTCGAGCGGGCCCGGGTCGATCACGACGGCGAGGTCGGAGCCGGGTTCGGACAGCAGCCAGGTGTTGGTGCCGTCCAGGGTCATCGGGGAGGGGTTGGGCGCCAGCACGCAGTGCGCCCGCGGGGTGGCCCCGCCGCCGACGGTGGCGGCGGGGTCGCCCGGAAGGAGACCGCTCACCGGCCGCCCTCGCGCACCAGGTTGCGCGACGGCAGCGCGCGGGCGAGCCGGCGCGGAGCGGTGCGTTCCTCGACGCGGCCGTCGCAGGCGACGACCTTGGGGGTGATGCTGCGGGCGGGCAGGTCGTGCTCCGTCCGGCGAGCCACGTCGTTGTGGTTCATCGGCCAGTGTCCTTCCGTGTGTTCGGGTGGGTCGCCCGGCGTGGGATCACGCCGGGAAGTCTCCGTCGATGGTCAGCTCGTCATACCCGGGCCAGCGGACGGTCATTCGGTCGCCGTCGACCTCGGCCCGTCCCAGGACGGGCGTGACGGTGCGCCGGCCGGCGGCGGCCAGGGCCTCGGCGGCGGACCGCACCGGCAGCAGTTCGCGCAGCACGGTCACGGTCGGCGGCAGCATCCCGTAGCGGCCCCCGGCGTGTCCGGAGACGGCCTCGGCGGGGGCGAGCCAGGCCACCCGGTCGGCCTCGCCGACCTGTGAGGCGGCGGCCTGTCCGGCGGGCAGCGCGGCCACGAAGAACCAGGTGTCGAAGCGGCGCTCCTCGAACTCCGGGGTGATCCAGCGGGCCCAGCCGCCGAGCAGGTCGCTGCGCAGCACCAGGCCGTGCTTGTGCAGGAACTCGGCGAAGGAGAACTCGCGGGCCTCCAGCGCGGCCCGCTCGGCGGACCAGTCGCGGGCCTCGGCGGTGGAGTCCGCGTCGGGGCCGGCGAGCAGCACGCCGGACTCCTCGAAGGTCTCCCGGACGGCCGCGCAGACGACGGCCTGCGCCGTCCGGGGGTCGGTGCCGAGGCGGGCGCCCCACTCCTCGGGCGCAGGGCCGGCCCAGGCGATCTCGGCGTCGGCGTCCCGGGGGTCGACGCCGCCGCCGGGGTAGGCGTACATGCCGGCGGCGAAGGCCATCGAGGTGCGGCGGCGCAGCAGGTAGGCCTCGGGGCCGTCGGCGGTGTCGCGCAGCAGCACGACCGTGGCCGCGGCCCTGGGCTCGGCCGGGGTCAGCTCGCCGGCGGCGAGGGCCCGGATCCGGGCGGGCCAGCCGGGCGGCATGGGGGTCGACGGTGCGCGGTCATCCATGCCCCGGATGCTAAGCGGGCGGGGGTGGGCTTGGACAGGGCCCACCCCCGCCCGGTGCTGTTCGGGGGCTCAGGCCCCGGTCCGCACCCGGACCTGGATCTCGACCTCGACCGGGGCGTCCAGCGGCAGGACGGCGACGCCGACGGCGCTGCGGGCGTGCACGCCGGCCTCGCCGAGGACCTCGCCGAGCAGCTCGCTGGCGCCGTTGACCACGGCGGGCTGGCCGGTGAAGTCGGGGGCGGAGGCGACGAAGCCGACCACCTTGACGACCTGCTCGACGCGGTCGAGGTCGCCGATCACGGACTTGACCGCGGCGAGCGCGTTCAGCGCGCAGATCTGCGCGAGCGCCTTGGCGCGCTCGGGCGTCACCTCGGCGCCGACCTTGCCGGTGTGCTGGAGCTTGCCGGCCACCATGGGCAGCTGGCCGGAGGTGAAGACGTGGTCGCCGGAGCGGACGGCCGGCACGTAGGCCGCCACCGGCGGGGCCACCTCGGGGAGGGTCAGGCCGAGCTCGGCCAGCTTCTCCTCAACCTTGCTCATCAGCTCTTCTCCCGCTTGAGGTAGGCCACGAGCTGCTCGGGGTTGTTCGGGCCGGGCACGACCTGGACGAGCTCCCAGCCGTCCTCGCCCCAGGTGTCCAGGATCTGCTTGGTGGCGTGCACGAGAAGCGGCACGGTGACGTATTCCCACTTGGTCATGGGGGTGACTCTAGACCGTCCGGCCGCCGGGCCCGGCGACGCCACGGGGCGGGCGGCCCGGGCCCGCGGCGGGTCGCCCACGACGGGCCGTGGTGTGAGGTGGGACACAAAGAGGGCATGAATCCGGCCGGGCACCCGGATGGTCCCGCCATCGGCGGCGTCGGCTGGTTACCCTCGCCAAGGAGGGGGCACCCGTTGCGGTGCCCGGTCGACGCAGGACGGAGACGGAGCGTGGCGAGCACCCCCGGCCCATCGGCGCAGGCCGACCCCGACTGGGAGGGGGTCCGGCTGCACGTCGTCAGCGGCAAGGGCGGCACCGGGAAGACCACCGTCGCGGCGGCGCTGGCCCTGGCGCTGGCCGCCGAGGGCGGGCGGACCCTGCTGATCGAGGTCGAGGGGCGGCAGGGCATCGCCGAACTGTTCGGGATGGCCGCGCTGCCCTACGAGGAGCGCAAGGTCGCCACCGTCTCGCCGTCCCGTCTGGGGCTGCCCGGCACCGGCCAGGGCGAGGTGTACGCGCTGGCGATCGACACCGAGCTGGCGCTGCTCGAGTACCTGGAGATGTTCTACAAGCTGGGCCGGGCCGGGAAGGCGCTGCAGAAGGTCGGCTTCGTCGACTTCGCGACCACCGTCGCACCGGGCGTGCGGGACGTGCTGCTGACCGGCAAGGCCTGCGAGGCGGCCCGGCGCAAGGGCCCGGACGGCCGCCGGGCGTACGACGCGATCGTGATGGACGCGCCCCCGACCGGGCGGCTCACCCGCTTCCTCAACGTCAACGAGGAGGTGGCCGGGCTGGCCAGGTTCGGCCCGATCCACGGTCAGGCGCAGGCCGTGATGCGGGTGTTGAAGTCCCCGGAGACGGCGGTGCACTTCGTGACGCTGCTGGAGGAGATGCCGGTGCAGGAGACCGTGGACGGCATCGCCGACCTGCGGGCGGCGCAGCTGCCGGTGGGCGGGGTGATGGTCAACATGGTCCGGCCGCCGGTGCTGGACGCGGCGGCCGTGGCGGCCGTCGACGGCGACCACCGCGAGGAGGTCGCCGTGGCGCTCGGCGAGGCCGGGCTGGGCGGCCGCTCGCGCAAGCCGGAGACGGTCCGGGCGGCGGTGGAGCCGCTGCTCGCCCCGCTGCTGGAGCAGGCCAGGGAGCACGCCGAGCGGGTCGAGCTGGAGCGCGCTCAGCGGGCGGACCTGCAGCGGGCGAAGCTGCCGACGTACGAGCTGCCGCTGCTCGGCGAGGGCGTGGACCTGGGCGGGCTGTACCGGCTGGCGGGCGAGCTGAAGCGGCAGGGGGCGGCATGACGGCGGGCACCCGCAAGGAGCGGACGACGTCCGCGCTGGACGTGGACGCGCTGATCGACGACCCGGAGACCCGGATCGTGGTGTGCTGCGGCTCCGGCGGCGTCGGCAAGACGACCACGGCGGCGGCGATCGGGCTGCGGGCCGCGGAGCGCGGCCGGAAGGTCGTCGTGCTGACGATCGACCCGGCCCGCCGGCTCGCCCAGTCGATGGGCCTGACCGAACTGGACAACACCCCGCGGGTGGTGAAGGGCGCGCAGGGGCCCGGCGAGCTGCAGGCCATGATGCTCGACATGAAGCGGACCTTCGACGAGGTCGTGCTGGCCCACGCCGAGCCGGAGCGGGCGAAGGCGATCCTGGAGAACCCCTTCTACCAGTCCCTGTCGGCCGGCTTCGCCGGTACGCAGGAGTACATGGCGATGGAGAAGCTCGGCCAGCTGCGGGCCGAGGACCGCTGGGACCTGATCGTGGTGGACACCCCGCCGTCCCGTTCGGCGCTGGACTTCCTGGACGCGCCGAGCCGGCTGGGCTCCTTCCTGGACGGGAAGGTGATCCGGCTGCTGACGGCGCCGGCGAAGGTCGGCGGGCGCAGTGCGATGAAGTTCCTCAACGTGGGGATGGGCCTGCTCACCGGCACGCTCGGCAAGATCTTCGGCGCCCAGCTGCTGACCGACGTGCAGACCTTCGTCTCGGCGATGGACTCGATGTTCGGCGGCTTCCGGGAGCGCGCCGACCGCACGTACCAGCTGCTCAAGGCGCCGGGTACGGCCTTCCTGGTGGTGGCGGCGCCGGAGCGCGACGCGCTGCGCGAGGCGGCGTACTTCGTGGACCGGCTGGCCGCGGACGAGATGCCGCTGGCCGGGCTGGTGCTCAACCGGGTGCACAGCACGGGGGCGCCGCAGCTGACCGCGGAGCGGGCCCTGGCGGCGGCGGAGGCGCTGGAGGAGAACGGTTCGCAGACCTCGACGGTGGCCGCGGAGACGCTGGCGGCGGGGCTGCTGAGGCTGCACGCCGAGCGGATGCAGATCATGTCGCGGGAGCGTCGCACCCGCGACCGGTTCGTGTCGGTCTACCCGGACGTGCCGATCGTCGAGGTGGCCGCGCTGGCCGGCGACGTGCACGACCTGGACGGGCTGCGGGCCGTCGGGGACCGCCTGGGGGCCACCGACCCCGCGGGCGCGGTGAGCTGAGCGCCCGCCAGGTGTGGTGGTGTGCCGCCGGGGGCGGACCGTCGGTCCGCCGCCCGGTCAGCCCGCCTGCGCGTAGTCCGTCAGCACCACACCGGTGGCCAGCGAGGCCTCGTACTCGGTGCGGGCCGTCTCCAGCAGCCGGCGCCACGAGACCACCGTGGGCCTGCGGCGGAGCAGTGCCCTGCGCTCGCGCTCGGTCATCCCTCCCCAGACGCCGAACTCCACCCGGTTGTCCAGTGCGTCGGCGAGGCACTCCGTCCGCACCGGGCAGCCGCTGCACACGGCCTTGGCGCGGTTCTGTGCCGCCCCCTGCACGAACAGCTCGTCCGGATCACTCGTGCGGCAGGCCGCCTGCGCACTCCAGTCGTCCACCCAGCCCATTTCGGCGCCGTCCTCTCCCGAATCGGGGCTCCCCCACGGCGGCAACGGCATATTCACCGCTGCCAGTTGAGGACGTTACGGAAGAACGGCAACGAGCAACAGCCCCTTCGGGCTCAATCTCAGATGGCCCAATCGGACTATGGGTGCCCGGAAGCTCACTCGTTGGAGTGATCGCAGGTCGCAGGGCTTGCCAGGACCGGTTCTGCCACTTTCGTCACACTGTGCAAGCAGGCACCGCCCGCCACACCCGGACAGTCGACAACAAACCGGCGCAAATTGGACAAAGCTCATCACTCACAAGAGTGATGACGATGCACAGAGAGAAGCTGTCGCAGTTCTGTGACAAGCGTAGGCGAACACCTGCCCCCCTGTACGGGAATCGGCGACGTAGTGTTCTCCCCATGGCGACTCAGCGACCCGCGGGCTCCGTACTCGACAAGGCAGGCCTCGGCATCAAGCTCCTGGGCACCAGCGTGCTGGCCGGGATCCTGGTGGCCGGGATGGCCCTGCCGGCCGTGGGAGCGCTCGGTCTGACCGCCAAGGACACCGCGGACAGCTTCGACGACATCCCGAGCGACTTCACCACCCCCGCCCTCTCCCAGGCGTCGACGATCTACGACTCCAAGGGCGGCGTGATCGCCAAGGTCTACGACCGCGACCGGACCATCCTCACCAAGGAGCAGATGGCGCCGATCATGCGCCAGGCCCAGGTGGACATCGAGGACAACCGGTTCTACGAGCACGGCGCCGTCGACCTCAAGGGCGTGCTGCGCGCGGCCACCAAGAACGCCGAGGCCGGGTCCGCCACCCAGGGCGCCTCCACGCTGACCCAGCAGTACGTGAAGAACGTCTTCGTCGAGCAGGCCGGCGACAACCAGGACGCCTTCCTGGACGCCACCCGCAAGAGCCTCGGCCGCAAGGTCAAGGAGCTGAAGATCGCCATCAAGTTGGAGGAGGACCTGACCAAGGACCAGATCCTCACCAACTACCTCAACATCACCTTCTACGGGCACCAGGCGTACGGCATCGAGGCCGCCGCCAACCGCTACTTCAGCAAGAGCGCCAAGGACCTCACGATCCCCGAGGCCGCCATGCTGGCCGGCCTGGTGCAGAACCCCTCGGCCTACGACCCGGTGCTGCACCCCAAGGCGGCGCAGGTCCGCCGGGACACCGTGATCAACAAGCTGCTGGAGTACAAGCACATCACTCCCGAGCAGGCCAAGGAGGCCCTGGCCGCGCCGCTGGGCATCAAGTACAAGGAGCCGCTGAACGGCTGCATCACCGCGCAGTCCGGCATGGGCTTCTTCTGCGACTACGTCCGCCACGTGGTCAAGCAGGACCCGGTCTTCGGCAAGACCGCGGCCGACCGCCAGAAGCTGTGGAGCCAGGGCGGCCTCAAGATCTACACCACCATCGACCCGGCCAAGCAGGAGGCCGCGCACGACGCGGTCACCACCAAGGTCAAGGTGACCGACTCGGTCTCCGCCGCGATGACCATGGTCAAGCCCGGCACCGGCGAGATCCTCGCGATGGCCCAGACCCGCCCCTACGGCCTGGACTCCAAGCAGAACCAGACCGTCCTCAACCTGAACGTCGACGCCGCCATGGGCGGCGGCAACGGCTTCGCCCCCGGTTCGACGTTCAAGCCGATCCTCGCCGCGGCCGCGCTGGAGTCCGGCGTCCCGATCGACCAGCAGTACCCCTCGCCGTACCAGATGAGCTACCCCAGGATGACCACCTGCGACGGCACCTGGAACGAGAAGAACGTCCCGGTCGAGAACGAGAGCTCCACCGAGGTCGGCCCCTTCACCCTGAAGGACGCCATGGCGAAGTCGGTCAACACCTACTTCGTGCAGATGGAGGAGGAGGTCGGCCTCTGCGCGATGAAGCAGATGGCCACCAAGCTCGGCATCGGCAAGCTCGCCAACGGCAGCCCGATCAAGCAGATCCCCTCCATGGTGCTCGGCACCCAGGAGGTCAGCCCGCTCACCATGGCCAGCGCCTACGCCGCCTTCGCCGCCCGCGGCAAGTACTGCAGGCCGATCGCGATCACCTCGATGGTCAACGCCGACAACAAGAAGCTCCCGGTGCCGAAGGCCGACTGCTCCCAGGCGATGGCCGAGACCACCGCGGACGGCATCAACACCCTGCTGCTCGGCGTGACCGAGAAGGGCACCGCCTCCGGGATCAACATCTCGGACGGCCGCCAGATCGCCGGCAAGACCGGCACCACCGACAACCGCTACGCCGCCTGGTTCACCGGCTACACCCCCGACCTGGCCACCTCGGTCTGGCTCGGCGGCCCCACCGGCAACATCTCGATGCGCAACATCCGCATCGGCGGCCGGTACTACTCCTCGGTCTACGGCGCCGACGGTCCGGGCCCGATCTGGCAGAAGGCCATGAACGAGGTCCTCGTCGGCACCAAGCGCAGCACCTTCGACACGGTCAACGTCCCCGAGGCCAACCCGACGCCCACCGACACCCCGGCCCCGCCGCCCGGCACCACCGGCGGGAACGGCAACGGCAACGGCGGCAACGGGAACGCCACCGGTCTGATCAACGGCGGCTTCACCCTGCCGCCCGGCACGTTCGGCGGGAACACCGGCCGGCCCCGCCACTGAGCGGCCGCCCCGTCCACGCCGGAGGGCGGCCACCCCGCATCGGGTGGCCGCCCTCCGGCGTCGGTGTCCAGGTGTCGTCCCGGGCCGCCCCTCGGGCGGTGCCCGCGGTCAGCCCGCCAGCGCGGCCTTCACCGCGGCGGCCACCCGGCCGCCCTCGGCCCGGTCGCCCACCTTCGGGCGGACCAGCTTCATCACGGCGCCCATCGCCTGCGGACCGGACGCACCGCTCTCCGCCACCGCCTCGGCGACGATCGAGGCCAGCTCCTCGTCCGAGAGCTGCTGCGGCAGGTACCCGGCGAGCACCTCGCCCTCCGCCCGCTCCTGCGCGGCCGACTCGGCGCGGCCGGCGTTCTCGAACGCCTCCGCGGCCTCCCGGCGCTTCTTCGCCTCGCGGACGATCACCTTCAGCACCTCGTCGTCCGAGAGCTCCCGCTTCGTCTTGCCCGCCACCTCCTCGGAGGTGACCGCGGCCAGCGTCAGCCGGAGGGTGGACGAGCGGAGCTCGTCCCGGGCCTTGATCGCAGCCGTGAGGTCCTCCTGCAGCTGCTGCTTGAGCGTCGTCATGGCGCAAATCCTCGCAGCCCGGAGCGCTTTCCGCGCACCAATTTGCCCCGGGCCCGGCCGCTCGTCCCCGGGGCGGTCTCGGCGCGACGTCGGCTCGGCCCTCCGAAGGTCCTGCGGGAACGCCGGACGGGCCGGGCGGACGCGTGCGAGGATCCCGGGCATGGCGATGGCGGGAACGGACGCGTACCGGGCCGTGGACGGCCTTCCGGACGGGGTCGCCCGGGCCGTGGCGGCCGCACGGGAGGCCGGCTTCCCGCACTCCTGCCGCCCCGAGCAGGGACGGCTGCTGCAGGCGCTCGCCGGCGGGGCACGGACGCGGATCGGCGAGAGCGGCACGGGGTACGGCGTCGGACTCGCCTGGCTCGCCGCGGGGGCCGCGCCCGGTGTCGACCTGGTGAGCGTCGAGCGCGACCCGGACCGGGCCGCGGCGGCCGCGGTGCTGTTCACCGACGACCCCCGGGTCCGGGTGCTCGCCGCCGACTGGACGGAGCTGTACGCCCACGGCCCCTACGACCTGCTGGTGCTGGACGGCGGCGGCCAGGGCAAGACCGGCGGGGCCGCCGCCCCGGAGCGGCTGCTCACCCCGGGCGGAGTGCTGGTGGTCGACGACTTCACCCCGGCGGACGGCTGGCCGCCGCTGTTCGACGACCGCCCCGACGAGGCGCGGCTGCACTGGCTCCGGCACCCCGCGCTGCGCGCCGTCGACCTGCCGCTCGCCGCCGACCTCAGCACCGTCGTCGCCGTCCGACGGCACCGGGACCGATCGGGGGCCGGTCCGGGGCGTTCTTCGGTGACCTGCCCGTTCACGGCCCGAACCGCTGTCTGAGAGCATGGACCGATGCGACCGCTGTACTCCGTCCCGCTCGGTGTCGCCGCCGCCGGCGCCGCCTGCCTCGCCTACTCCGCAGGCTACGAGGTCCGTGCCTTCCGCCTGCGCCGCGTCGAGGTTCCGATCCTTCCGCGCGGCGCACGGCCGATCCGGATCCTGCAGGTCTCCGACATCCACATGGTGACCGGGCAGCACAAGAAGCAGCGCTGGCTGCAGAGCCTCGCCGGACTCCGCCCCGACCTGGTGGTCAACACCGGGGACAACCTCTCGGACCCGCTCGGCGTCCCCGCTACCCTGGACGCGCTCGGCCCGCTGATGGACTTCCCCGGCGTGTACGTGTTCGGCTCCAACGACTACTACGGGCCCGCCCGCAAGAGCCCCACCCGATACCTCACCGCGCTGCGGACGGGCGTGCACGGCCTCAACAACCCGGACGGCTCCGGCCGCCGCGGCATCAAGGGCGCCGTCCACAACCCGTGGCAGAAGCTCCGCGACGGCTTCGACGAGGCCGGCTGGCTCAACCTCAACAACGCCCGCGGCCGGCTCACGATCGCCGGTCTCGACGTCGAGTTCACCGGCCTGGACGACCCGCACATCCGGCACGACAAGTACGCCAAGGTGGCGGGCGGGCCGTCCGCGGACGCCGACCTGTCGCTGGCCGTCGTGCACGCCCCGTACCTGCGGGTGCTGGACGCCTTCACCGCCGACCGCTACCCGCTGATCCTCGCCGGGCACACCCACGGCGGACAGCTCTGCATCCCGTTCTACGGCGCCCTGGTCACCAACTGCGACATCGACACCGACCGGGTGAAGGGCCTCTCCACCCACAAGGCCGGCGGCCACCGCTCGTACCTCCACGTCTCGGCCGGCTGCGGCACCAACCGCTACACCCCCGTCCGCTTCGCCTGCCCGCCGGAGGCCACGCTGCTGACCCTCACGCCGGGCCGCTGACCTGCTCCGACGCCCCCGGGGGAATCGGATTTCGTCTCTCGGCACACCTCCTGTAGAGTTCTACTCGTTGCACCGGAGACGGAAAGCAACAGAGCAGGACCGGGGTGTAGCGCAGCTTGGTAGCGCGCTTCGTTCGGGACGAAGAGGCCGTGGGTTCAAATCCCGCCACCCCGACCCAGTAGGACCAGGTCAGGCCCGGTCTCCCGCGAGGGAGACCGGGCCTGACTGGCTTTCCGATGCCTCTCGGGAGAATTCCGGGAGAAACCCCGTCCCGGAGGACCTCCCCGCCGGATCCACTGACCGGCCCTCAGCAGGGCGTCGAGCGTCCTCACCGGCGAGCCCGGCGACATCTCCCGGCGCACGGCGAAGGACTCCTCCCATACCCGGCCGAGGTCGTCCATCAGGGTGCGGCGCATCTCGGCGGTGACGTGCGAGCAGCGGGCCCGGGGCGCACGACACCGCCCCTTCCTCCGGCCCGGACGCGGGCTGCTGCGGCCGCGCGGCCGCCTCCGGCGAAGTGGTGCGAGCGGGTGGCCGGGCGCGGCCGGGCGGGTGACCTTGCGGGATGTCGACCGGGCCCGGGCGGCGGAATGTGTCAACGGTGGAAGTGCGGTGCCCCGGGGCACCGGCCACCCGACCGCCGACCCTCTCGGGGAGTGAGCACCGCCGTGTCCATCGCCCACCGGATCCTGCAGCTACTCCTCGCCCTCGCCTGCGCGGCGGGCCTGTGGACGGCCGCCGCCCCCGCCAGCGCCGCCCCGCACCGCACCGTCGCCGTCGCAGGTACCGCAGGTGCGGTCGCCACCACGGCGAACGCCGCCGCCGAAGCCGCACCGGCCGGCGGCCAGGGCGTCGACTGGGACAGGATCGCGGCCTGCGAGAGCGGCGGCCGCTGGCACCTCAACACCGGCAACGGCTACTACGGCGGCCTGCAGTTCGACCAACGGACCTGGCGCGCCAACGGCGGCACCGCCTACGCACCGCGCGCCGACCTCGCCACCCGTGAGCAGCAGGTCGCCGTCGCCGAACACCTCGCCGCCCGCCGCGGACTCGCCCCCTGGCCCGCCTGCGGCGCACGCACCAACCGCCCCGGCGCCCACCACGCGGTCCCCCGGCCGCGACCGGCACAGCAGCCGGCCGCCGTCGAGAAGCCCGCCGCCGGCCAGAGTGCTGCCGTCGCCGAACCGGACACGGCCGCCGACCCCGCACCTGCGGACAACGCCGCCGTCGTGGTCCAGGACGGCGACACCCTGGACGCAATCGCCCAGGCCCTGCAGCTCCCCGGCGGCTGGCCCGCCCTCTACCAGGCCAACCAGGACACCGTCGGCGACGACCCCGACCTCATCTTTGCCGGCCAGGTCCTGCGGCTCCCCTGAGTCTGCGCGCCGGGAACCGCCGGCCCGGCCCTGACCCGTCGGGCGTGTTATCGCAACTCACCTGTCCACGGCTCACCGCACCGGTGCCCGTGCCGAGGGGGAGGCTGATGCTCCGATGTGACGGTAGGCCAGGTGTGGGGTGACCGGACGCGATTCCGCGCTCCTGCGGCGGTGCTGTCGCGGTCTTCGTCAAAGCCCGGCTCCGGTACGCCGGTGCGCCGGAACGCGTACCGGCGACCGGTTGCCGTGTGGGTGGGGCTCAGCAGTCCTCGGCGAACCTCACCGAGGCGTTCTCGTTGTACGTGTTGACCAGGTTCGCGGCATTGCGGTAGTTGAACATGTCCATCGGGCCGCTGTAGTTCGAGTTGTAGTACACCCGGACCGTCATGCACACGTTGGAGACAGCCGATGCGGCGTTGTTCTTGACGTGCTGGCCCTGGCCGTTGCCGGGGCTGGTGAAGGTGTACCCGGCGAGGTCGCGAACGTTCGACGACATCGCCATGTGGGAGCCCTGCTCGTTCGAGTTGTAGAAGAGGCAGAACTTGCCGTCCGGACAGTCGCGGACGGCGGCCTGCGCGGAGGTGGCGAGGGTGGGGACGAGCACGGCAGCGCCCAGGGCCACTGCGGCGAGCTTGAGGGTACGCTTCATTTCTTTGATCCTCTCTTCATGGGACGTTCCAGGCGTGTGTGCAATCCCCTCGGCGTGCCGGGGGAAGGGTGGGCGCGCCCGGACGTGAAAAAGTGTCAGCCCACTGCTTCACTGGTCGCGCAGCACGGCGTCGGCCTTGGCGAGTTGCTCGGTCTTCGCCGCGAGCGCCGCCGTGAATTCGGCTTGTTGCCGTGCGATCAATTCCTTCTGCAAGGAAGCCTCGACCGCGAACCAGGTGTCGATCAGATGCACTTGCTGCTTGCAGATCACGTCAGCCGCCGCCGCCTGGAGCTCCAGCGGCGTGGGTGAGTCCCCCAGGAAGCGCCGGTCGCCGATGGCGTCCATCGGATTGGGGTAGGAGTAACCCCTGTCCCTCATGCAGCCGGACCACGCCTCGAATGCCTTCGTGACCTCCGCCACCGACATGCTGGCCTTGAAAGTCTGGAAGTTGGCCTGCTGAACCACGCTGCTCGGGCCCAGGTCCCCCGAACCGGCAAGGCCGCGCTTCGCCTCGTCGTAGCACCCGCCCGGTGGTACCGGCACGCCGTTGACCTGGAGGTTCGTTTCGTCCGCACCGGTCTTCCCCGGGAGGTGCCCGGTGAGCACCTGCTGCTGCTCGGCGGAGAACTGCGGCGGGCGGACCGGGTGGGTGCGCGGGTCGCGGTCGCCGAGGTGGTAGCCGTTCGCCGCCGCCTCGGCCGGGTCCGTCAGGCCGTACCGGCGGTCCATGAACGTGCGCGGTCCGGTCGGCGGGTCGGCGGGACCGATGGCGTAGTCGAGACCGAACCGCTGCATGCACGCCTTGCGCAGCACGGCGGCCGCCCTGTTCAGCTTCGCCGTCTCCGCCTCGGAGAAGAGATACGGCTCGATCGGAAGATGCAGATCAGCACCGGCCGGCAGTGCGGACGGAGAATGCGTGGTCGGCACCGCTTCTGCGACCGGATCACCGGATGACGAACAACCGGCCAGGGCAAAGCACATGAGCCCGGCCAGCCCTGCTCGCACGCTTCTGCCGGTCAATCGCTGACGCGCGGCGGAACTCATATGCCGACGGCCCCGATCGCGGTCACCGTTGCACTCATGGCCAGGTACTTGCACATCTTCCGCATCTCGTCCTGCGTCTTCTTCCGGTCCGCTCGCAGTGGGCAGCCGGGTGAGCTCTCGCCCTGAACGCCATCGTGGTGTGCGGAGGTATCGCGGTGGTAGCGCCCCCGGTGGGAAGAGGGTGATCCCGCCGTGCACGAACCGCGAGGAGTGCCGGGAGAATCCTGGGAGAAGATCTCGGCATCGAGGACGCATCAACAGGGCCAAGCCCACCCAGGCAAACGATTTGACCAGGGAGAATGACGGTCGGCACAGGTCGGCTACCGTCCCGGACCTCCTTCGGGGCGAAGAGGCCGTGGATTCAAATCCTGCCACCCCGACCCAGTGCAGAGGCCCTGCCGGAGAAATCCGGCAGGGCCTCTGTCGTTGTTGTGCGCCCGCCCGAGTGACGGAGCCTCAGGCGCGGCCCCGTACCGCCGACCCTGCTGCGGATTCGTCGCCCTCTACGAGCGTGGCGGGTTCGTGGGCGGGCCGGGTACGGCGTCAGGCCGACGAAGGCCGACGGGTCGAGGTTGCGGAAGACGTGGTGGGCGTCCTGCGGGATGCAGAGGAAGTCGCCGGGCTGCAGGAGGTGGCGCTCGGCGGTGGCCAGGTGCTCCTCGATGTCGAAGCAGATCCGCCCGAACGAGGGGCCGGGGGTGACGGCGCTGCCGTCGAAGCTTCCGTCCGGCCGGACCCACACCTCCTTGGGTGCCGGGCCGAGGTGCGGGATCAGCGAGGCCTCGGTGCCCTTGTGGATGCCGAAGGGCGTCCAGCCGGAGTCGGCGACGAAGGTGTAGACGTCGGCGCCGGAGGGGAGTTCGCGGGCTCCGTGGCCGAGCAGCTCGCGGACGAGTCCTTCGGCCCACTGCCCCAGCGGGAGGCTCCGGGCCGAGATGTCGTTCACCGCGATGCAGGCGTCGGGGCCGTCGGCGACGCGGGCCGGCCAGTCACCCGCGGTCTCGTCCGGCCCGGGCGGCGAGGCCGTGAACCGCTTGGTGAGCCGGTGGTCGAAGGCGCCGGGCCGGAACGCGCGGATCCGCAGGTCGCCCGGGGCTTCGCGGGTGGCCGTCCGGAGCGCGTCGGCGATCAGTCCGCGGACGTGTTCCGGATCCTGCACCACGCCGGAGAGGAATACCGTCCGCGTGAATCCCGGGGATTCCGCGGTCGCGAAGGAATTCCACTTCCGCATGTCGACGCTCATCGCCGGCACCCCCTGCCGAAAAGCCTCACGCGGCCGGCCGCGAAGCCGCGGCGACCGGCCCACGTGCAGAAATGAAGGCTCAGTGACCGATTTTCAGGACGAGGTTCTTCTCGTTCCCCATGCCACTTCCCTTCCACTTGTCGGCCGGTGTTTCCGGCCGGTGAGAAGAGAAAACCAGGCGGCGCCGGGACGCTTCAAATTCCATCAGGCATCGCGATGAAAACGCCGCCCGGCCCGAGCGGGCCGGACGGCGGAAGGGGGTGCGGGGTGGGTGGCGGGAGGGGTGCGGGGCAGGGCTGCGGGGCGGGTGGCGTCGGGTCAGATCCCCAGGGTGTGGGCGCGGGCGGCGGCCGAGGCGAGCACCCGGTGGACGTCGGCCTCGCGGGTGGTGGGGGCGTCGTTGAAGACGTCCGGCGAGCTGACGGGGATGCCCTCGGCGTGCAGCACCTCCATGACCTGGGTGCGGGCCCGGCGGACGGTCTGCGGGGTGCCGTAGCCGTGCGCGAGGACGGCGGCCTGGGCGCCGAGCAGGCAGACCCGGCCGCGGGAGTCCCACAGGGCGCCCTGCAGCCAGCCGTAGGCGGTGAGGTAGCGGGAGGTCAGCTGCAGGTGCCCGGCGACGGAGACCGGGACGGGCCGCGCCTGGCGGTGCGTGAGCCGGTCGAGGACGGTGCGGCGGGGCAGCGGCTGGTCGGCGTTCCACGGCTGGAGGACCCGGCCGAGCGGGCAGACGTACGGGACGGGGACGCGGGCGGAGGCCGGCAGCGAGGCGAGGTAGTCCTCGATCTCGGCGATCAGGGCGGAGCCGTCGGCGGTGACGGTCAGTGGGGGCGGCGGACCGACGATGAGGTTGGAGACGGGCATGGCGCTGATCCTTTTGTCCGGTTTCATCCGGATTCATTGATAACCCGAAAGGCCCCCTGCGGCGCGCCAGGGCGCCGCCCCGCGCGCGTCGGCGCAGCCCGGCCGGGCACCGGTGCGAGGGCCCGCCCCGGGCGTCAGACCAGGTCGGCGAGGTCCTGACGGGAGGTGACGCCCAGCTTCGGGTACGCCTTGTAGAGGTGGTGGCCGACCGTCCGCGGGCTGAGGAAGAGCTGCGCGGCGATGTCGCGGTTGGTCAGCCCCTGCGCGGCGAGCCGGACGATCTGCAGCTCCTGCGGGGTCAGGGCGGCGAGCGGCCCGGCGGCCGGCGCGGCGGGCGCACCGACACCGGTGGCGGTGAGTTCGGTGCGGGCCCGCTCCGCCCAGGGCCGGGCGCCCAGCAGGTCGAACGCCTCCAGGGCGGCCCGCAGCTGCGGCCGGGCGTCGGTGCGGCGGCGGGCGCGGCGCAGCCACTCTCCGTAGAGCAGCGCGGTGCGGGCCTGCTCGAACGGCCGCTCGGCGGTGCGGTGCAGGTCGAGGGCGGCCAGGTAGGCGGACTCGGCGAGTTCCTCGGGCCCGAGCAGGGCCTGGCAGCGCAGCAGCAGGGCGCGGGCCCAGGGGCGGTCACAGGCCTCCACCCAGCGGGCGAACCGCCGGTACGGCTCCTCGGTCTGCTCGGGCCGGCCGAGCCGGACGGCGGCCTCGACCAGGTCGGGGACGGCCCGGGTGCCGGAGACGTGGTGGCGCTGGGGCCCGCCGGTGAGTTCGGCGAGCCGGTCCAGGGCCTCGGCGGCGCGGCCCTCGCCGAGGTCGAGCAGGCCGAGCGCCCACTGCGTCCAGGCGCGGCCCGCGGGACGGGCCGGGCCGCCGCCCTCCAGCGCCTCGGCCACCCGGGCGGTGCACCGGCCGGCGTCGCCGGCGAGCGCGGCGAGCAGGGCCAGCAGCGCGGCGAGCTGGCTGGTCCACTGGTGCTGGCCGGTGTCGCGGGCGAGCGTGAGGCCCTCGTCGGCGGTGATCTCGGCGTCCCGGTGGCGGCCGTGGAAGAGCTGCGCCTCGGCGTGGAAGAACAGCAGCGCGGGCAGGGCGCCGACGGCGCCCGCACGGCGGGCCTCGTCGATGAGGTCGGCGGTGACGCGGTGGGTCTCCTCGTCCCGACCGAGCACCAGGGTGATGCCGCTCAGCTGGGTGAAGTCGCGGACGACGTCGGCGCCGGCCCGGCGGGCCCGGTCGACGGCCACGGCGGCGTCGGGCGGGGCCTGGGCGGGTCGGCCGAGCAGCGGCAGGGTGCCGGCCAGCAGGTAGTCGGCGATCGGCGCCGCCGGGTCCTCGGGCGGCAGGTCGAGGGCGGCCAGGCGGTCGGCGAAGGCGGCGAGTTCGGCCTCGCCGAGGTACCAGGCGGCATGGCAGGCCTGGAAGAGCATCCGGGCGGCGTGCGGGGCGGCGAGGTCGCCCGCCGCCGCGTCGAGGAGCAGCCGGAAGGCCGCGGGGTGGTCGCCGCGCAGGAAGGCGGCGGTGGCCCGCAGGTGGTCGATGAGGGCGAGCGCGAGGGGGTCGGCGGTGCGGCTGCGGGCGCGGACGGCGAGTTGTTCGGCGCGGTCGGTCTCGCCGGCGTCGGCGGCGGCCTCGGCGGCGAGCACCAGGCGGCGGGTGCGGCCGTCGTGGTCGGCGGTGAGCCGGGCGGCGCGCTCGTACGCGGCGGCGGCGCCGGCGTGTCCGCCGCGGGCCTCGGCGCGGTGGGCGGCCTCCTCCAGGGCGTCGGCGAGGGCGGCGTCGGGGCCGGTGGCGGCGAGCGCGAGGTGCCAGGTGCGGCGGTCGCCGTCGAGGGCGCCGGCGAGGGCCCGGTGGACGGCGATCCGCTGGTCGAGCGGGGCGCGCTGGAGGACGGCGTTGCGCAGCAGCGGGTGGTGGAAGGCGATCCGGGTGTCGTCGGCCCGGACGAGGCCGTCCTGTTCGGCGGGCGGCAGGTCGGCGGGGCCGGCGCCGAGGGCGGCGGCCGCGGTGAGCACGGTGGCGGCGTCGCCGGTCTCCTCCGTGGCGGCGACCAGCAGCAGGGTCTGGGTGGCGGCGGGCAGCCGGGTGAGCCGTCCGTGGAAGGCCAGCCGCAGCCGGCCGGGCAGCGGCAGCGGGCCGCCCGCCGTGTCGGTGCCGAGGGCGGCGGGCAGTTCGGTGAGGGCGAGCGGGTTGCCGTGGGCCTCGGCGAGCACCCGGCGGCGGACGGCCGGGTCGAGGGCGGCGGGCAGCAGCCGTTCGGCGTCGGCGGGTCCGAGCGGGGCGGGCCGCAGTTCCGGCAGTCCGCCGGCGGGGAAGGCGCCCTCGCCGTCGCGGGCGGCGAACAGCAGCACGACGCCCTCCTCGCGGAGTCGCCGGGCGGCGACGAGCAGGGCCTCGGCGGAGGCGGAGTCGAGCCACTGGGCGTCGTCCACCAGGCACAGCAGCGGCTGTTCGGCGGCGAGTTCGGCGAGCAGGTGCTGGGCGGCGAGGCCGAGCAGCAGGCGGTCGCCGGGGCCGGTGTCGGCGAGGCCGAAGGCGCCCTGCAGGGCGCGGCGCAGCGGTCCGGGCAGGGCGTCCAGCCGGTCGAGGGCGGGGGCGAGGAGCAGGTGCAGTCCGGCGAAGGGGAGTTCGGCCTCGTACTCGATGCCGGCGGCGCGGACGATCCGGAAGTCCCCGGCGTCCCGGGCGGCGGCGTCGAGCAGGGCGGTCTTGCCGATGCCTGCCTCGCCGCGCAGCACGAGTGCGCCGCTGCGGCCGCCGCGCGCCGCGTCCAGCAGTGCCCGGACCTGTGCCTGCTCCCCCGCCCTGCCGTACAGCATGACCGTCACCCTACCCAGCCGATTCCGTTGCGGGGCGCGGTACTTGCCTATGGCTGACGGATTCGCCAGGTGCGGATCCCGCCTACCTTCGTGAGCAGCGGGAACGACCCGCGACGGACCGGGAGGACACCACCGTGAGCGACCTTCAGCAGATCGTGGAGCAGTACATCGCCGTCTGGAACGAGACCGACGGCGAGGCCCGCCGGGCCGTGATCGAGACCCTGTGGGCGGAGGACGGCAGCTACACCGACCCGCTGGTGGACGTGGCCGGTCGGGACGGGCTGGACGCGACGGTGGCGGCGGTGCAGGGGCAGTTCCCGGGGTTCGTGTTCACCCTGGGCCCGGTCGACGCGCACCACCACGTGGCCCGGTTCACCTGGGGTCTGGGGCCGGCGGGCGCGGAGCCGCTGGTGGAGGGCTTCGACGTGCTCGCCCTGGACGGCGAGGGCCGGATCGCCTCGGTGGCCGGGTTCCTGGACAGGGTCCCGGGCGCCTGAGGGCGGCTGCCGCCGCGGCCCGGCGCCCGGCGCGGTCGGACGCGTTCCGTTCCGCGCCGGGCATCGGGTTGGATGGGGGGATGAGCGAGGAGAAGAGCAGCGCACCGGCGTGGGAGCAGCGGTTCCGGGCGGCCCGGGTGTCGCTGCCGGACTGGGCGGACGACGCCCCGGAGCGGGCGCTGTACGTGTCGAACTCCACCGGCACCTACGAGGTGTACGCGTGGGACCGGGCCGCGGACGTGCACCGCCGGGTGACGGACCGCCCGAACGGCACCACGGACGCCGAGCTCAGTCCGGACGGCGCGTGGGTGTGGTGGTTCGACGACACCGACGGCGACGAGTTCGGGGTGTGGCGGCGCCAGCCGTTCGCGGGCGGCCCGGACGAGGAGGCGGTGCCGGGTGTGCCCGCCGCGTACTCGGCCGGCCTGGCGCTGGGCCGGGACGGCACGGTGGTGGTGGGCACCTCGACGGACGACGAGGGCACCACGCTGTTCCTGCGCCGCCCCGGCGCCTCGGAGGTGGAGGAGGTGTACCGGCACGCCGAGTACGGCGGCATCGGCGACCTCTCCTACGACGGGTCGCTGCTGGCGGTCGACCACACCGAGCACGGTGACGCGATGCACTCGGCGATCCGGGTGCTGCGGCTCTCCGACGGCGCGGCGCTCGCCGAGCTGGACGAGGTGACCGGCCGCGAGGAGCCGCGCGGGGTGGCCTGCCTCGGCTTCGCGCCGGCGGACGGCGACACCCGGCTGCTGGTCGCGCACCAGCGGCGGGGCCGCTGGGAGCCGATGCTGTGGGACGTCGCCACCGGTTCGGAGACCGAGCTGGGCCTGCGCGACGAGCAGGGCCGGGAGTTCCCCGGCGACCTGTCGGCGCAGTGGCGGCCGGGCGCGCGGGCCCTGCTGATCGAGCACGAGTACGAGGCCCGCAGCGAGCTGTTCTCGTACGACCTGGCGAGCGGCCGGCTGACCCGGCTGGACACGCCGCGGGGCACGGTGGCGGGGGCGACGGCGCGGCCGGACGGCACGGTGGAGTTCCTGTGGTCCTCGGCGGCGGAGCCCTCGGCCGTCCGCTCGACGGCGGGCACGGTGGTGCTGCGGGCGCCGGGGCCGGTGCCGCCGGGGTCGGTGCCGGTGGAGGACGTCTGGGTGGAGGGCCCGGGCGGCCGGGTGCACGCGCTGGTGCAGCGGCCGGCCGGCGAGGGCCCGTTCCCGACGGTGTTCGAGGTGCACGGCGGCCCGACCCACCACGACAGCGACTCCTTCGCGGCCGGGCCGGCGGCCTGGCTGGACCACGGTTTCGCCGTCGTCCGGGTCAACTACCGCGGCTCGACCGGCTACGGGCAGGCGTGGACGGACGCGCTGCGCGAGCGGGTCGGCCTGATCGAGCTGGAGGACATCGGCGCCGTCCGGGCGTGGGCGGTGGAGTCCGGGCTGGCGGACCCTGCCCGGCTGGTGCTGTCCGGCGGCTCCTGGGGCGGCTACCTGACCCTGCTGGGCCTGGGGGTGCAGCCGGACGACTGGACGCTGGGCCTGGCGGCCGTCCCGGTGGCGGACTACCTCACCGCGTACGACGACGAGATGGAGGCGCTGAAGTCGCTGGACCGCACGCTGTTCGGCGGTACCCCGGAGGAGGTGCCGGACCGCTGGCGGGCGTCCTCGCCGCTCACCTACGTGGAGCGGGTGAAGGCCCCGGTGTACATCAGCGCCGGGGTGAACGACCCGCGGTGCCCGATCCGGCAGATCGAGAACTACGTCGACCGGCTGGACGAGCTGGGTAAGGTGCACGAGGTCTACCGCTACGACGCCGGGCACGGCTCGCTGGTGGTGGAGGAACGCATCCGGCAGCTGAGGCTGGAGATCGACTTCGCGCGGCGCCACCTCGACGGCCCCGCGCTCGGGAGAGACGGCAGATGAGCAGACGCACCGCCCTGGCCACCGCCGCGGCCCTGACCGTCCTGCTGACGGCGACCGCGTGCTCGGACGAGAGCGACGACCCCTGCGACTACAACGCGGCGGGCCGGCCGTCGCTGTCGGTGGACGCGTTCACGGTCGCCGGGACCGCCCCGGACGACACCGCCGCGGACGGGACCGCGGCGGGCGGTGCGCTCGGCGGCGACCTGTCCGCGCAGCTGCTGGCCAAGACGGGGCGCAGCGCGAAGAAGTCGAAGAGCAGCCGCACGGTGCACCACCACCACAGCAGCACCACCTCGGGGTCGACCTCCGGGTCGAGCGGCGACGGCTCCTGCGGTTCCTCGCCGGGCCCGTCGCCGAGCGGGTCGTGGTCCTTCCCGAGCGCGTCACCGGGGACGGCCGCCGGGGGCGTGCTGCCCTCGCCGCGCTCGCCGCTGCCGACGGCGAAGACCCCGCTGCCGACGAAGCGCTGACCGCCCGGGCCGCCGGAACCGGGCTCAGACGAGCCCGAGGGCCCGGTCCTGGGCGGCCTCGGCCTCGCGGCGCACGAGGCGGAACCACATGAAGACCACGAAGCCGGCGAAGACGAACCACTCCAGCGTGTAGCCGAGGTTCTGGAAGGCGCGCAGGGTGAGGCCGTTGCCGCCCTGCGGCTCGACGGTGGGCACCGCGGTCAGCGGGCCGGTCGCCCCGTCGGCGGCGACCCAGCCGTCGTAGACGGGGTACGGCAGCACGTTGATCAGGGTGGCCGGGCTGATGGTGCCGAGCTGCCCGGCGGGCAGTCCGCCCGCGACGGCGCCGCCGCTGCCGCTGTTCTCCGGTGCCTGGAGCCGTCCGGCGACGGTGACCTCGCCGGCGGGGGCCGACGGGACGGCGGGGCCGGTGCCGGGGTCGCCGGGCGCCCAGCCGCGGACGACCGCGGCGGCCCGCCCGTCGGCGGTGCGCAGCGGGGTGAGCACGTAGTAGCCCTGCCGTCCGTCGAGGGTGCGGCCGGGCACCAGGAGCTGGTGGGCGGTGTCATAGCTGCCGGTGACGGTGACCGCCCGGCCGACCGTGTCGGTGCCGACCTGCGGGCTGCCCGCGGTGAGCACCTCGCCGAGCGGGGCGGCGGCCGCCTGGGCCGCGGTGGCCGCGGCGGTGTTCCGGTGGGTGTCGACCCGAGCCTCGAAGCGGCCGAGCTGCCAGGTGCCGAGCAGCAGGCAGACCGCGATGGCGACCACGCCGACGGCGGTGGCGGCGATCCACCGCGGAGTCAGGAGAAACCGGTACACACCCACCACGGTAACCACCTCCTATGGCCGCCCCTGCCTCCGGGGTGCCCGCCGCGCCGCCCGCCCGCCCGGCGGGGTCCGCGCCCGGCGGGTCCGGGCGGGAGGGCCGGGGCGCGGCCTCGCCGGTCGCGGGTGCGCCGCGGGGTGCCCCACGCGCCGCCGGACCCGCCGGCCGGGCGTCGTGAGGACGACTACCGGCTCGGGCCCGGGGTGGCGACGGCCGTGGGGGACTCGGCCGGGACGGCCTCGGGGGCGGTGCGGTAGACGGTGCCGCCGCAGCTCCCGGTGATCACGGTGCTGGCCGCCGCGGGGTCGCCGCCGACCGGGGTGTGGGCGACGGTGACGCTCGGCGGGTCCGCGGTGGGCGTCGGGCTGGGACTGGGCTCCGCGGTGGCGGCCGCGGGCGCGTCCGGGCCGCTGCTGGCCGCTGCGGTGGCCGGGGCCTCGGGTGCGGCGGCACCGGCCCGCGGGGCGCTGCTCGGGCAGGTGCCCTCGGGCACCCAGCCGAACCGCACCCGGTACCCCTCGCCGGGGCCGAGCACGATCGGCAGGGCGACGGCGGCGGGCGCGGGCAGGGCGGTGGCGGCGTCGCCCGCGATGTGGTCGACGACCTTGATCCGGGTCTGGTCGGCGGGGCCGCCGGCGGTGGCGGCGACGGTGCCGGGTCCGGTCACCCCGCAGCTGCGCGCCGAGGTGTTGCGGACGGTGAAGTAGCCGTAGGTGCTGCCCGCGCCGTCGACCGGCTCCAGGTGGGCGGTGGCGCGGCCGAGGTCGGTGCGCAGGCAGTCGGGGACGGCGGCGGGCGCGCTCGCGGCGGCGCTGCCGGGGCCGGTGGCGGCGGTGCTGCCGCTCGCGTCGGCGGACGGGGTGGGCCGGCCGTCCGGCTGGGCGGGGAGCGGGGCGGTGCGCGGTCCGCCGGTGGAGCCGCGGGTGGCGCGCGGGGTGCGGTCGGCGCCGTGCGCGTCGGTGCTGCCGGCGGTGGTGCCGCCGGAGAGGTCGAAGGGCCGGACGGCTTGCAGGGCGGGGACGACGGCCGCGGCGAGCAGGGTGGCGGCGACCGCGCCCGTCCAGGCGTTGCGGCGGCGGGCACGGCGGCGGGGCACGGCGTGCCGGATCCGGCCGAGGGCGGCCGGGTCGGGTTCGACGGTGGCCACGGCCCGGTGGAGGAGGGTCCGCAGCTCGTGCTCGGCGCGGGCGGCGCCGGGCTGATCGTCAGTCATGGCTGCCCTCCATCAGGATGCGCAGGGCGGCCAGTCCACGGGAGCCGTACGCCTTCACCGAGCCGACGGAGACGCCGAGCACCTCGGCGACCTGGGCCTCCGTCAGGTCCGCGTAGTAGCGCAGCACGAGCACCTCCCGCTGACGGCGCTGCAGTCCCCGCAGCGCGGTCCTCAACTGATCGCGCTCCAGCGCATCGTAGGCCCCTTCTTCTGCACTGGCCATGTCAGGCATGGGCTTGGGGAGCAGGCGCAGGCCGAGGATCCGTCGGCGCAGGGTGGAGCGGGACAGGTTGACGACGGTCTGCCGCAGGTAGGCGAGGGTCTTCTCCGGTTCGCGCACCCGCCGCCGGGCTGCGTGGACCCGGATGAACGCCTCCTGGACGACGTCCTCGCACGAGGAGAGGTCGTCGAGCAGCAGCGCGGCGAGGCGCAGCAAGGACCGGTAGTGGGCCTGGTACGTCTCGGTGAGCTGGTCGACGCTGGCCCCTGTCGCGTCCGCCGCCGCGGCCGAGCCCATCCGACTAGCTGCCGACCGGCGCACCGGCAGCGGCAGCGACACCGCCGGCACCGCTTCGATCACGTTCGACACGCCTGTTGGACACTCGATCCCCCGTCATGGTTGCCCGGACGGCCTGCCATTCTTCCGTACCGACCGGAGCCCGCTCCAGCGGGACAACGGGTGATTCTGACGGATTGTCTCGGAAGGATCGGGAGAAACCGTGACGGTCGTCCCGATCGCGGGCCGGCGGGCCGCCGTCCGGCTGCGCGCAGACGGACGGGCCGGGGCACCCGGGTGCCCCGGCCCGTCCGGTGCGTCAGCGGCCGGTGCCGCCGTAGACCACGGCCTCGTCGGTCTCCGTGTCGAGGCCGAAGGCGGTGTGCACGGCGCGCACGGCCTCCGGGATGTCCTCGGAGCGGGTGACGACCGAGATGCGGATCTCGGAGGTGGAGATCAACTCGATGTTGACCCCGGCCTCGGAGAGCGCCTCGAAGAACGTGGCGGTGACGCCCGGGTTGGAGCGCATGCCGGCACCGACCAGCGAGAGCTTGCCGATGGCGTCGTCGTAGCGCAGCGATTCGTAGCCGATGCCGTCCTTGACCCGGCCGAGCGCGTCGATGGCCTTCTGGCCGTCGGTCTTCGGCAGGGTGAAGGAGATGTCGGTCAGACCGGTCGACGCGGTGGAGACGTTCTGCACCACCATGTCGATGTTGACCTCGGCGTCCGCGATGGCACGGAAGATCCGGGCCGCCTCGCCCGGCTTGTCCGGCACTCCGACGACGGTGATCTTCGCCTCGGACGTGTCGTGGGCGACTCCGGAGATGATGGCCTGCTCCATCTCGCCCCCTTCGGGCTTGTTGGGGTTGTCGGCGCTCACGATAGTCCCCGGCAGGCCGGAGAACGACGAGCGGACGTGGATAGGGATGTTGTAGCGGCGCGCGTACTCGACACACCGGTCGAGGAGCACCTTGGAGCCGGACGAGGCCAGCTCCAGCATGTCCTCGAAGGAGATCCAGTCGATCTTGCGCGCCTTCTTCACCACGCGGGGGTCCGCGGAGAACACGCCGTCCACGTCGGTGTAGATCTCGCAGACCTCGGCGCCGAGCGCCGCCGCCAGGGCGACGGCCGTGGTGTCGGAGCCGCCGCGGCCGAGCGTGGTGATGTCCTTGCTGACCTGCGACACGCCCTGGAAGCCGGCCACGATCGCGATGTTGCCCTCGTCCAGGGCGTTGCGGATCCGGCCGGGCGTGACGTCGATGATGCGTGCCTTGTTGTGCGTGGCGTCGGTGATGACGCCCGCCTGGCTGCCCGTGAAGGACTGGGCGTCGAAGCCCAGCGTTTTGATCGCCATGGCCAGCAGAGCCATGGAGATGCGCTCTCCTGCGGTCAGCAGCATGTCGAACTCACGGCCGGACGGAATAGGGGTCACCTGTTCCGCGAGTTCGATGAGCTCGTCCGTCGTGTCTCCCATCGCGGACACCACGACGACGACCTCATGGCCGGCCTTCCTGGTGTCGACGATCCGTCGGGCGACGCGCTTGATGCCTTCGGCATCCGCAACGGATGAGCCGCCGTACTTCTGCACGACAAGGCCCACGTGCGCTCCTCGACTTGTGTCGTTTCGGGGGTGGTGGCCCCCTTCTGCGGTCGCGGCCAGTCTATCGAGCGGGGCGCGGGCGACCGGAGCCATCCATATGACGAGACGACCATATCGCCTGGTGAGCAGCGGCAACAGGCAGGTCTGCGGGCGGACGGCCGCCCGCCGAAAGAAAATCCGGGGCCGGGCACCAGCCCGACCCCGGATTTCACGATGTGGAGATTCGGTGGAACCTTCGTCACAGCCCCAGCTCGGCGGCCATCAGGTCGCCCGCCTGCTGCTCCAGCTGCTCGTCGGTGAGACCGTCCTGGTCGGTGTCCGCACCGTCCACCGCCGCACCGATCGGGCTGTCCAGCCGGACGTGCGCGATCAGCGACTGCAGCGCCCGCAGCACCGCGGTGCAGGTCGAGCCCCAGTTGGACAGGTACGAGAACTGCCACCACCACAGCGCCTCGCTGACCCGGCCCTCCCGGTAGTGCACCAGGCCGTGCCGCAGCTCGGCGACCACGCCCGCCAGGTCGTCCGAGATCCGGAAGGCGCTCGGCTTCTCCGGCGGACCGTAGGGGTCGAAGACCTCGTGGTACACGTCGATCGGCGCCAGCAGCTCGGCGAGCCGCTCGCGCAGCTCGACGCCGTCCGGCTCCGGCCCGGTGTCCGGCTCGAAGCGGTCCTCCGGCACGACGTCCTCGATCGCCCCCAGCCGGCCGCCCGCCAGCAGCAGCTGCGAGACCTCCAGCAGCAGCAGCGAGATCGCGCTGCCCGGCTCGTCGCCCTTGGCGACCTCGGTGACGGCGAGCACGAAGCTCTCCACCGAGTCGGCGATCTGCACGGCGAAGTCGTCGGGCTCGCTGGTGTGGGCGGTGTCCCTGTGGTCAGACATCGAGCAGTCGTCTCCCTTCGAAGGCCCGGCCGAGGGTGACCTCGTCGGCGTACTCCAGGTCCCCGCCGACGGGCAGGCCGCTCGCCAGCCGGGTCACCTTCAGGCCCATCGACTTGCACAGCCGGGCCAGGTAGGTGGCGGTCGCCTCCCCCTCCAGGTTGGGGTCGGTGGCCAGGATCAGCTCGGTGACCGTGCCGTCGGCGAGCCGGGTCATCAGCTCCCGGATCCGCAGGTCGTCCGGACCGACGCCCTCGATCGGGCTGATCGCGCCGCCCAGCACGTGGTAGCGGCCGCGGAACTCGCGCGTCCGCTCGATCGCCACCACGTCCTTCGGCTCCTCGACCACGCAGATCACCGCGAGGTCGCGGCGCGGGTCCAGACAGACCCGGCACTGCTCGGACTCCGCGACGTTGCCGCAGACCGCGCAGAACCGGACCTTCTCCTTCACCTGCATCAGCGCGCCGGCCAGCCGCCGGACGTCCACCGGATCGGCCTGCAGGACGTGGAAGGCGATCCGCTGCGCGCTCTTGGGCCCGACGCCGGGCAGCCTGCCCAGTTCGTCGATCAGGTCCTGAACCACGCCCTCGTACACGTCACGCCTTCCTTCGGCCGGGGCCACGGCCCGGAACCCAGTGCTCCGGGCCCGTCGCTCCGGTGCCATCATCCAACGGATCGGGCGCCGGACACACCGTCCGGCGCCCGACTCACCCATAAATCACACAGCACCGGCGCGTACCGGCACACTGCACGCCACCGGAGTGCCACCCGCCGTGCACCGCGCGCGGCGGGCGGCCGCGGCGGCGGTGCCCGATCGGGCCAGGACCCGGGCCGGGACTCAGAAGGGCAGGCCGGGGATGCCGCCGCCGCCCAGGCCCTGGGTCAGCGGGCCCATCCGCTCGGCCTGCAGCTTCTGGGCCGCCGCGTTGGCGTCCCGCACCGCGGCCAGCACCAGGTCCGCCAGGGTCTCGGTGTCCTCCGGGTCGACCGCGGCCGGCGCGATCGCGAGCGCGACCAGCTCGCCGGAGCCCGTCACCGTCGCCTCGACCAGGCCGCCGCCCGCCGAACCGCTCACCTTGGTCTCGGCCAGCTCCTTCTGGACCTTGCCGAGCTCCTCCTGCATCTTCTGCGCCTGCTTCAGCAGCTGCTGCATGTTGGGCTGGCCACCAGGGAACACGGCACATCTCCTGTCCTGTACGACATCGTCGCCCCCGAGCCTACGCGGCCCGGACGGCCGCCGCGGCTGCCCTGCCCACCCCCGGCCGGCCGGTGGCCCGGAACGGCCGGTGAACGGCCGCCGGGGTGGCCGGACACGGGCCGGGACGGGCGGCTCAGGTGTTGTGGTGGATCTCCTCCAGGACGGTCGCCCCGAGCTCACGGATGATCAGCTCCTGGCCGGAGAAGGCCTCCTCGGTCAGGTCCGGGTCGTCGTCCTCCGGGACGTCGTCCTCCGGCGCGACCGGCGGCGGCTGGTACGTCCCCGCCGCCTGCGGCGGTGCGGCCGACGGCTGCGGAGCCGCGGCCTGCGGGGCCGGACGCTGCGGCTGCACCGGGGCGGCCGGCTGCGGGGCCGCGGCCTGCGGCGGGGCGGCCGGCTGCGGCTGGAACGGCTGGGCGGGCGGGGCCGCGGGGCGCTGCGGCGCCCCCCAGCCGCCGCCACCACCGCCGGCCTGCGGGGCCGCGGGCGCACCTGCGCCACCGGCCCCGCCGGACGGGTCCACGATGCACTCGACCCGCCAGTCCACCTGGAGGGCGTCGGCCAGTGCCTGGCGGAGCACCTCGTCGCTGTTGCTGCCCACGAAGCTGTCCCGGGCACCGGCGTTGATGAAGGAGACCTGCAGGACCTTGCCGTCGAAACCGGCCACCTGGCCGTTCTGGCTGAGGAGGATCCAGGTGAAGCGGCGCCGGTTCTTCACCGCGTCCAGGATCTGCGGCCACATCTGCCGGATCTGGGCGGCGCCCTGCTGCGCGGCGGCCGACGGCTGACTGCCGGAGGCCGCCGCCGCGGGGGCGGCGGCCGGTGCCGGGGCCGGGGCCGGCGGAGCGGCCATCGGTGTCGGGGCCGCGGCGGGTGCCTGCGGAGGCGCGGACGGCTGCGGGGCCGGCGCGGGCGCCTGGGCCGGGGCCTGCCCGGCGGCCGGGAAGCTGCGCGGGATCGGCCAGGCGCCGGGGGCCGGGGCGCCCGCCGCGGGGGCGGCAGCGGCCGGGGCGGCCCGGGGCGGAGCGGCCGGGGCCTGGGCCGCGGGCTGCTGGGCGGCGAACTGCTGGGGAGCGGCCTGCGGCACCGCGGGCGCGGCCGACAGGTCCGGCACGGCCGCCGGCACACCGGGCATCGGCCCGGCGGGCATCTGCAGGCCGCCCGCGGGGAAGCCGCCGGCCGAGGCGCGCCGTTCCAGCTTGTCCAGCCGGGCCTGCAGCGACAGCTCGTCGCTGTACGCGCCGGGCAGCATCACCCGGGCGCAGATCAGCTCCAGCTGGAGGCGGGGGGCGGCGTTGCCGCGCATCTCGGTCAGGCCGGTGTTGACGATGTCGGCGGCGCGGCTGAGCTCGGCCGCGCCGAAGCGGTCCGCCTGCGCCTGCATGACGGCGATCCGGTCGGCCGGGGCGTCGATCAGGCCCTTCTCGCCGACGTCCGGCACTGTGGCGAGGATCACCAGGTCGCGCAGCCGCTCCAGCAGGTCCGTCACGAACCGGCGGGGGTCGTGGCCGCCCTCGACGACCCGGTCGACCACCTGGAAGACCGTCGCGCCGTCGTGTGCCGCGAAGGCGTCCACGACCTCGTCGAGCAGCGCGGAGTCGGTGTAGCCGAGCAGGGCGGTGGCCATCTGGTACGTCACACCGGCCTCGCCGGCACCGGCCAGCAGCTGGTCCATCACCGACATCGAGTCGCGGACGGAGCCGGCGCCGGCCCGGACGACCAGCGGGAAGACCGCGTCCTCGACCTGGATGCCCTCGCGGCCGCAGACCTCGGCCAGGTAGTCCCGCAGGGTGCCGGGCGGCACCAGGCGGAACGGGTAGTGGTGGGTGCGGGACCGGATCGTCCCGATCACCTTCTCCGGCTCGGTGGTCGCGAAGATGAACTTGAGGTGCTCCGGCGGCTCCTCCACGACCTTCAGCAGGGCGTTGAAGCCGGCCGAGGTCACCATGTGCGCCTCGTCCAGGATGAAGATCTTGTACCGGCTGTGCACCGGCGCGAAGAAGGCCCGCTCGCGCAGCTCGCGCGCGTCGTCGACGCCGCCGTGCGAGGCGGCGTCGATCTCGATCACGTCGATCGAGCCGGGGCCGCCGGTCGCCAGGTCGCGGCAGGACTGGCACTCGCCGCAGGGCGTGGGCGTCGGGCCCTGCTCGCAGTTCAGGCAGCGTGCCAGGATGCGGGCGCTGGTCGTCTTGCCGCAGCCGCGCGGCCCGCTGAACAGGTACGCGTGGTTGACCCGGTTGTTGCGCAGGGCCTGCTGGAGCGGGGCGGTCACGTGCTCCTGCCCGATGACCTCCGCGAAGGTCTCGGGGCGGTAGCGGCGGTACAGGGCTAGGGACACGCCACCGACGATATCGGGACGGGCCGACAAACGCGGCCTCCCTCGGCACGCCCGGGGGCCGCCCGCAAACGCAAGGACCCCCCGTGCACCCGCCAGAGCCCTCCTACCCTTGCTGCCTTCCGGCCCTGGGGGGGTTCAGAGAGATGACGCCGCACGAGGGGCTGCCCCAAGAGTAGCGGATCGCGAGCCCCGGGTGGTCCACCCCACCCCGTCTGAGATCCGCAGGCGACCGCGCACGGCCACCTGCGGGATAGCGGTTCGCGAGCACCCCTCGACATGTACTAAGCTCTCCCACGGAGGATTCGCCTAGAGGCCTAGGGCGCACGCTTGGAAAGCGTGTTGGGGGCAACCCCTCACGAGTTCGAATCTCGTATCCTCCGCCTCAGCCCGCCAGGGCAAACGAAAGGCCCCGACCGGTTTCCGGTCGGGGCCTTCGTCGGTCCCGTCTCAGTCAGGCGTGCTGGGGCGGTCCACGCGCCCCTCCCCCGCACTCCTCCCAGAACAGTCCGCCGATCTTCTCGGCCGTCTCCACCAGCATCGGGTCGGTCACGTGCTGCCTGATCCGGGTCGAACACCAGAACCGTGCGGTCCTGATCGGCGGGGATCGTGGACGGTGGGTGCCGCAGGCCATACCTGTGGAGCAGGTCCGCACTCCTCACCCCTTCGGGCCGCCGGCAGCACCCACGCTGCCTCTCGGGTGGTTGGCAACCACCGGCGGACCAGCCTCCGGTGCGGATCGGTCGTCCCGGTCCGTCTCGTTCGTCGCTGTCCACCCACGATCGAGTCGGTGGAGGGACGCTCCGAACGCCGTAGGTCAGGGTGCACATGGATGGGTGCGGACGCCGCACCGGAGAATTGGAAACGGATGACACCGAGTCCGGCCGGTTGTGTTCCGGAATCTCGTGTCCTCGGCCTCCACGAAGGGCCGGACCGCCGAGCGGTCCGGGCGCCCTCAGCCGGTGGACCGGTTGCGGGTGCGGGTGGTGGTGGGCCTGACCAGGTAGCCGGCGAGGGCGGCGGTGGCGATCAGGGCGAGGGTCGCGGCGGTGAGGGAGCCCCAGGGGACGACGAGTGGGGTGCCCTTCGGCCAGAGCTGGGCTCCGGCCAGGGCGAAACCGGTGAGGAGTCCGCAGCCGAGCGAGAGCGAGGTGATCACCGCCGACTGCGTCGCGGACACCAGCCGCTGGGTGCGGCCGCCGAAGCCGATGACGTGGAGCAGCCGCAGTCGGGGCCTCAGTTCCTGGGCGGAGGCGGAGACCGCGAGCAGGGTCGCGACCAGGACGGTGGTGCCCGCGACCGCCGTCATGACGTTCCACCGGGCGGGGACGGGCTGGGTGCGGGGCCGCTCGATCCGCAGGGCGGTGGCGGGGATGCCGAGGGGTTCGAGGGCGGTGCCGAGCCGGTCCTCGATGCCTGCGGGCAGCCCGTCGTCGGGGGTGGCGAGGTAGGTCGTGGTGACGGGGAACAGGCCGAGGCCGCGGGCGGCGGCGCCGGTGAGCACGCCGGTGGCCCGGTTGCGCGTGGTCCGGTCCACGGGGTCGCCGGGGCGGGCCGCGGCGGTGAGCGGCGGCCGGCCCGCGGTGCCCGGCGTCGGCTCGAAGGCCAGCGTGGCCTTCGAGCCGCGGACGAAGGCGGGGTCGAACACCACGATCTCGCCCGCCGCCAGCGCGGCGGCCTCGTCGGCCGTCCGGTCCCGCCGGGTGAGCGCGCGGAAGTCCGCCTCCGTCTCGACGATCTGCAGGGTGCCGTGGGGGTTGGCGGCCTGCGGCGTCCGCGCGAGGAGGGCGGCCTTCGGCAGTGCGAGCCGTGACGGGGCGTCGGCGGCGGGGCGGTCCGCGGCGTACACGCCCCGGACCTGGACGACGGAGGCCCGCGGGCCGACCGCCCGGCGCACCGCGGCCTCGACGGCGGCGGACGGCGGTGCGTCCCGCAGCACCACTTCGATCTGGCCGGGGTGCCGCGAGCCGGCGTACTCGCGGGCGTCCCGGGCCGCGTTGCTGCCGACGAAGACGGCGGTGGAGGCGGCGAAGGCGACGGTGACCACGCCGAGGACGACGGCCGCGGCGGGGCGGCGCCGGTCCCTGGCGAGGTCGCGGAGGCCGAACCGCGGTCCCGGCCCGAGCCCCCGGGCGGCCCGGCCGAGCAGCAGCAGGAGGTCGGGGACCACCAGCAGGGTGGCCGCGAGGAGGGCGGTGCCGCCGACCACTCCGGGGGTGCTCGACCCGGAGGCGGCCCCGAGGGCGACGGCGGCGGCCGCCAGCACGCCGCAGGCCGCTGCCGCCCGCCGCCGGTGCCGTCCGGTGGTGTCGGTGGGGACGCGGCTCAGCCGCCGGCGGACGGTGTGCCCGGCGGCGAGCCGTGCGGGCAGCCAGACGGCGAGGGCGCCGCAGAGCACCGTCGCGGCCAGCAGGACCGGCGGACACGGGGACGCGAGGTCGACCGGCGCGAGGTCGCGGTGGACGACGGCCCGGACGGCCGGCCGGACGGCCGCGCCGAGGGCCGTTCCGAGGAGCACGCCGGCGGTTCCGCCGACGGCGGCGGCGAGCAGACCGGCGGCCCGGGCCAGCCGGACGAGCCGCGCGCCGTCGAACCCGACGGCGGACAGCAGGCCGAACTGCCGCTGCAGGCGGCGCATCCGGATGCCGAAGGCCGCGGCCGATCCGGCGAGCACGAGGAGCAGGCCGGGAAGGGCGACGAGTCCGGGCTGGGCCGCGAGCAGGGTCCTGGCGGCCGCGGCGACCTGCGGCCTGGGCCGGACGGCGAGGTGGAGCCGTGCGGCCTGCGGGCCGATCCGGCCCGCCGCGCCGGGGCCGGTCACCAGCCAGCCGCGGGTGACGCCCGATTCGGCCGCTCGGGCCGGGTCGGACCACCGCTCGAACAGGCCCGGTCCGCCGGCCACGAACTCGGCGTCGTGGGCGGTCGGGTCCTCGACCAGGCCGACGACCGCGGCCGGGGTGTCGGACCCGCTGAACCGCAGGGTGCCGCCGAGGGCCAGGTGGTGCGCGGCGGCGAGGTGTTCGGAGACGGCGGCCTCGCCGGGGCCGACGGGCACTCGCCCGGCCTTCGTCCGCAGCCAGCCGCGGGTGACCGCCGCCGTCCAGTCGCTCTCCCGGTAGGCGGCGTACCGGGTGAGGCCGCCGACGACGACGGGGACCTCGGGCGCCTTGTAGTAGGGGACGGCCGCGGTGCCGGCGGGCAGGGGCCCGACCACGGCGGACAGGTCGGCGGGGGCCGGGCCCGGCTCGATCCGGTCGATCTGGAGGTCGGCGCGGGCCATCGCGGCGGTCGCGAGCTGCTGCGGCGACAGGTTGAGCGTGTCCACCACGGAGGCGGCGGCGGTGGCGAGCAGCACGGGGACGGCGAAGATCAGCAGCAGCATGGCGCGGCGGCGGCCCGTGCCGATCACGGTCGACCAGGCGATCCGGAGGTCGACCGGGAGGTGCCGGTGGATCATCGGACGTCCTCGCGGGCTGCGCGCGGGGCCCGTTCCTCGATCCGGTCGAGCGTGCCGTCCCGCAGGTGCACGATCCGGTCCGCGAAGTCGGCGTTGGCAGGGTTGTGCGTGCTGAGCAGCACGGTGGTGCCGTTGTCGCAGAGCTGCCGCAGGAGTTCCATGATCTCGGCGCCGGTGTCCGAGTCCAGGGAGCCGGTGGGCTCGTCCGCGAGGACGAGGCGGCGGTTCCCGACGACGGCGCGGGCGATCGCCACCCGCTGCTGCTGGCCGCCGGAGACCTCGTCGGGGAACCGTCCGCCCGTGCCGTCGAGGCCGACCCTGGCCAGGGCGGCCCGGGCGGCGGACCGCGCGGCGTGCCGGCCCGTCCCGGCGCCCTCCAGGGGCAGCGCGACGTTCTCCTCCAGCGTCAGCTCGGCGAGGAGGTTGAGCTCCTGGAAGACGAAGCCGACGGCGGTCAGCCTCAGGCGGGCCAACTGCCGTTCGGAGAGCCGTCCGAGGTCCTCGCCGAGGACGCGGACCCGGCCGCTGTCGGCCCGGTCGAGGCCGCCGGCGATGCTGAGCAGCGTCGTCTTGCCGGAGCCGCTGGCGCCCATGACGGCGACCAGTTCTCCGCGTTCGGCCTGCAGGGTGACGCCGGCGAGGGCGCGGACCTCGGCCCCGCCCGAGCGGAAGGTGCGGCCGACGGCCTCGAACTGCACTACGGACACGCTGGGTTCCCCCTTGCTCTTCACCGGGCCGACGGCCCGGATCCGCGACGTGCGGGATCCGGGCCGCTTCGTACGGGCTCGTCAGCAGGCGAGGTCGTCGGTGTAGACGCGGACCGAGCTCGCCTCGTCGTTGTTGTACCAACCGACGTACCCGTTGCTGGAGTTGGGGTTCATGCACTCGCTGCCGCCGGTGGCGTTGGCGCCCCAGAACCACTTGGCGTCGTTCGTCCAGGAGTTGTTGATCCACGAGGAGGTGCGGTCGTTGAATCCGGTGAGGTTGTACGTCCCCGGGGAGGCGCTCCGGTACCAGGTGCCGCCGTTGAAGTACGAGTCGTCGTAGAGGCAGACGTTCCCCACGTAGCAGGTGGTCGACACGGCTGCCGCCGGGCCGGCGAAGCCCACGAGGCCGACGCCGGCCGCCATGACCGCCGCGGCGGCCAGACCGGCCGCACGCTGTCCTGAGCCCATGCCACTTCCCCCTTGCACACGAACCGATCGACCGGCGGGCGCCGGTACCGGGCGGACACTAGCCACGCGTGTGGCGTACGCGACAGCAGTGATCGGCCGACCCCGCCGCCGAATGACGTGTTCACGCCTACTTCCGCCCCGCGCGCGGCCCGGCACGCGGCGGTGCGCCGCCTTGGCGGGCCGCGCCCGGCCGGAACGGGCGGCAGCGGGAGCGGCGACGCCGTTCGGCAGGTCAGCGGCGGTGGCGATGCGCCACACGGCAGCCGGCGCCGGCCTTCACGCCGCCGTCGGGCCAGGCTCCCCGCCGTCCGTACGGGACGATCACATCGGGAATTCCGGGCTCCGGAAGACCCGGCATCCGACGGGCGCCCGCGTTCGCGCCGGTGGGAGCCACGGTCCGGGCCGACCGGTCACAGTGCCCGACCGGCGGGCCGGGCCGGCGACGATTGGCCGGAATGCGGCGCTTCAGACGGCGGCCGGAACCGGGGCGGCCGCCCGGGCGAAGCCGCGGGTCACCAGACAGGCGGCGAGGGCGAGTTCCCAGGCGAAGACCGGAACGGCGGCCAGGGCGCCCCAGGCGGAGACCTGGGTGTAGCCGCCGAAGAGCACGGCGACGGCCGAGGCGAAGATCAGCGGTCCGCCGACCAGCCCGAGGACGGCGACGAAGCGCGGCACCAGGCGGGAGCGGTACATGAGGTACGCCGCCAGCAGGGTGTTGGCGCCGCAGACGAAGTTGGGGCCGAGCAGGAAGGTCCAGTCGTGGACGGCGACCAGGGCGCGGGCGCTGGTGGCGAGTGCGGCCGGGTCCGCGCCGTCCGCGCCGTGCCGGCGCAGGGTCACCACGGCGAGCAGGCTGACGATGCCGACCGCGATGACGGCGGCCTCCAGGACGCGCAGGGCGACGTAGCCGACGGCGGCGGCCTCGTTGTGGCGCCTGGTGACCGGGTACAGCGTGACGGCGGTGCCGACGATGCCGAGGGCCAGCAGCACTTCGAGCAGGGCGCCGAGCAGCACCCGGCCGTCCGGGCCCGCACCGAGGACGTAGCCGGGGTCGTTCAGGACGGGCCCGTAGAGGACGAGCCCGCCGATCGAGGTGACGTGGGTGACGAAGTAGCAGAGGCCTGCGGCCCTCGCGAGCCTTCCCGACGGTTCCACCGTTGCTCCTTGGTCGACGAACGGCCGGGGCCGCGGCAGCGCGGCACCGACGGAGGTGTACGGCGTACACCTCCGCTCGGAACGGTAGGGTGTACGCCGTACACCGGTCAAGGGGTGTCCGGGACCCGGGCTCGTCGGACGAGCCCGGGAGGCGGACGGGAGGAGAGGCGGTCGGAGATGACCCGGCAGGCGGACGGCGGACGGCGGACCCCGCTGAGCAGGGACCGGGTGCTGCGCACCGCCGTCGCGCTCGCGGACCGGTCCGGCATCGACGCGCTGAGCATGCGCAGCCTGGCCCAGGAGCTCGGAGTCGTCCCGATGGCGCTCTACAAGCACGTGGCCAACAAGGAGCAGCTCCTCGACGGCATGGTGGACGTCGTCGTCGGCGAGATCGGCCCCCCGGACGGGGGCGACGGCTGGAAGGACGCCGTCCGCGGGCGCATCCTCGCCACCCGGCACGCGCTGCTCCGCCACCCGTGGGCCGCGCGGGTGGTCGAGTCACGGCCCGGCCCGACGCCGGGCACTCTCGGCCACCTCGACTCGCTGATCGGGATGTTCCGGGCGGGCGGCCTCTCGGCCGACCTCACCCACCACGCGATGCACGCGCTGGGCGGCCGGGTGTGGGGCTTCACCCAGGAGCTGTTCCCCGCTCCCCCGCCCTCCGCCGACCCGGAGGTCCGGGCCGCCGTCCTGCGCGAGGCGGCCGTCCACTACCCGCACATCGTGGAGATCGCCACGGCCGGTGCCGCGCACGACGACGGGTCGGTGGTCGGCGGCGGCTGCGACGACCGGTTCGAGTTCGAGTTCGCCCTCGACCTGCTGCTGGACGGCATCGAGCGCCTGCACCGGCAGGGCTGGAGCTCCGCCCGGCACGGCTGACGTCCCGTCGGGCGCGCCGGGCAACGGGCCGGGCGGGCGGGCGGAGGACCGAGCCTGGCGGAGGGCCGGGCGGCGGGTCAGGCCGGGGTGCCGACGTCCAGGGTCCACAGGAGGCCGCCGGCCGGGTCCGGGGCCGTGCCGACGCCGGCGTCGAGGTAGCGGCAGTCGAGCATGTTCTGCTGGTGGTAGTCGTCGTCCATCCAGTCGTCGAAGACGTCGGCCGGGGACTTGCGGCGCTGGTCGATGTTCTCGCCCCAGGCCCGCCACCGGTAGCCGGCCGCGTCGATCCGGCTCTCCGGGCCGCGGCCGGCGGGGTCGTCGTGGTCGAAGTAGCGGCGTGCCGACATGTCCTCGGAGTGCCGCTGGGCGGCCGTGTGCAGTTTGGCGTCGACGCGCAGCGCACGGCATCCGCGCTTCGCCCGCTCGGCGTTGATCAGGTCGACGAGCTGCCGCTCGGGGCTCCGCGGCGTGGGGCTCGGGCTCGCCGAGGGCGACGGGGAGGGGCTGGGCGGGGCCGTGGTCGGCGACGGGGAGGGCGCGGGGGCGTCGAGGGCGACGGTCCGCGGGCCGGGCGCCGAGACCGAGGGGACGGGCGGGGGCGGCGGGACGGCGTCCTCGGGCAGACCCCGGACGACTCCGAGCACGGCGGCGGTGACGGCGACCGCACCGGCCGCCTGGAGCGCACGGCGGGCCCGGCGCCGGGCGGCCCGGCGCAGGCTCCGCGTCCCCCGCGGTCCGATCAGGTCGAGCACCCGGTCGCCCGCCCCGGACGGCGCGGGCGGCACGGCCGCGGATCCGGCGGAACCCGTGTGGGTCAGCACCGAGGTGACGGCCGTGCCCGGGCCGGGCAGGGCGGCGAGCTTGGCCGCGAAGAACTCCGGGCCGAGCGAGAAGCCGTGCATCGGCACCACCAGGACGAGGCCGGCGAGCAGTCCCTCGGCGGGGACGAGGCCGCGGGCCGTACCCTCGCAGATGCGGCAGGTCCGCAGGTGGCGGGCTATTCGCTTGCGCCAGAGCGCGCTCGGTCGGCCGTCCCAGGCGGCGGTGAGCTCGCCGAGGGAGGGGCAGCGCGGCTCGGCGGAGAGCGCCCGGACGACGGTGCGGCCGACCTCCAGCTGCTCCTTCATCCGCTGCACCCGGACGGCGGTGTGCTGCGGGGAGAGCTCCAGCGCCTCGGCGAGTTCGGTGCGGGTGAGCCGGCCCGCGGCCTCCAGCCACCAGAGCGAGAGCAGGTCGCGATCGCGGTCGTCCAGCCAGCGGGTCGCCTCGGTGACCTCGCGGCGCTGGCCGGAGAGGCCGAGGCGCAGCACGGTGAGGTCGACGAAGTCGCCGGCCGGGTCGGCGACCTGGGCCATGCCGTCGATGTCCGGGACGGGGCCGGCCTGCCGGGCGTTGCGGCTGCGGCGCACCTCGTTCATCGCGACGGCGACCAGCCAGGAGCGGAAGGCGGTGGTGTCGCGCAGACCGGACAGGCCGCCGACCATGCGGATCATGGTCTCCTGGACGACGTCGTCGACGTCGGGGTGGCCGTTCATGGCCCGGCCGACGATGTTGTAGACCAGCGGCAGGCAGTCGGCGACCAGCCGGTCGCGGGCCGCCCCGTCGCCGGCCTGCGCCGCCTCCACCACCTCGGTGTCCATTGCGCCGTCGTTGCCCATGTGCCCTGTCCTCGCTCGTCCTCAAGCCACGGCCCCCACTGGACGGAGACCTGGGCGGACGGACCGGATAACAGGAATCCGGGTGTGTGATCCGCCGCTGTCCTTTTCCGTTATGGCGCCCCCGTGGCGTGGTCTCCCAGGGCGTCGGCACGAACACCGGCGCGAATCGGCCCAGGGAGCAGCCAGTATGAACGACGACCCGACGACCCCGTTCCACCTCCCGCCGCACCCGGCGGACCGGGACGGCTCCGGCAGTCGCGGCCGGGCCGCGGCATCCGCCGGCCGGGCGGCACGGCGCCGGTCCGAGCGGCGGGCGGGCGGCAACCGGCGGGTGGTGGCGGTGGCCGGGGCTGCCGCGCTGGTGCTGGCCTGCTCGGCGGCGTACACCCTGGCGTCCTCGGGCGGCTCGGGTGGCTCGGGCGGCTCGGGCAACGCAGCCGCGGCCTCGGTGCAGTTGGCGCCGGCGCCCGCGTCCTCCGCGGCCGGGTCGGTGTCGGCCTCCGCCTCGCCCTCGGCGGGCACCGCCTCGCCGTCCTCCCCCCCGTCCGTGTCGGCCTCGGCCTCCGCCCCGGCGAGCGCCTCGGCCGCGAAGAGCGCGAAGGCGTCGAAGGCCCCGGCGGCGGCCGCGAAGCAGCCGGCCGGTTCGGCGCCGACCGGCAGGGCCGCGCAGTTCGCGCAGGAGGTGACGGCGCTGACCAACGCGGAGCGGGCGAAGGCGGGCTGCGGCCCGGTCACCCTGGACGACCGGGTGTCGGCGGCGGCGATGGCGCACTCGGACGACATGGTGGCCCGGCACTACTTCGAGCACGCGGACCCGGAGGGGCGGCACGCCGACAGCCGGCTGCGCGCCGCGGGCTACAAGCCCGGTTGGTGGGGCGAGAACATCGCGTACGGGCAGCCGGACCCGGCGGCGGTGATGGACGCCTGGATGCACAGCGAGGGCCACCGGGCGAACATCCTCAACTGCCACTTCACGGTGATCGGGGTGGGGGTGAACTTCGGCGCCGGCGGCCCCTGGTGGACGCAGGTGTTCGCCTCCCCGGCGTGAGCGGGCGCGGACGGACGCGGACGGACGCGGACGGGCACGGACCGGCCCCGCCGCGCCCGGTGGGCCGGGCCGGCGGGGCCGGGCGGAGCGGGGCGCCGCGGTGTCAGACCACGTCGGTCATCGCGGGCGTCTCGCCCGCGGTGCGGCCCGTGTCGATCACGGCGAAGGTGGCGTCCTGCGGGTCGACGAGGGCGGCGAAGCGGCCGAACGGGCTGTCCATCGGGCCGAAGACGAGCTTCCCGCCGAGCTCGGTGGCCTTGGCCACGGCGGCGTCGCAGTCGGCGACGCCGAAGTAGACGCTGATGAACGGCGGCACCTCGGCGGGGAAGTCCGGGCCCATCTCCATCCGGCCGAGCACCGGGTTCTCTCCGATGGTGAAGACCCGGTAGTCGATCTCGTTCCCGCCGTCCATCTGCTGGGCGTGGTACGGGAACACCTCCATCAGGAAGGAGTCGGCGCGGGCGGTGTCGCGGGTGCAGAGCTCGGCCCAGGAGTAGGCGCCGGCCTCGCCGACCTTCTCGAAGCCCTCGTGCGCGGCGCCCTGCCAGACGCCGAAGACCGCGCCGCCGGGTTCGCGGGCGAGCGCCATGGTGCCGAGGCCGCCGACCTGCACGGGCTCCGTCATGAGCTCGCCGCCGGCGGCACGGATCCGCTCGGCGGTGGCGGCGGCGTCGGGCGAGGCGAAGTAGAGGCACCAGGCGGAGGGCATCTCCTCGTCGGGCATCGGCGGGACGAGCCCGGCGACCGCCCTGCCGTCCTTGTGGGCCTGGGTGTAGCCGCCGAACTCGGACGAGGGCTCGCCGAACGTCCAGCCGAGGACGGCGCCGTAGAAGTTCTTGGCGCCCTCCACGTCGTGGAACACCGCGTCGACCCAGCAGGGGGTGCCCTCGGGTTGCAGGGCCATGTCTGTCTCCTCGTGTCGTGAGCGGGTGGGCGGGGCCGGGCCGGGTCAGCCCATGGTCTTGGCCCCGTCGAGGGATTCGCGGATGATGTCGGCGTGCCCGGCGTGCTGGGAGGTCTCGGCGATCACGTGCAGCAGCACCCGCCGGACGGACCAGGTGGCGCCCGGCTCGAACCAGGGCGCCTCGGGCAGCGGGTGGGCGGCGTCCAGGTCCAGGGCGGCCACCAGGCGGTCGGTCTCGGCGGCCGTCCGCGTGTAGGCGTCCAGCAGACCGGCCAGGGTCTCGCCCTCGCCCATCCTGAACTGGCCCTCCCAGTCCACGGGTTCGCTGCGCATGGCGGTCGCGCCGCCGACCGCGAACCGCATCCAGCGGGCCTCGACGCCGGTGACGTGCTTGATCAGGCCGCCGAGGCAGAGCTCGCTGGCGGTGGTGCGCTGCGCGGCCTGGTCGTCGGTGAGGTTGCGGACGGTGAAGCGGAGGAATCCGCGGTGCTTGTCGAGGGTCTCCAGCAGGTCGGCGCGTTCCCGGGAGAGCCCCCGGTCGCCGGTGCCGGCGCTCCGGTCGGTCATGTCGGTCCTCCGTGTCAGGCGGGCACGGTCCAGCGCTGGGCACCGGTGCCGTTGCAGTCCCACAGTTGCAGTCGGGTGCCGCTCGCGGTGTTGCTGCCGGGCAGGTCCAGGCAGCGGCCGGAGGGCGGGTTGAGCAGCGAGCCGTCGGCGCGCGACCACCATTGCTGGGCGCCGGTGCCGTTGCAGTCCCAGAGCTGGACGGCGGCCCCGTTGAAGACCGAACTGCCGTCCACGTCGAGGCACTTTCCGAGGGCGCGGAGGGTGCCGTCGGAGGCGGTGGTCCACTGCTGGGCGGCGCCGCCGGTGCACTCGGCGAGCTGGACGGGCGTCCCGTTCTCGGTCGAACTCCCCCGTACGTCGACGCACTTGGCATCGAGGCCGGTGACCGCGCCGGTGGCCGGACGGGCCGGGCCGACGTCGAAGGACGGCGGCGCGTCGGCGCGGGCGCTGCCCCAGGCCGGGTCGGGCGCGTCGGCGAGAGTGTAGGCCAGGGTGCCGCCGCGGCGGACGAAGTCCTCGCTCAGCCAGGGCCGGGTGCTCGCGGCGCCGTCCACGGCGAGCGCGTGCACGTAGCGGACGGCGGCGGACGCCCCGGGGGCGTCCACGTCGATCACCGCGCCGTTGCCGCGGCGGATCGTGATCCCCGGGAACAGCGGGCTGGCCAGCACGAGTTCGGACCGACCGGGGGCCTGTGGGTACATCCCGAGCGCCGCCCAGACCGCCCAGGAGGACATCTGCCCGAGGTCGTCGTTGCCCGGCTCGCCGTCCGGCGCGTCGGCGAACAGCGTGGTCAGCGCCCGGCGCACCACGTCCTGGGTGCGGTGGGGACGGCCGGCGTAGGCGTAGGCCCACGGGGTGTTCGCCGAGGGCTCGTTGCCGAGGTAGGCGTGTTCCGAGTCGGGGCCGCCGTTGAGCTCGGTGAAGAAGTCGTCCAGCCGGGCGGCCGCCGCCGCGTCGCCGCCCATCGCGTCGAACAGTCCGCGGTGGTTGTAGGGGACCATCCAGGCGTACTGGGCGGCGCTGCCCTCGACGAACTGGTCCTGCTGGGCGGGCCGGAAGTCGGGCCAGGAGTGGTCGGTGTCGCGGGGCTGGATCCAGCCGCTGCCGCTGTTGATCAGGTTGCGCCAGTTCGCCGAGCGGTGCATCAGGGCATCGTGGGCGGCGGTGTCGCCGATCCGGCCGGCGAGTTGGGCGAGCGCGAAGTCCGCGCTGGTGTACTCCAGGGTGGTGGCGGCGGAGCCCCAGACGCCGCCGGCGTCGGCCGGGATGTAGCCGATGGTGTCGTAGGGGCCGTGGCCGGGCCGCTGGCGGGTGTCGCGGCTGCCGTCGGTGGCGATCCGCAGCAGGGCGGCCGCGTCGAAGTCGGTGCCGCCGAAGGCGTGGATCGAGCTGGCGACGATCGGCAGCGGGTCGCCGACCATCACGCCGGTGCCGCCGTTGGCGAGGGTCCAGCGGTCCAGGTAGCCGGCGCTCGCGCCCTGGTCGGTGACGGACTGGGCGACGTCGGCGGCCCTGGCCGGGTCGAGCAGGGCGAGCAGCTGGACCTGGGAGCGGTAGACGTCCCAGCCGGAGAAGTCGGCGTACTGGGTGTGGCCGGGCCTGGCGGTGCGGATCCTCCCGTCGAAGCCGGGGTAGCGGCCGTCGGCGTCGCTGATCGCGCTGGGGTGCAGCAGGGCATGGTAGAGCGCGGTGTAGAGGATCCGCCGCTGGGCGGTGGTGCCGCCGTCGACGGCGATCCGGCCGAGCAGGTCGTTCCAGCCGGCGCGGGCGGCGGTGCGGAGCTCGTCGAAGGCGGCGCCGCGCTGTTCGGCGAGCAGGTTGGCGCGGGCGCCCTCGGCGCTGACGAAGGAGAGGCCGACCCGGGCGGTGACGGTGCGGTCCTGGCCGGTGTCGAAGGAGACCAGCGCCTGGGCGCCGGAGGCGGCCCGCTCCCGGTCGGGGTGCTGGTCGCCGCCCTGCCCGGAGCGGCGTTCGCGGGCCTCCTCGGTGCGGGCGGGCTGCGGGGCGATGCCCTCGCTCGCGCCGGTGGCGCTGCGCCGGCCGGCGTCGACCGTGCCCTGGTCCGCGCCGCCGGTGCGGACGATCCCGGCGTTGCTGAACGGCCGGTCGAACTGGGCGTGGAAGTAGACCCGGTAGCGGTTGCCGGTGCCGCAGAAGCCGCCGCTCTCCGTCCAGCCGGAGAGGGTGTCGGCGCCGATGCTGATCGAGCCGGTGGCGCTGTTGAAGGCCTTGCCGGCGTCGACGGTGAGCGAGGCGGTGTGGCCGGCGGGGTAGGTGAAGCGGGCGATGCCGGAGCGCTGGGTGGCGGCGAGTTCGGTCCTCAGCCCGTTGCCGAAGGTGACGGCGTACGAACCGGGGGCGGTGCTCTCGTCGGCGTGCGAGAAGTCCGAGTGGGCGACCGGCCGGCCGTCCAGGACGGGCATGAACGGGGTGGTGCCGTAGTCGCCGCAGCCCGCGCCGGAGATGTGGGTGAGGCTGAACCCGCTGATCCGGTGGTCGTCCCAGGAGTAGCCGCCGTGCTGGTAGGTGGCGGTGTCGGGGCTCCACTGCACCATGCCGAGCGGGGCGGACGCGCCGGGGAAGGTGTTGCCCGCGCCGCCGCCGTTGCCGAAGTCCGGGGCGCCCTGCTTGGTGCCGACGAAGGCGTTGACGTACTGGGCCGGGTCGGCGACGGTCACCCGGCCGGGTGGCGCGGCACCGGCGGGGGCGGCCGCGGCACCCGCCAGCAGCACCGCCGAGGCGCCGAGGGCGAGCGCGGACGAGAGGAATCTGGAACGGTGCACGGAGCCTCCTGCGACCCGCCGTCAGCCTGCGATGCGCGTGGCGCGCGGTCCGGCGGCCGCGGTGGGCGGCACGGCGGGGCCGCACGGACGAGCAGGTCGGCCCCGGCCGGTACGGGGAGTACCGGCCGGGGCCGACCATCTGCTCGTCGGTTCATCGTGCGGTCCGCACGGGGGAGGCCGCGGCGGCGACAGGCCGCCTGTCGCCCGCCCGGCGCAATCGCGCAGGCGTCCGATGGACCGTCAGGAGGACGTGTCCGCGACCGCCCTGCGGCGGTGCACCACCTGGGCGGCGACCAGCGCGACCGCGGCGGCGACCAGCGACAGCACCATCTGCATCCGTCCGTCGTGGGTGGTGAACATGTACGCCACCACGAAGGCGATCATTCCGATCGTGGCCCAGGTGAGGTACGGGAAGAGCCACATCCGGACGGTGAGCTTCTCCGGGGATTCCCGCTCGATGATCCTCCGCATACGGAGCTGGGAGACGCTGATCACGAGCCAGACGAAGAGCGCGACGGCGCCGGAGGAATTCAGCAGGAACTTGAAGACGGTGTCCGGGAACTCGTAGTTGAAGAACACCGCGACGAATCCGAAGACCACCGAGGCGAGGATCGCGGTGAGCGGCACGCCGCGGCCGGTGACCTTCGCGAAGGCCTTCGGCGCGTCGCCGCGCTGCCCGAGCGAGAAAGCCATCCGGGAGGCCGTGTAGAGGCCGGAGTTCAGGCAGGACAGCACCGCGGTGAGCACGATGAGGTCCATCAGCGGGGCGGCGCCGGGGATGCCGACGTGCTTGAGCACGGCCACGTACGGGCTGTCCAGGACCTCCGCGGAGTCCCAGGGCAGCAGGGTGACGACGATGGCGATGGAGCCCAGGTAGAAGACGCCGATGCGCCAGATCACGCTGTTGGTGGCCTTGGTCACGGCGCGGGCCGGGTCGGGCGACTCGCCGGCGGCCAGGGTGACGATCTCGCTGCCCATGAAGGCGAAGACGACCGTCAGCATGCCGCTGAAGACCGCGCCGATGCCGTTCGGCAGGAAGCCGCCGTGGTCGAGCAGGTTGGACGTGCCCACCGCGGTGGTGTCCGGCAGCACGCCGAAGACCGCCAGGCCGCCGACCACCAGGAAGGCCGCGATGGCGACCACCTTGATCCCGGCGAACCAGAACTCGAACTCGCCGTAGGAGGAGACCGAGAACAGGTTGGTGGCGGTCAGCACGGCCATCACCAGCAGGGCGAAGCCCCACTGCGGCACGCCCGGCACCCAGTTGTGCAGGATCTTCGCGCCGGCGGTGGCCTCCACGGCCAGCACGACGACCCAGAAGAACCAGTAGAGCCAGCCGATGGTGAAGCCGGCCCAGCGGCCGAGCGCACGGTCCGCGTAGGCGGAGAAGGACCCGCTCTGCGGGTCGGCCGCGGCCATCTCGCCGAGCATCCGCATCACCATGACGACCAGGGCGCCGGCCAGGGTGTACGAGAGCAGGATGCCGGGGCCGGTGGCGGCGATGCCGGCGCCGGAGCCGACGAACAGGCCGGCGCCGATGACTCCGCCGATGGCGATCATCGACAGGTGGCGGTTCTTCAGTCCGGCCTTGAGGTGGCCGTCCCCGGCGGCACCCGGTGGGGTGGCGGGGGCGGCCTCGGCGGGCCGGCTCGAGCGCGTCGTGGTGTCCGGGCTCATGGTCGTTGCTGCCTCTCCGGTGCGGCGGGGGTCGGCCGCACACCCGCAGGAAGGTAGCCCGGAAATCCTGATTCCGTAACCCCGGGCCTGAATTCGGCACGATTCTCTGAGCATTATTTGAGGTTCGCGGAATGAATTATGACACCGGCTGACATCTCTACTCGCAGGTCATCGGAAATCCCGATCCGCCGTCAGCCGCGGTGCCGACCCGGTGCGCCGCCCGGCCCGGGGCGGTGGCACGTCGCGGACGGCGGCCGCGTGGAGGCTGCGACGATGGAGGTCCCGACCGTCCCTCCGCACACCCCTGGGGCCGCCCGATGAGCACCACCGTCCACCTCGCGCAGCAGCCGGAGGCCGACGAACTGCTCGGCCGCAGCCCGCTGGCCGTGCTCACCGGCATGCTGCTGGACCAGCAGATCCCGATGGAGTGGGCGTTCACCGGCCCGTGGACGATCGCCCGGCGGCTCGGTGCCGACGACCTGGACGCGCACCGGATCGCCGCCGCCGACCCGGAGGAGTTCGCCGCCCTGCTGTCCGAGAAGCCCGCGGTGCACCGCTACCCGGGCTCGATGGCCAACCGGGTGCAGCAGCTCTGCCGGTACCTGGTCGAGCACCACGACGGCGACGCCGAGGCAATCTGGCGGGACGCGCCGAACGGCCGGGAGCTGCTGAAGCGGCTGGGCGAGCTGCCCGGCTTCGGCAAGCAGAAGGCGCAGATCTTCCTCGCCCTGCTCGGCAAGCAGTACGGGGTCGCCCCCGAGGGCTGGCGCGAGGCGGCCGGCGCGTACGGCGAGGAGGGGTCCTTCCGCTCGGTCGCGGACGTCACCGGGCCGGAGTCGCTGGTGAGGGTGCGCGCCTTCAAGCAGGAGGCGAAGAAGGCCGCCAAGGCGGCGAAGTCCGCGAAGCAGGCGCAGGGCTGACCCGGCGGTACGGGTGGCGGTTGCGGATCTCCCGGTCCGAGGACCGGCCGGGACCGTCCGCGGCGAGCGGTCCGGCGACCGCCTCCGCGGTGCGCCCGTACGGCGCCGGTGCACGGACGCACGGCCGGGCCGCTCCCCTCCGCGGGGGGCGGCCCGGCCGGACGGCGGCTCAGCTGCTCGCGTACTCCACGGTCAGCAGGGCGCGGGCCACGGTGTGGAAGGTGATGTTGAAGCCGACCGCGGCGGCCGTGGTGTCCGGGGTGAGTCCGAGCGACGGCACGTCCAGGGCGTGCACGGCGAAGACGTAGCGGTGCGCCGGGCCGGGCGGCGGGGCGGCGCCGTCGTACCTGTGCCCGGGGAAGTCGTTGCGGGCGTGGAAGGCGTCACCGGGCAGCGAGGCGTCGGAGGCGCCGGCGCCGGGGGCCAGCTCGGTGGTGCCGACGGGCAGGTCGAGGGCCAGCCAGTGCCACCAGCCGCTGCCGGTCGGCGCGTCCGGGTCGTAGCAGGTCACCGCGAAGCCGCGGGTCTCGGCGGGGAAGCCGGACCAGGCCAGGTGCGGCGACCGGTTGCCGAGCGCGTGCACGTGCGCGTCCGGCATCACGGCGCCCTCGGTGAGGTCACGGCTGGTCAGCTCGAAGGCCGGGACCTTCGGCAGGAATTCGTAGGGCAGCGGCGGACGGTTCGTCATGGGCCGGGCACCTTCTCCTTCGTCGCACTGCGGGTGGCGGTACGACGGAAGTCTAGGCAGCCGACTGCGCCGCCACGGCCGCGCCGAGCGGGGTGTCGGCGCGGCCCAGGTCGAGCGGCAGGTCGAAGTGGTTGCGCCCGGCGGCGACCGCCGTCTCCACCGCGGCCCCGGCCCGGCGGGCGGCGGCCGCGAACTCCTCCTGCTGGCGCCCGAACTCGGCGGTCTCGTGCTCGCCGCGGACGAGCAGCAGCGGCGGCAGCGCCGGGCCGTCGGCGAGCAGGTGCAGCGGGCTGTTGCGGCGGGCGGCGTCGGCGTCCAGGCCGAGCGCGTCGTTGACGTAGGTGAGGGCGATCGGCTCCAGGTCGTAGACGCCGCTGAGCAGCACCGCGCCGGAGACCCGGCGGCCGCTCGGGGCGGCCGGGCCGAGCAGGGCCATGGCGGCCAGGTGCGCACCGGCCGAGCTGCCGCTGAGCTGGACGCGGCCCGGGTCGACGCCGAGCTCCTCGGCGTGGTCGAGCAGCCAGTGCAGGGCGCGGCGGACCTGGTCGACGATCGCGTCCAGCGGCCAGTGCGGGGCCAGCCCGTAGCCGACGGCGGCGTAGGCGGTGCCGCGGGCGGTGAAGTCGGGGGCGGCGAACGCGGAGTCGGTCTTGTCCAGCTCCTGCCAGTAGCCGCCGTGCACGAAGACGTGCAGCGGGGCGCCGCCGTCCGGGACGGGCCCGCGGGGCGGGAAGAAGTCGACCAGCTCGGGCTCCGCCGGGCCGTACCGCAGGTCGCGGCGGACCTCCAGCGCCGTGTACGCGTCCTCGCTGCGCGCCGCGTAGGCGGCCAGCTCGACCGCGATGTCCTCGACGCAGCTGCTCGGCGAGTACTCGCGCGCGAGCTCCTCGTGGTCGTAGTCCCGGTACACCGGCGCCATTGCCGTCCTCGCCCGCTCTCGCTCACCGGGCCCGCCACGACCCGTCAGGTATAGACCAATGCCGGGTGCCGGGCTAGCGTGGAGGACGCACCCGCCGCACCCGCACAGCCCGCCCCGGAGCCGCCCCGTGGAGTCGTCCGTCCTCGCCTTCGCCACCGACCTGCTGGACGAGGGCGCCGACACCTTCTTCGGCCACCTTACCGACCGGGCCGGCGTGGGCGGCCTGACCCTCGCCTCGGTCTACCACGAGGCCCGCGACGTCTTCCCGCACAACCCGCACCGGGTGGTCCGCTACCTCGAACCGGGCGCCGCCTACTTCCGTCCCGACCCGGCGCGCTGGGCCGGCCGGCGCCTCGCCCCCGCGCCGTCCACCGCGATCGGCGACCGCGACCCGTTCGCCGAGGCCGCCGCCGAGGCCGGCCGGCGCGGCCTCAAGCTGCACGCCTGGACGGTCTTCTGCCACAACGACCGGCTCGGCTTCCAGCACCCGGACTGCGCCCCCGCCAACGCCTTCGGCGACCGCCACCTCACCGAGCTGTGCCCGGCCAACCCGGAGGTCCGCGAGTACGCCCGCACCCTGGTCGAGGACCTCGGCCGGTACGGCGTGGACGCGATCCGCGCCGAGTCCCTGCACTTCCACGGCCTGCGCCACGGCTACCACCACGAGCGCTACTTCGAGGACCTCGGGCCCGTCGCGGAGGCCCTGCTCGGCATCTGCTTCTGCCCGCACTGCCTGGCCGCCGCCTCCGCCTCCGGCGTCCCCGCCGAGGAGGTCCGCACCGCCGTCCGGGACGAGCTGCGCGCCCGGCTCGCCGACGGGAAGCGGGCCGCCGAACCCGCCGCCCTGGACGGATTCGCCGGCGGCGCCCTCGCCGCCTACCTGGACGCGGCCACCCGCACCGTCACCACGCTCGCCGCGGAACTCGCCCAGGCGGCCGCCGCCGGCGGCATGCGGCTGACCTTCATGGACGGCGCCGGGCCCGGCAAGGGCTGGCTCTCCGGCATCGACCTCCCGTCACTGGCGGGCGCCGCCCACCAGATCGAGACCCTCGGCTACGCCCGCACCCCGGAGGCCGTCCGCGAGAAGGTGGCGGCCTTCGCCCTGCACGGCGTCCGGCCGGAGGCCATGGCGGTGATCCTCCGCCCGATGGCCGAGGACTGCGACGGCCCGGCGAACCTGGCCGCCAAGATCGCCGTCCTGCGTGAGCTCGGCGTCCCCGAGGTCGAGTTCTACCACTACGGCCTGATGCGCCTCTCCTCCCTCGACCGCATCGGCGCCGCCCTGCTCCCGTGAGGGCCCATCAGGGGCGCACGGGGGCGTGCCCACCCGGGCGCCCCTCGGAGGCCGGCCCTACCGGCGGCGCCGCGAGGTGCCGAACAGGCTCCGGGTGATCTCGCGGCCGAGCTGGGTGCCCGCCGACCGGGCGAAGGACTTCAGCGCCGGGCTGCGCAGCAGCGAACCGATCAGCCCGCCCTCCTCCTGCTCCGCCGCCTCCGGCCGGTGCCGCTCGGCCGGTGCGGGCCGCTCGCGGGCCTCCGGCCGGGCCGGCTCCTCCGCACGGGCGGCCGGCCGGGCGGCGAGCTTCTCGTACGCGGACTCCCGGTCGATCGCGTCGCGGTAGCGCGGCGCCAGCGGCGAGCCGTCCACCGCGGCCCGCAGGACGGCCGGCTCCAGCGGCCCCATCAGCGACTGCGGGGCCGCGAGCCGGGTCGGCGCGACCGGTGTCGGCGCGCCCCGCTCGGACAGCACCGTGACCACCGCCTCGCCGGTGCCCAGCCCGGTGAGCACCTCGGCGAGGTCGTACGGGGACCGCGGGAAGGTCGAGACGGTGGCCTTGAGCGCCTTGGCGTCGTCCGGGGTGAAGGCCCGCAGCGCGTGCTGCACCCGGTTGCCGAGCTGCGCCAGCACGTCGGCGGGGACGTCCTTCGGCGTCTGGGTGACGAAGAAGATGCCGACGCCCTTCGAGCGGATCAGCCGGACGGTCTGGGTGATCGCCTCCAGGAAGGCCTTGGACGCGCCCTTGAAGAGCAGGTGCGCCTCGTCGAAGAAGAAGACCAGCTTCGGCCGGTCGAGGTCGCCGACCTCCGGCAGCTCCTGGTACAGGTCGGCGAGCAGCCACATCAGGAAGGTGGAGAACAGCCGCGGCCGGTCCTGCACCGCCGGGAGTTCCAGGACGGAGACCGTGCCGCGGCCGTCGGCCGCGGTGCGCAGCAGGTCGGCGGTGTCGAACTCGGGCTCGCCGAAGAACGCGCCGGCGCCCTCGTCGTCGAGCACGGTCAGCGAACGCAGGATCACCCCGGCGGTCGCGGCGGACAGCCCGCCGATGCCCTTGAGCTCCTCCTTGCCCTCCGGGGAGGTGAGGAAGCCGATGACGGCGGAGAGGTCCTTGAGGTCGTGGAGTTCGAGGCCCGCCCGGTCGGCGTAGTGGAAGACCAGGCCGAGCGAGGCCTCCTGGGTCTCGTTGAGTTCCAGCACCTTGGCGAGCAGCAGCGGGCCGAAGCTGGTGAGGGTGGCCCGGACGGGGATGCCGGTGCCCTGCCCGCCGAGGGCGTAGAACTCGGCGGGGCAGCCCTGCGGCGTCCACGGCCGGCCGACCTCGGCGGCGCGGGCGGCGATCCGCTCGCCCGGCACGCCGGGGGCGGCGATGCCGGAGACGTCGCCCTTGACGTCGGCGAGGAAGACCGGGACGCCCTGGGCGGAGAGCTGTTCGGCGATGAGCTGGAGGGTCTTGGTCTTGCCGGTGCCGGTGGCGCCGGCGACGAGTCCGTGCCGGTTGAGCACGCCGAGCGGGACGCGCACCTGCGCCGCGGGGTACGCGGTGGTGCCGTCGATCGCGGCGCCGAGGTCGAGCGCGGGGCCGGTGAAGGCGTACCCGTCGGCGATCGCCCGGACGGCGGCGGGGAGCGCCGCGGCGTCGGGGGTGTGGGGGTCGGTCATCTCGGCGGGCTCCCGGGCAGAGCTGGCAAAAGGGATTTCCACCATCAAACCGCCGTACTCGGAACCGGACGGGTAACGCCGCGCTTGCTGCGCCCCCCGCACGCATGACGGTAGGCTTTCCGTGTGATCTTCAAGCGCATCGGCAACGGGCGGCCGTACCCGGATCACGGCCGGACCAGCACCCGCCAGTGGGCGGACGTCGCGCCGCGTCCGGTGCGGCTGGACCAGCTGGTCACCACCAAGGGTCAGCTCGATCTGGAAACGCTCCTCGCGGAGGACTCCACGTTCTACGGGGACCTCTTCGCGCACGTGGTGAAGTGGCACGGCGACCTCTACCTGGAGGACGGACTGCACCGCGCGGTACGGGCCGCGCTGCAGCAGCGCCAGGTGCTGCACGCGCGCGTGCTGGAGATGGACTGACCGGCCCCGGGCCGGGTACGAACCACCTCTCGCGGACCCCCGCGGACACCCCGGAGGGGCGCCGGTACATCCTTTCGGGTGCCGGGGTACTCCAGATGATGATCATTTAGTACCTTCACAGCAGCTGTAGCACTAATCTGCTGAACAACGGCCGATTTCCCGGCGTACGCCCCTTTTTGGCCGCACCCGAGACCGAGCCTGTCCGAGCCTGTCCTGGCACGAGGGGGACACCGACGTGAGCATGCTGACCCCCCAGGGACTGAAGGGGAAGCAGTACCGGATCACCGGTAACTCCTACCCCCGCCTGGGCCGCCCTCCCCGCAGGAGCCGCAAGGTGCTGGCCGGCATCGGCGTCCTGCTCGCCCTGTCGCTGGTCGCCCTCGGCGGCGTCCAGCTCTACGACATCTTCCGCGGCCGGCACGCCTCCGCACAGGCGTGTCCGGCCCCCGGCGCCTCCGGCAAGCCGCTGGCCGCTCCGGCGGCGTCGGACGCCGCCTCCGGCGCGGCCTCCCCGGCCCCCGGCGCCACCAGTACCGCCGTCCCGCAGCCGCAGGCGGTGACGGTCAACGTCTACAACGCCACCGACAAGTCCGGCATGGCCGCCCGCACCGCGGAGGAGCTGAAGAAGCGCGGCTTCACCATCGGCCAGGTCGGCAACGCCCCGGCCGCGCTGGACAAGAAGGTGCCCGGCACCGTGCAGGTGATCAGCGGTCCGGCCGGCCTCGGCGCGGCCACGCTGCTCGGCTCGCAGGTGGCGAGCGCCGCCAGGACGGCCGACGCCCGGACGGACGCGACGGTCGACTTCGTCCTCGGCGACAGCTTCGCCGCCCTGCTCGACCCGACCCAGGCGGCCGCGGCCCTGGCCGAGGCCACCAAGCCGTCCCCGACCCCGTCGCCGCAGCCCGGCTCCTGCTGAACGGCCCGGCTCCGGCCGGCCGCCGCACACCGGCAGCCACGCGAAGGGCCCCGCTCCTCCGGGAGGAGCGGGGCCCTTCGTGCTTCCGGCGCGGTGGGTCAGCCGGCGGTGCCGTACAGGCGGTCGCCCGCGTCGCCGAGGCCGGGGACGATGTAGCCGTGCTCGTTGAGGCGCTCGTCCAGCGCGGCGGTGACGATCTTGACGGGCTGGTCGGCCAGCTCCTTCTCGACCACCGCGACGCCCTCCGGGGCGGCCAGCAGCACCACACCGGTGACGTCCGTGGCGCCGCGCTCGAGCAGCATCCGGACGGCGGCGACCAGGGTGCCGCCGGTGGCGAGCATCGGGTCGAGGACGAAGACCTGGCGTCCGGAGAGGTCGTCGGGCATCCGCGTCGCGTAGGTGGACGCCTCCAGCGTCTCCTCGTTGCGGACCATGCCCAGGAAGCCGACCTCGGCGGTCGGCAGCAGCCGGGTCATGCCGTCCAGCATGCCGAGACCGGCCCGCAGGATCGGGACGACCAGCGGCCGCGGGTGGCTCAGCCGGGTGCCGGTGGTGACGGCGACCGGGGTGGTGACCTCCACCGGCTCGGTCCGGACGTTCCGGGTGGCCTCGTAGGCGAGCAGGGTGACCAGCTCGTCGGTCAGGCGGCGGAAGGTCGGCGAGTCGGTGCGCTCGTCGCGCAGGGTGGAGAGCTTGTGGGCGACCAGGGGGTGGTCGACGACGTGGAGACGCATGTCTCGACCATAACGGGCACGGGCACGTGCGTACGACTCGCCGGGGAGCGGCCGGGAACGAGGTGTGGACGGGCCGGAACCGGGGAAGCCGAACCGAGACCTTCGCCCTGGTATCAAGCGGACACTTCTGGGAAAGTCGGACCGTATGAAGAGCAACCCGGACCCCGGGGCCGGCTCGACAGACGAGTCGGGGCCCGACGCCCCCGAGACCGAGGCGCAGCGCCGCAAGCGCCGCGCCCTGTTCCTCCGCGAGCTCGCCGAGGCGCGCGAGCTGCGGGCCCGGGTGCAGCCACGGCGCACCAAGGAGCGGCGGATGCGCGAGGCCATGCGGATGCGAACCTTCCGCATCTGACGGAGGAGTCCGCGACCCGTCGGCCGCCGACCAGCCATTCCGACACGACCTGCAAAGACGCGCTGCAGAACACCCCCCGCAGCGCCGGGCTTTCTGTCACGATGCCGGAGGGACGGTCCGAACAGCGGACCGTTTCTGGCGCGGGGGCGGCCAGACCGCGTTCGCCCGAGATCGCCTACAGCCGAGACCAATCTTGGGAGTGTCCCTGGTGGCGTACTTCGCTGCAGTGCTTGCTCGCACCGATGGCGGGTGGGATGTGAGCGAGACGGAGCTCGACGACGTCGAAACCCTGGCCGACCTGGCCGACCTGGCCCGGGAGGCCGCCCAGGACGACGACAGCGTCCTGGTCTTCATCGAACAGGAGGACGCCTGGTTCGCCGTCGTCCGCGTGGACGGCGAGGACGACCCGCGCATCTTCGTCTCCGACGGCGCCGCCGCGGCGCGCAGCTCGTACGGCTCGGTGCTGACCGACGAACTGATCGAGGCCGAGGACTTCGACGACATCGACGCCCTGGTCGCGGACGTCGAGGACGACGAGGAGGCCGCGCTGGAGGCCGCGGACGACGCGGACGAGGACGAGGACGCAGCCGGTCCGGCCGGCGCCCAGGCGGGGCCGCTCGGGGACTCCGACCTGCTCGCCGACTTCGGCCTGTCCGCCAAGGACCTCCTGGGCCTGGCCGGCGAGGGCGCGGTGCCCGGCGACGCGCTCGCCGAGATCGCCGACGCGCTCGGCGCGGGCGAGGTCCTGGAGGCCGTTCGGTAGCGCCCGAGCCGGTGCCCGACACTGGTGCCATGCCGTCCGCACCCGCCCCGCAGATCCACCCCCTTCCGGCCCCCGTCCGCCCCGACCCGGTACGCGACCGGTGGAAGGACCTGATGCGCCTCGCCATGGACGAGGCGGCACTGGCCACCTCCACCGGGGACGTACCGGTCGGGGCTCTCGTGCTCGGGCCCGACGGCGCGGTGATCGGACGCGGCCACAACGTGCGCGAGGCGAACGGCGACCCGACCGGGCACGCCGAGGTGGTGGCGATCCGGCAGGCGGCCGCGGCCGTCGGCGAGTGGCGCCTCGGCGGCTGCACCCTGGTCGTCACCCTGGAGCCGTGCACCATGTGCGCCGGGGCGCTGGTGCTCTCCCGGATCGACCGGGTCGTCTACGGCGCCCTCGACCCCAAGGCCGGCGCGGCCGGCTCGCTCTTCGACGTGATGCGCGACCGCCGGCTGAACCACCGCCCCGAGGTCGTCCCCGGTGTGCTCGCCGAGGAATGCTCCGCACAGCTGCTGGCCTTCTTCGAGACCCAGCGCTGAATACGGATTTCGTCACCGCCCGACCCGTCCGGTAGAGTCTCTCTCGGTAGCGTGTCCGAGCGGCCAAAGGAGCACGCCTCGAAAGCGTGTGTGGGGGCAACTCCACCGTGGGTTCGAATCCCACCGCTACCGCTTCACGAAGGGCCCCGACCGGACCGGTCGGGGCCCTTCGACGTGCCTCCGGGCCTCGCGGGTGAACGCGTGGGCGGCCGGGGGCCGTTGGCGGGACGTCAGGGGAGCAGGAACGCCACCGGGCTCGGGGCCGGGTGGCGTTCGGGGGGTGCGTTCGGGGTGCCGGAGGGGGCGCGGCCCCGGGGGAACCGGGCCGCGCCCCCGTCGGGACTCCCACCACCGGCGCCGCATCAGGGGGAAGCTGCGGCGCGCGGTCCCACAGCGGGGAGTCCCGGTTCCCTGCACCGGGGATTCCTGCCAGATCCCGCGGCACTCCTCCATCGTGCGCCACCGCCCGCGGGCGGGCACCCGTACAAAGCCCCCACTCGCGGGGACCTTCGTCCCGGGGAGTGAACGCCGCTCTCACCCGATGGGCCGTCCGGTGGATAAGCTGCGCAGCAGCAGGAGGGCGCCCGGGGAGAGCGACGGCGGCCCCGCGGCAGGGAGGCAGGCCCGTTCGATGGCTCAGGCGAAGAAGATCGGCATGTATCTCCTGCTCATCTTCGTGATCTACACGATCATCACGTCGCCCACCCGGGCGGCGGAGCTGGTGCAGTCCGGCTTCGTGGGGATCTCGGACGCCGCTAAGGCGGTCGGGACCTTCATGACCGGCCTGGTGAACTGAGCCCGGCCGGTCAGCGGCTACCGTGGCGGGGTTCGTCCACCCTTCCAGCTAGGAGCGGCATCGTGATCCGGCACCTGGTCCTGTTCAAGCTCAACGACGGCGTCCTGAAGGACGACGAGCGGGCGATCGCCGGCGCGAAGGCGTTCGAGGAGCTCGGCCCGCAGATCCCCGAGCTGCGCGAGTGGGAGTGCGGCTGGAACACCACCGTGCGCGACATCGCCTACGACTACGCGATCAACAGCCTGGTCGAGGACCGGGACGCGCTGCAGGCCTACCTGACCCACCCGGCCCACCAGGCCGCCGCGGGTCAGTGGCGGGAGTTCGCCACCTGGGTGATCGCCGACGTCGAGGTCTGATCCCCGTACAGTCGCATCGCACACGCACCACCACTCGGCCCTCCGCCCCGACCCCGGGCGGGGGGCCGCAGCACACATCGGCCGACGGCGCACTGTCAGCCAACACGCCTACGAGCGGTGCTTGCCGCCGATGTGGACGACTTGTGATGCTATGACCGGTTTTGCCTGATCTGGCGAGGTGGTGAGCACGGCCGGGCCGCCCAGGCGGCGGCCGGATCGCAGATGTCGACTCTGGGAGGGGTGACGTGTCCGTGCGGACACAGGACAGCGCGCGGGGCACCGACGGGGAGCAGTCCGCCCCGCCGCCCGCGGACAGTCTCGTCGCGGAGCTGAAGGCCGCCGGGCTGAGGGACCGCCAGAGCGGCACCCGCACCCCGGTGGACGTCCGCACGCTCACCCGGGTCCTCTTCGAGCGGCTCGCCGAACTGCCCCCGGGCGCCCCGGAACGCGAACGCGTCCGGGCCGCCCTGATCGAGATCAACATCCCGCTGGTCCGGTACGCGGCCACCCGCTTCCGCAGCCGCAGCGAGCCGATGGAGGACATCGTCCAGGTCGGCACGATCGGCCTGATCAACGCCATCGACCGCTTCGACCCGAGCCGCGGCGTGCAGTTCCCGACGTACGCGCTGCCGACCATCCTCGGCGAGATCAAGCGCTACTTCCGGGACAACGTCCGCACCATGCACGTGCCGCGCCGGCTCCAGGAGCTGTGGGTGCAGGTCAGCGGCGCGATGGAGGAGCTGACCGTCACCCACGGGCGGGCGCCCAAGGTGCCGGAGATCGCCGCCTGCCTGCGCATCCCCGAGGAGGACGTCCGGGCCTGCCTGGACGCCGGCCGGGCGTACAACGCCGCCTCGCTGGAGGCGGCGCAGGAGCACGAGGGCGGGCTCGCCCTGCTGGACCGGCTCGGCTACGAGGACTCCGCGCTCGCCGACGTCGAGCACCGGGACATGGTCCGCCACCTGCTGGTGCAGCTGCCCGAGCGGGAGCGCCGGATCATCATGCTGCGCTTCTTCGCCAACCTGACGCAGTCGCAGATCTCCACCGAGCTGGGGATGTCCCAGATGCACGTCTCCCGGCTGCTGTCGCGCATCCTCACCCGGCTGCGGACCGGCAACTCCTGGGAGGAGTGAGCCCGCCGGAAGATCGCGCCGCGTTACCGCCGTGTGACATCTCGCGACGGCCGGGTTTGCCGGGGCCGGTGGGCCGGTATGGGGGGTGGAGGGAGGGTCCGATGCGGGAACCACGCTGTGCTGGTGCCCGTTGAACAGTCAGTCACGAGGGGGTGGGGCGCGTGTCCGGAGAACCGGTCGGTGCGGTCGTCGAGGAGATCCCTGGGGAGCGGGCGGCCGGGGTGCGGGCCGTGCTGCGGGCGTTCCCGCAGCAGCAGGCCGGGGAGCAGGAGTCTGTCGGCGCACCGCCGCCCGGGGCCGCCGCAGCGGCCCTCGGTGCCACCGGCACGACGGAGGCCGCCGGGGCGGCCGGGCCCGTGCGGACGGCCGACCCGGTGGTCGGCGAGCGCCCGCTGGACACCCGGACGCTCTCGCGCTCGCTCTTCCGCCGGCTGGCGGCGCTGGAGCCGGGCGGCGCGGAGCACACCTACGTCCGCGACACCCTGATCGAGCTCAACCTGCCGCTGGTGCGCTACGCCTCGGCGCGGTTCCGCAGCCGCAACGAGCCGATGGAGGACATCGTCCAGGTCGGCACGATCGGCCTGATCAAGGCGATCGACCGCTTCGACCCGGACCGCGGGGTGGAGTTCCCGACCTTCGCGATGCCGACGGTGGTCGGCGAGATCAAGCGCTTCTTCCGGGACACCAGCTGGTCGGTGCGGGTGCCCCGGCGCCTGCAGGAGCTGCGGCTGGCCCTCACCAAGGCGGGCGACGAGCTCTCGCAGAAGCTCGACCGCTCCCCCACCGTCGCCGAGCTGGCGGTCTGCCTCGGTGTCAGTGAGGAGGACGTCGTCGAGGGCCTCGCCGTCGGCAACGCGTACACCGCCTCCTCGCTCGACTCCGCGCCCAGCGAGGAGGACGGCGAGGGCCCGCTGGCCGACCGGCTCGGCTACGACGACCTGGCGCTGGAGGGCGTGGAGTACCGCGAGTCGCTGAAGCCGCTGCTGGCCAAGCTGCCGACGCGCGAGCGGCGGATCATCATGCTGCGCTTCTTCGGCAACCTGACGCAGTCGCAGATCGGCGAGGAGATCGGGATCTCCCAGATGCACGTCTCCCGGCTGCTCACCAAGACCCTCGCCCAGCTCCGGGCCGGGCTGACCGCGGAGGGCTGACGGAGGACTGACGGGAGCCACCGGGAGGCCCGGGGCGACCGGGGGCGGCGGACGGTCCGGGCGGCGCCGGGGCGGGTCAGGCGAGCAGGTTGGCGCGCAGCCCGTCCAGTACGGCGCCGTCCAGGCCGAGGCCGTCGCGCCAGAAGTCCTCGAAGGTCGGCCAACCCGCGGCGACCTCCTCGAACGCGGCGTCGAGGTAGTTCCGGTCCGCGCGGAAGATCGGCAGCAGCAGCGCGGGCTCCTTCATCAGACCGCGGGTGCCGAAGCTGTCCACCACGTGCTCGACGATGGCGGCGGAGCGCTCGTTGGTGAGCAGGTAGTCCGCGTAGACGGTGTCGCGGTCGACGCCGAGGGCGGTCAGCACCAGGGCGGCCGCCCAGCCGGTGCGGTCCTTGCCGGCCGAGCAGTGGAAGAGCAGAGGGGTGCCGCCGGGCTCGGCGAGCAGCCGGACCACCGTGGCGAAGCGCTCGCGGGCGACGGCGTCGGTGACGAACCAGCGGTAGAGGCCGATCATCATGCCCTCGGCCCGGCCGTCGCCGAGCAGGGCGCGCTGCTTGTCGGCGTCGCGGTCGGCGAGCGCGTTGCGCAGTGCGACGTAGATGTCGAACTCGCGGGCGAAGACCGGCAGGTGGTGCAAGGTGATGCCGTCGTCGGTGGTCCGCTCGACGGTCACCGGGGTGGCGGAGAGCTCCGCGGCGGCGATCTCCGCGGTGGGCAACCCGCGGACGATGTCCGGGCCGGCCTCGCGGACCTCGTCGAGGCTGCGCAGGTCGACGATCTGGCGCAGCCCGTGGTCGGCGAGCAGGGCGAGGTCGTCCTCGCCGAGCCGGTTGAGCGCGTCCGCGCGCAGGGCGGTGCCCGGCTTGAGCACCCGGCCGTCGGCCGTCCGGTAGCCGCCCAGGTCACGGGCGTTCACGGCACCTCTGAGACCCAGACTGCGCGCGGTCTCGGTGGGCTGGGTCACGGAAGGCCTCCTGGTGCGCGGGGGACGGCGGGCGCGGGCCCGATCAGTGTAGGGACCGCGCCGCACCCCGGGGCCCGCGCTCCGGGCCGCCTGCTCGACGCCGGCTACTTGACGGCGAGCCAGACCACGCCGCCGACGACGAGGAGGGCGACCACCACCACGGCGGCGATCACACCGCCCCGGCCGGAGGAGCTGCTGCCGTAGGTGTTGACGGAGCCGGGGGCCTGCGGGGCCGGGGTCTCGTCGACGAACGCCCGGAACATCTGGGTGCTGCCGGCGGGGTCGTAGTCGTTGTCAGCCATGGCGAGGACTCTAGCCAACGAGGCCGCCCGCGGAACACCCCGGACCCCTCGGCGGGGTGATCTCCACACGCTCCCCCCACCTGCACGTGCTACGCCCGTGCGACAGGACCGTGAACTCCGGCCGGGCTCCGGAACAGCCCGCCCGCGGATCGGGTTGAACCGCGGCATGACCGACTACCGCACCGACGCCCGCCGGGTGATCCTCGGCACCTCCGACCTGGCCGTCTCGCCGCTCTGCCTCGGCGGCAACGTCTTCGGCTGGACGGCGGACGAGGCCCAGTCCTTCGCCGTCCTCGACGCCTACGCGGCGGCCGGCGGCAACTTCGTCGACACCGCCGACATGTACTCCTCCTGGGTGCCCGGCAACACCGGCGGCGAGTCCGAGACCGTGATCGGCACCTGGCTGCGCAGCCGCGGCAACCGCGACGGGGTCGTGATCGCCACCAAGGTCGGCATGCACCCGGACGCGCCCGGTCTGCGGGCGTCGAACATCAAGCGGGGCGCCGAGGAGTCGCTCGTCCGGCTGGGCATCGAGCGGATCGACCTCTTCTACACCCACCGGGACGACCCGGCGACGCCGGTGGAGGAGATCGTCACGGCGCTGGACGAGCTGGTGCGGGAGGGCAAGGTCCGCGAGATCGCCGCCTCGAACATCGGCGCCGACCGGCTCGCCGAGTCGCTGGCCTTCTCCGACCGCGAGGGCCTGGCCCGGTACGTGGCGGTGCAGCCGCACTACAACCTGGTCTCCCGCGGGACCTACGAGGGCCCCCTGGCGGGCGTGGTGGCGGCGAACGGGCTGTCCGCCGTGCCGTACTACGCGCTGGCCTCCGGGTTCCTGACCGGCAAGTACCGCCCGGGCGGCGGCGAGGTGCCGAGCGCCCGCGCCCAGGGGGCGGCCCGGTATCTGGCGGAGCCGCGGGGTCCGCTGGTGCTGGAGGCGCTGGACAAGGTGGCCGCCGCCCGCGGGGTGGAGCCCGCCACGGTGGCGCTGGCCTGGCTGGCCGCCCGGCCGACGGTGGCCTCGCCGATCGCGTCCGCCCGCACCGCCGAGCAGCTACCGCCGCTGCTGGCCGCGATCGACCTGCGGCTGGCGGAGGAGGAGCTCGCCCTGCTGGACGCGGCCTCCGCCTGAGGGTGCGTCCCCGGACGGCAGCCGCCCGTCCACGGGCTGTGGACGGGCGGCTGCCCCGGGCGGGCGGAGCGTTCGGGCGGGCGGAGCGTTCGGGCGGAGCGGGTGGCGGCGACCGGCGGGCACGGTCACGCCGGCCGCCCCTCCTTGCGTCCGGCGGGCTCCTTGCGGGCCGGCCGGACGGCCGGCGCGGGCACCGGGGCGCTGACCCCGGCCGGGGCGACGAAGGCCACCAGCAGTTGTTCCATCAGGGCGCTGCGGGCGGCCTCGTCGAGCTGGTGGGCGGTGGCGCGTTCGAGGCGGCGGACGGCGAGCGCGGCCGCCTCGACGGCGTCGTCGACCAGGACGGTCCGCAGTCCCGCGTCCAGGTCGGCGAGGCGGCGGCGGCGCATCGACTCGGCGACCTCGGGTGCGTAGTCGAGGGCGATCGGTTGGACCGAGTACACCTCCAGGCCGGCCGGGTGGGCCTCGGCTGCGAGGGCGCGGCTGAGCTCGTCGGCGAACCACTGGCCGTCCCGGAGCGCGGGGCCGGGGCCGGCGTTGGAGTCGCAGGGCAGCCGGCTGGCGGTGCGGCTGAGCACGGCGTGGATCTGTTCGCGCAGGTACGCCTCGTGCGCGGCCACCGACAGCACCGCCCGGGCGGTGTCCCGGACCCGCCAGACGACCAGCAGCCGGACGACGATCGGGGTGCCGGTGCGGTCGGTGACCGTCACCGGGTCGCTGCGCCAGTGGCGCAGCCGTACGTCGACGCGGCGGCGACGGACCAGCGGGTTGACCCACAGCAGGCCGGCCCGGCGGACGGTGCCGCGGTAGCGCCCCCAGCGGGTGAGCACCCTGGCCTCGCCGCCGGGGTTGGAGAGCAGCCCGGCCAGTACGGCCACCAGCAGCAGGCCGACGGCGGCGACGGCGGCGATCTCCGCGCCGCTCAGCCCGGTGGGCCCGTCGCGGCGCACGGCCCCGGTCCGGATGTCCGGCAGCGCCTCGAACTCGGGCAGCACGCCGGCGCGGACGAGGATCACCAGCAGTCCGGTGGTGCCCAGCAGCAGGAGCAGCAGTGCCAGCCAGCCGGGCAGCGCGAAGGCGTGCCGTTCGCGCAGCGCCTGGTCGACGCGGGGCGGCCGGCGGGTCGTGGTGGTCTCGGTGTCCGGGTCGGCGCGGACGGGGGTCAGCTGGCGGGTGGGCGGGTCCTCCGGCGCCGCGGCCCGGGAGGTCCTGCCGGGGCCCGGGGCGGTGAGGCCGCCGCTGTCGGCACGGACGGGCTGGGCCTTGCCGGTGGCGGCGGCGGATCCGGCCGTTCCGGCTCCGGGGCCGCCCGCCGCCGGGTCGGGCGGGCCGGCGGGCCGGGGGGCGGGTCGTGGCGATGAGTCGCGGGTGACGTCCATGCACGGTCCTCGGGTTCGGGTGCGGCAAGGCGGGGCGGCCGGATCGGGCGAGGGCGGCCCGCACCGGATTCCAGGCTAGGTCGACAAGTCATCAAATGAGACATTTCGGGCGCGCTGGGCGTGTCGAATCCCCACCCCACGCGATGAACTGACGATGCATCATCTCTTGCGGCGACTGCCCGGACCGCGGGCGAACACCCGACGCAGCAGCAGTCCGGCGGCCGCCAGACACGCCAGGCCTGCCAGGCCCGCGAGCAGGCCGCCGTGGGCGGCGAGCGCCCGGCCCGCGGCGGACACCGGCCCCCCGGCCGGACGGTGCCCGGCCTGCGGCGGCACCGCACGGACCCGGCCGGACGGGTCAGTCCCGGCCCCGGCGGAGGGCGCCCCCGGGTCGGCCGCGGGCGGCGAAGCGGCCGGGGTGCCCGCCTCGGCCACGGGCGGGTCACCGGCCGGGGCGCCGGCGACGGGCGGCGAAACGGCCGGCGGGCTCCCCGGCTGCGGGCTCGTCGGCTGCGGGGACGCGGCGCCGGGCGACGACGGTACGGACGGGTCGGTGGCCCCGGGCGACGGGGCGGGCTCCACCGCGACCAGCACGGTCACCGGCTCGCCGGCGGTGCTGTTCCCCGCACGGTCGGTGGCGGTGGCGACCAGTGCCCGTTCGCCGTCCGGCGCCGCATGCCCGGCGGTGCAGGACCAGGCGCCGTCCGCACCGGCGACCCCGCTGCACAGGGCGATCCGCTCGCCGCCGCCCGTCTTCGGGCCGGCGGTGACGGTGACGGTGGCCGCGGCCTCCGCCCGCCCGGCGAACCGCGGGCGGGACCCGACGGCGGCGCCGGCCTTCGGTACCTCCAGGAGGGGGCCGGCGGGTGCGATGGTGTCCACGGTGAGCGCCGTCTCGGTGCCGCGAGCGGTGTTCCCCGCCGCGTCGGCCGCGGTTCCGGTCAGCCGGTGGACGCCGTCGTCGAGGCTCTCCACCGGCAGGCAGGACCAGGTGCCGTCCGGCCCGACGCCGGTGCTGCAGAGTTCGCCCGCGGCCCGCGGGGTCCTTCCGGCCTCGGTGACCGAGACGGTGCTGCCGGGCTCGCCGGTGCCGGTGACGAGCAGGCCGGGGTCGTTGGTGAATGCGGGTAGCGTGAGCGCGGGGGCCGCCGGCGGAGCGGTCTTGACGGTCAGCCGGACGGCTTCACTGCGGAGCGCGGCGCCGGCGCGCGTGGTCGCCACCGCGGTCAGCGTGTGCTCGCCGTCGGCCAGCGCCTGTCCGGGGCGGCAGTTCCAGCCGCCGTCCTGGGCGGTCGCGGCCGTGCAGAGGGTGCGGTCGCCCTCGGCGACGGCCACGCTCGCCCCGGCGGGGGCGGTGCCGGCCACCTGGGGCCGGACCTCGGCGGTGACGGTGCCGTCGACCGGCGCGGAGAGCTCGGGGCGGGCGGAGCCCGCGGCGAGCCGGATGCGCTGGTCGACGACCTGTCCGGAGTCGGCGAAGCCGCCCGCGGTGACGAGTTGTGAGGCGTCCCGGGCGATCCGCAGCCGGGCCCAGGTCTCCCCGGCGACCACCTTGCCGGTGACCGCCCACTCCAGGCGGGCGGTGGTGGCGCCCTGCGGGACCTCCGCCTGCACCCGCTCCAGGGGGTCGAAGCGGCCGTTGCGGTCGAAGTCGACCCAGCCGGCCAGGACGGCCGGACCTGCGCCGGGTGCGACGGGCACGTCGACCCGGTAGTAGTCGCCGGTCGCGGCCTCGGCCGGGAAGGCGAGGGTCGGGTCGGCGCCCGGGTACTCGCCACGGCCCGGGCCGGTGCGCGGCGGGACGGGGCTGGCCCAGAGGCTGCGCGGCCCGGAGGGGAGGAGTTCCACCAGGGGGCGGGTGGGTGCCGCCGGCTCCTCCACCCCCCCAGGTGCGCCGTCCACCGACACCGCGGCCCCCGGTGCCGCGCCCGGCCCCGTGCCGCCCGGGGCGGGCACCAGAGGCCGGGCGGCGGTCGCCGCGGCGGAGCGCTCGCGGTGCCGGTCGTCGGTCGCGTCCCGGCCGAGCCAGAGGTCGGAGAGCAGGTGGGAGGCGTTGCCGTAGCCCTGGGGCGCGGTGCCGAGCGACTCGTCGAGGGTCACCGACCAGGAGGTGTGCAGCGCGGGCGGCGGGGTGGTGGAGCCGTCCCGGGCGGTGGTCCGCCGTTCCAGGCGGAGGGTGGCGGTGCCGACGGTGCCGGTCAGTTCGAGGGTGCCGGCGCCGTCGGCGGCGGTGTCGGCCTGCCCGTCGGCGGGCGGGGCGAGTTCGTCGCCCGCCGCCGTCCAGCCCGTCCAGGGGGTGCGGCCGGCCAGGGTGGGGGTGGCGGGGGTGCCGCCGGTGGCGGTGAGCCGGACGGCGGTCGCGGTGGTGCCCGTGGCCGCGGTGGCCCGGGCGGCGAGGCCGCCCACGTGCAGCCGGGGATTGCGCATCGGCCGGGAGAAGGCGATCCGCAGCGTGCCGAGGGTGCGCCAGGAACCGTCCGCGGCGGTGCGGTCGGCGCCGATGTCGACGGTCTCGGCGGGGTCGCCGGGGTGCATCCCGTCCGCGTACACCGCGGCGTTCCCGGCCGGGCCGGCGAGGGTTCCGGGGGCCGCGGTGGCGGTGATGCCGGGGAGGGGGGAGAAGTCCAGCCGGACGGTGAGGCCGGAGGGCAGCGCCGCGGTGCGGTCCTGGTTCCAGGCGGCGGGGCTCTGCTGGGCCGGGGCCGGGGAGGCGAGTGCGGCGGGCAGCAGCAGTCCGGTGGCCGCCGCGGCCGCCAGGGCCCGGCGGGCGGGGGACGTCGGGCAAAGCCGTCGGTTCATCCGGCGCTCCTCCGCTGCCGTGGCCGGGCCGCAGCCGGAGATGACGCGGCCATAACATCCGACAAAAGCGAAGCACGTCCGACGGTCCGTCAAGATCCGACACCCGTGGGCGCGTCCCGAGGTGCACCCGATTGGTCGCCGCTCCCCCGCGGCCCCCGCCGGCACCGGCCGGACGGGCGGTTTTCCGCCACGGCGGCCGGATCGCGATCCGGTTTCCCCGGCCTTTCCGATCACCTTCCGAGGCGCCCTGTTCGACATGACGGGCCGTCAGTAGAGTCGGCGCACGTGAGCATCGACCCCATACTCGTGAAGAGCAGTTTCGCCGCCGTCGAGCCCCACGGGACCGAGGTGACGGCCTGGTTCTACCAGCACCTGTTCGAACACCACCCGGACGTCCGGGCGCTGTTCGCCGAGCACCTGGACGACCAGCAGGACCGGCTGTTCGCCGCCCTCGGCGCCCTGGTCGAACACCTGGAGGACACCGACACCCTGGTCGGCGTCCTCACCGACCTCGGCCGCCGGCACGCCAGCTACGGCGCCCTGCCGGAGCACTTCCCGGCGGTGGGCGTCAGCCTGCTCGCCACCCTTCGGCACTTCGCCGGCGACGCCTGGTCGCCGCAGGCGGAGGCGGCCTGGGCGGCGGTCTACGGCGTGGTCGCGGACACCATGGGCCGGGCACTGGTGGCCGCGGGTCCGGCCGGGGCGGACGGGTGAGGACGCTCCGGTGGCCTTCGACCCCGCGGTCCTGCGGGCCGGCCTCGCGGTGGTCGAACGCCGCGCCGACCAGCTGACCGCCTACTTCTACGCCCACCTGTTCGCCCACAACCCCGGCGTCCGCGCGATGTTCCCCGAGCGGATGGAGGAGCAGCGCGACCGGCTGCTCGCCGCGATCACCCACCTGGTCCAGCGGCTGGACGACCCCGAGCGGCTCGCCGGTTACCTCGCCGCCCTCGGCCGCGACCACCGCAAGTTCGGCGCCCGGCCCGAGCACTACCCGGCCGTGGGGGCCAGCCTGCTCGCCACCCTGCGGCGGTTCGCCGGGAACGCCTGGAGCGAGGAGCAGGAGAAGGCCTGGACCGAGGCGTGGACGGTGATCTCCCGGGCGATGGTCGACGCCGCCGCGGCCGTCCCCGCCGGGACGCCGGCCTGCTGGCAGGCCGAGGTGGTGCGGCGGCACCCCGCCGCCCCGGACGTGACGGTGCTCACCCTCGCACCCGACCGGCCCTACCCGTTCACCCCCGGCCAGTACCTCACCCTCTGCTCCCCGCGGGTGCCGCAGGTCTGGCGCCCGTTCTCGATCGGCTGCGCGCCGCGGTCCGACGGCACCCTCGACGTGCACGTCCGCCGGGTGCCGGACGGCCTGCTCTCCCCCGTCCTGGTCGACGCGGTGCGGCCGGGCGAGCGGCTGCGGCTCGGGCCGCCGCTCGGCACCGCGGTGCTCGACCCGGCGTCCCGGCGCCCGCTGCTGGCCGTCGCGGGCGGCACCGGCTGGGCCCAGGTCAAGTCGGTGGTCGAGGAGCTCGCCCGGGCGGGCACCCGGCCGGTCACCGTCCTGCTCGGCGCCCGGAGCGACGCCGACCACTACGACCTCGACGCGGTGCGCGCCCTGGTCGAACGGTACGCCCGGCTGGAGGTGGTGCTCGCCGCCCCCGCGGACGGGGCCGGCCGCGCCGAGGCGCTGGCGCTGCTGCACGCGGGCCTCGGCCGGCTCGGCGACTGCGCGGGCCGGGACGTGCTGCTGAGCGGCCCGCCCGACCTGGCACCCGCGGTGGCCGCCCGGCTGGCCGCCCTGGGCGCGGACCCCTCGCTCGTCCGCCACGACCCGGTGCCGCGGACCCTGGACCGCAGCCGGCCGGCGACGGCGGCGGAGCGCTTCCTGCAGCCGCGGGACGTCGCCTGGATCAACCGCACCGAACTGGCCTGAGCCGCCCCGGCCGGGCAGTGACGGCAACGACGAAGGCCCCGGACGGAGTCCGGGGCCTTCGGGTGGTGCGCTCAGCAGGATTCGAACCTGCAACCTCTTGATCCGTAGTCAAGTGCTCTATCCGTTGAGCTATGAGCGCCTGGGCGATCCCCTGGAGGAGCGCTGCGGCGAGTTGTGGTGCGCTCAGCAGGATTCGAACCTGCAACCTCTTGATCCGTAGTCAAGTGCTCTATCCGTTGAGCTATGAGCGCTCGCCCTGGCGGCTGGCCTCCGGGGCGGTGCGGGGACAACATTACATGACCGTCGACCGGGGGTGAAATCGATTGATCCCGGGCGCCCGCGGCGCCTCCCCGGGCCCTTCCGGAACCGGCCGCGGACGGCCCGGGGGGCGCCCCTCGGCCCGACCCCGGGCAGTCGCCGGGCAGTCCCCGGACAAGCAGAGAGCCCCGCCGGCTGTTGCCGACGGGGCTCTCACGAGGCGGAGGCTGAGGGATTTGAACCCTCGATGGGCTTTAAGGCCCAAACCGCATTAGCAGTGCGGCGCCATAGACCGGACTAGGCGAAGCCTCCTCCACCCGGACCACGACCGGAATCCCGGACGCACTCCGTGCGCAAGTGATGATGCCACAGCCCACGGGCCCGACACCAACCACCGACAACGTTACTAGGCGGGTCGTCCACAGCGCAAAGAACAATGAGATACTGCCGGGGCCCGAGGAGAGCGCGAGCCGCGAGCGCCCGCCGTGACAACCAGCCGGCGAGCCCCGCCGACGTGGCCCAAGCCGTGAGGAGACCTGTCGACGTGAGCAGCAGGCCGACCCGAGGCGCTGCTCGCCTCGCCGCGATACTCGACGCACTGCCCGACGCGCTGCTGCTGGTGAACAGCAACGGCACCGTGGTGGACGCGAACAAGGCCGCAGTGGAGGCGCTGCAGGCCCCCGGCACCTCCCTGGTCGGGCGGGGCGTGCTCGACCTCCTGCCGGAGTTCGACCCCAGCCGGATCCCCGGTTCGATGCGCCCGGCCACCACCGAGGCGGAGGGCCTGGACAGGCCCGTCCGGATGACCGCCCGGCGTACCGACGGCGGGACCTTCCCGGTCGAGGTGTCCGGCAACGACTTCACCGACGACGGCGCCGCCGCCGAGGGCCGCGGCTACGTCCCCTACGACCCGTACCGCGAGGGCTCGGGGCAGGACCTGCTGCTGCTGCTCGTCCGCGACCTGTCCGGGCGCCTCGGCGTGGAGGCGGAGCTGCGGCGGCAGCACAAGCAGACCGAGATGATCCTGCGGGCGGCCGCGGAGGGCGTGCTCGGCGTCGACCTCGACGGCCGGGTGGTGCTGGTCAACCCGGCGGCGGCGCACATACTCGACTACCGGGCCAGCGAGCTGGGCGGCCGTGAGCTGCACCCGCTGGTCCAGCACTCCCAGGCGGACGGCACCCCGCTCGCCCAGGAGGGCTCCGCCCTGATGGACACCCTGCTGTCCGGGCGCAAGCACCGGGTGCGCGGCGCCGTGCTGTGGCGCAAGGACGGCAGCCCGGTCACCGTCGACCTCACCACCGCCCCCGTCCGGGACGGCGAGCAGCTGGTCGGCGCGGTGATGACGTTCACCGACCGGACGAAGGAGCTCGCGCTCGTCGCCCGCAACGAGCACCTCACCGCCGTCCTGGAGACGGAGCTCGGCGACGCGCTCACCGCGCTGCACCGCCGGATCGACGCGCTCGCCGCGGACCCGGCCGGGCAGCTGTGGCCGGAGGCCAACTGGACGCTGCGCCGGCTCGCCGACGAGTGCCGCCGGTTCGGCACCCTGATCGAGGGCGTGCTCGCCCACCAGGCCTTCGAGGCCGACGCGGAGAGCGGGCGCACGCAGCTCAAGCGCAAGCCGGTCGGGCTGGACGCGGTCGTCCAGCGCGCCGTGGAGCACGCCGGCGAGCTGGTCGGCCCCGGGCGGGTGCGCTACTCGGTGCACGCGGCCGCCGTCGACGTGACCGCCGACCGGGAGCGGCTGGCCCGCGCCCTCGCCCACCTGGTGGCCGACGTCAGCGGCATCACGCCGTCGCTGGACGCGCCCGGGACGGGCGCGTCGCCCACCCTCGGCGTGCCCGCCCTGCCGCCGGTCGGCGGGGAGGCACCGATGGTGGTGGTCGCGGCCGCGCAGCGCGGCGAGGTCGCCCGGATCGAGGTCCGCGGGCCGGCCCGGCAGTCCAGCCCCGTCCACCTGCCGATCGCCCGCGGCACGGTCGAGCGGCACGGCGGCGTCCTGCAGCGGCACGAGCTGCCCGCCGGCGCGGGGACGACGTACGTGGTCGAGCTGCCGCTCGACCCGGCGGCGGCCCGGGCGGCGGCCGGACGGCCGAGCGTGCCCAAGGAGACCGACACCGCGATGCTGCCGGACCTCCCCGAGGTGCGGCCGGCCGAGCGGCGGGAGAACGGCCAGGCCGGGCCGGTCGGGCGCGGCTCGCAGGAGCCCGCCGACCACGACCGCAGCGGGCCCGTCCCGCTCGGGCCGATGGCGGTCGCCCCGGCCGAGCAGGCTCCGGAGCGTCCCGACCGGGCCGGCGAGGGCGACACCCCGCCGGCCGGCGTGCCGGTGGACGCGGCCGCCCGCCCGGCGGCTGACGGCTCGTCGGAGGCCGCGCCCACCGAGGAGTCCCGGCCGTCCCGGCGGCGGCGCCGGGCCGCGGCCGACGAGACCCCGGCCGGTGCGATCGCCCTGCCCGGGGTGCCGGAGCCCGGCATGCCGGTCTACCCGGGTCTGGAGAACGCCCTGCCGGCCGGCCCGCCCGTCCAGGCCGCGCCGCCCGTGCCGCCGACCGGCCGCCGCCGGCGGCTCGCGGTGCCCGCCGAGCCGGAGCCGGCCGTGGCCGACGCCGCCCCGCAGCAGCAGTCCGCGGATGCCCTGCCGGTGCCGGCCGGCGCCGCACCGGCCACGGGTGCGGAGCTCGAACCGGCGCGCCCTGCCGTACCCGAGCCCGCCGTCCCCGTCCCGGCGCAGCCGCAGCCAGTCGGCACCGGCCTGGGCGAACTGAGCCCGCCTCGGCCGCTGCAGAGCGCCTTCGCCGCGGCCTTCCCCAGTGCCTTCCCGCAGCCGGAGGCCGCCGTGAACGGCAGCCGGTCCGGTGCCCCCGAGCTGCCGGCGCTGCCCGCGCCGACCCGGCCCGCGGAGCCGGCCGCGCTGGAGCCGCGGACGCCTCCTCGGCCGCTGTCCGAGCTGGCCCCGGCCGGGGCGGCGGCCGTCCCCGCCGACGAGCCGACCGTGCTGGTGCCGGCGATCGACGGCGGCCCGCGGCGGCTGCTGGTGTGGCCCGAGCCGGACGCCTCCACCAAGCAGGCGCTGCAGGACCGCGGCTACCGGCCGGTGATCGTGCGCTCCCGGGAGGAGGTCGACGCGCAGGTGGCGGGCTTCCCGGCCGCGCTGTTCGTCGACCCGCTGACCGGGCCGATCACCCGGACGGCGCTGGAGTCGCTGCGCACCGCCGCGCTGAACCGGCGGGTGCCGGTGCTGGTCACCGCCGGGATCGGGCTGTCGGCCCGGGACGCGGCGTACGGCGCCGACCCGGCGGTGCTGCTGCGGGCGCTGGCCCCGCGGGACAGCGAGAACCACGCCCCGCGGGTGCTGCTGGTGGAGTCCGACCCGGACGTCGCCGGGGCGATGATCGCCAGCCTGGAGCGGCGCGGCATGCACGTCGAGCACGCCCCGGACGAGAACGAGGCGGTGGCCCGGGCCAGCAGCGTCCAGCCGAACCTGGTGGTGATGGACCTGCAGCGGATCGAGCGCCGCCAGCTGGGCCTGCTGGACTGGCTGCGCGCCAACGACCGGCTGCACCGCACCCCGCTGGTCGTCTACACCTCGGACGGCCTGGACCGGGAGGCCCTGCCGCGACTGCGGACGGGCGAGGCCGTGCTGTTCCTCGCCGAGCGGTCGACGACCGAGGACGTGCAGTCCAGGATCGTCGACCTGCTCGGCCGGATCGGCTCGCTCTCCGAGGCCGGTACGGTCGCCGGCGGCTGACGCCCGCTCAGTGGTGGGCGTGGGCCGCGGCGTGGCCGCGCCCGCGGGAGATCAGCCACCGGTTGACCGGCACGGTGAGGGCGAAGGCGACCGTCAGGGAGAACAGCAGGGAGGCCCAGAACAGCGGCCTGCCGAGTCCGGCGTCCATGGCGCCGGGCACCGCGACCATGACGGTGTTGTCGATCAGTTCCATGACCAGGATCGACACGGTGTCGGCGGCGAGGGCGACCTTCAGGGCCGCACCGAGCGGCAGGCCGGCCCGCCGCACCCCGTGCATGGTGAGGGCGTAGCCGAGGACGAAGGCCAGTGCGACCGAGAGCGCGACGGTGGCGCCGGTGTGCAGGCCGAGGGCGGTGCCGACGACCATGCCGAGGATCTCGCCGGCGGCGCAGCCGGTGAGGCAGTGCAGGGTGGCCCGGACGGCGGTGGACCAGCCGGAGTCGCGGCCGGCGGCCTGCTGCCCGTGGCCGTGTGCGTGGTGCTGGTGCTGGTGCTCGTGGTGCGGATGGTGCTCGTGGTGCGGGTGGGTGTGGTGCTCGGTCGGGTGGTGCGGGTGGTGCTCCATGGTGCGGGCTCCTCTCCCCTCGCGGGTTCCGTCAGACGGAACGCCATACCCCCCAGGGGTATTCCCGTGATGGGAGAGGAGCCCGTCCGTCACTCCTTGCCGAGCAGCGTGACCGCGAGGCGGTCGGCGGCGTAGTCGGCCCGGATCACCTTCTTGTCGAACTTGCCGACCGAGGTCTTCGGGACGGCCTCGACGATCGACCAGCGCTCCGGCAGCTGCCAGGAGGCGACCCGCCCGGCCAGGAAGGCGCGCAGCTCGCGCAGGTCGGCGGTGGCGCCGGGGCGCAGCACGACGGTGGCCAGCGGACGCTCGCCCCACTTCTCGTCCGGCACGGCGACCACGGCGGCCTCGGCGACCTGCGGGTGGGCCATCAGGTGGTTCTCCAGCTCGACCGAGGAGATCCACTCGCCGCCGGACTTGATGACGTCCTTGGCCCGGTCGGTGAGGGTGAGGTAGCCGTCCGCGGTGATGGTGCCGACGTCGCCGGTGCGCAGCCAGCCGTCCTCGCTGAACTTGTCCTCGGGGCGCTCCGGGTCGCGGCCGGCGCCGCCGAAGTAGGCGCCGGCGATCCACGGGCCGCGGACCTCCAGTTCGCCGGCGGCGCGGCCGTCGTGCGGCATCCGCTCGCCGCCGGGGCCGATCAGCCGGGCCTCGACGGAGGCCGGGAAGAGGCCCTGGGTGAGCCGGTAGGGCCACTCCTCCTCGGCGGTGAGGCCGCCCGGCGGCAGCGAGAAGGTGCCGAGCGGGGAGGTCTCGGTCATGCCCCAGGCGTGCACCACGTTGATGCCGTGGCGGTCCTCGAAGGCCTTCATCAGGGCGGGCGGGCAGGCGGAGCCGCCGATGACCACCATGCGCAGGCTGGAGGTGTCGTAGGAGCCGGCGTCGAGCTCGTCGAGCAGGCCCGTCCAGATGGTGGGGACGGCGGCGCTGACGGTGGGCCGCACCCGGTCGATCATCTCGGCGAGCGGCTTGGGCTGGAGGTGGCGGTCGGGCATCAGCAGGTTCGCGCCGGACATGAAGGCGGTGTGCGGCACGCCCCAGGCGTTCACGTGGAACATCGGCACCACCGGCAGGGCGGTGTCCCGGGAGGTGAGGCCGAAGCTGTCGGCGGCCATGACCTGCAGGCAGTGCAGGTAGACCGAGCGGTGGCTGTAGACGACGCCCTTGGGGTCGCCGGTGGTGCCGGAGGTGTAGCAGAGCGCGGCGGCCCGCTGCTCGTCCAGCGCGGGCCAGGGGTAGTCGGTCGGGCGGCCGGCGATCAGGTCCTCGTACTCGTGGACGGTGCCGGCGAAGCCGTCGAGCAGCGAGCGGTCGCCCTCGCCGCTGACCACGATGTGCCGGAGGGTGTCGGCGAGCTGTCCGAGCACGCCGGCGAGCAGCGGCAGCACGCTGCCGTTGACGACGACCACGTGGTCGGCGGCGTGGTTGACGATGTAGGCCAGCTGCTGGGCGGGCAGCCGCAGGTTGAGGGTGTGCAGCACGGCGCCCATCGACGGCACCGCGAGGTAGGTCTCCAGGTGCTCCGCGTTGTTCCACATCAGGGTGGCCACCCGCTGGTCGCCGGTGACGCCGAGCTCGTCGCGCAGGGCGTGGGCGAGCTGTGCGGCGCGGGCGCCGACCTCGGCGTAGCTGCGGACCACCGGGCCGGTGCCGTCCCAGGTGGTCACGGTGGAGCGGCCGTGGACGGTCGACCCGTGCGCCAGGATCCGGGCGACGGTGAGCGGTACGTCCTGCATGGTGCTGAACACGCGGGTCCTCCTTGACCGGTGGTGGGTCTCGCGGGCGCCTACTCACAAGTAGTCGCCGCTGACGTGCCGATTCTTTCTCCGGCCGGGGCCCGGTGTCAGCATCCGTGGCGGAGTTGAGACCAGCGTCTTCGGGGCCGGCCGGGCGACGGCGCGGTTGCCCCCGCCGGCGGCCCGCGCTTCAGTCGTCCCATGACCGTCGAGTACATCCGGTACCGGCTCGCCGGGCCGCAGCACCGCGCCGCGTTCGAAACCGCCTGCCGCGGGGCGGTGGCGGGCCTGGGCGGCGCCGGGGGGTGCGTCGACTACGCGCTGGAGCGCTCGGCCGGCGACCCGGACGGGTACGGGCTGCGGATCCGCTGGACCTCCGAGGAGGGGCGCCGCGAGTTCTGGGAGAGCCCGGAGGGCGGAGCCCTGGTGGCGGCGCTCGCGCCGTACGCGGAGCCGGCCGGGCTGTCGGTGGAGGAGGCCACGCCGGTGGCCGGGCGCGGCGGATCGACGCCGACGCTCTACGCCTGGGCGGGCGGGGCGCCCGCGCTGGAGCGGCTGTTCACCCGCTTCTACGAGCGGGTGGACGAGGACGAGCTGCTCGCGCCGGTCTTCGCCGGGAAGGACCCGGCCCACGCGCAGCACGTCGCGGCCTGGCTCGGCGAGGTGTTCGGCGGCCCGCCGCGGTACACCTCGGAGTACGGCGGGCACCGGCACATGGCCTCCCGGCACCTCGGCCGGGGCATCACCGAGGAGCAGCGCCGCCGGTGGATCGCGCTGCTCGCCGACACCGCGGACGAGGTGGGGCTGCCGGACGACCCGGAGTTCCGCGCGGTGCTGGCGCACTACCTGGAGTGGGGCACCCGGATGGCGGTGCTCTACTCCGGGCCGAACCCGCCGCCGCTGCCCGAGGCCCCGGTGCCGCACTGGGACTGGGGGATCACCCCGCCGTACCGGGGCTGAGCCGGGCGGGACGGCGCCCTCAGCCGACGAGCGAGTCGAGTTCGTCGCGGTCGACGGTGAGGGCGTTGCCGCCGTAGGACTCCTGGACGTTGCCGCGGTGCTGGTGGATCCGGCCGTGGTCGGTCCACAGCTCGGGGTTGAGGGCGCCCGCGCCGTCGGTGGTGTTGGCGTGGTCGTCCCAGCGGGCGTACCAGACGGCGTCCGGCAGCGGGGAGCTGCCGGCCCGCGCCGCGGCGGCGAGGTCGGCGATGCCGGACTCGGCGCTGGAGTAGAAGCCGGCGAGGTGGCCGGCGGCGTGCAGGGCCTGCGTCCAGCCGACGGCGAAGTCGGTCACGGCCTGGCTGCAGCGGCTGTCGCCGCGCGGGTACGCCTCGATGTCGAGGTAGACCGGGCTGCCGTCGCCGAAGCCCAGGGCGCGCATCGCCGCGACGGCCTCGGCCGCCTCCTGCTGCCCCTGGGCCACCGCCCTCGCGGGGTCGATGTGCCGGGGCTTGCTGCCGTTGGTGCTGCACGGCGCCTGCAGGCCGACGTGGGTGGGGATGAAGTGCCAGCCCATCTCCCGGGACTGCGCCACCCAGTCGGCGGTCAGCAGGGACTGGGTGCAGCCGCGCTGGGAGCCGCTCACGTAGATGCCGACCGCGCCGTACGGGGAGTCGTCCCACCAGGTCTGCATGGTGGGGAGCGGCGGTGCGGTGCAGGCGTCGAAGCCGGGGCCCTGGTAGAGCTCGCCGGCGGGCAGCCGGCCGCCGGCGGCGGGACCGGCGGCCGGGTCGGCCAGCACGGTGCGGGTCAGCCGCGGCGCGGCCGGGAGCGGCGCGGCGGAGGCTGCCGGGACGGGCGCGGCCGAGGCCGCGGGGACGCCGGCGGTGCCGAGCAGCAGGACGGAGGTGGCCGCGGCCAGCGCGGCGGTTCCCAAGGAGCGCACGCCACAGTCGTACTGACGGATCGTCGGACTCCGGGGTCAGGCGCGCGCCGCCCGACCGCCGATTCACCCGACCGGTGGGCCCGTCCCGCATAGTGGTAACGGGTTTGCGGCCAGGTGAGTCCTTACGTCAGACTCGGCGGCATGTCCGCTGCCAACACCTTCGAGCCGCTCCGCACGGCTCCCACCGGCGACGCCGTCGCCGACGCCTTCGCCATGCCGCCCTCCCCCAAGGGCGAGCCCGCCGGCGAGCGCGGTGGTTGGCGACGACGCGGTCCCGCCGCCGCTGCACCCCCGGACGGGGGGACGGGCACCCCCCGTACCGAACGGCACCGGCCACCGGCCGGCCGTCCCGAACGGACCACCACCCCGCAGCGGCGCCTGGGATCGATCCCGGCGCCGCTGCTGTGTGTGGCGGCCATGGTCACCTGCCAGCTCGGCATCGCCTCCTCCAAGTCGCTGTTCGGCGTGCTGGGCGTCGGCGGGGCCACCTTCCTGCGACTGACCGTGGCCGCGGTGGTCCTGCTCGCCGTCACCCGGCCGCGGCTGCGCGGCCGCAGCCGGCGCGACCTGGTCTCGGCCGTCCTGCTCGGGCTGGCGTCCGCCGGGATGACCCTGCTGTTCGCCGGCGCCACCGACCGGCTGCCGATGGGCACCGCCTCGACCATCGAGTTCCTCGGCCCGCTCGCCGTCGCCATCACGCTGTCCCGCCGGGCGAGCCACCTGCTGTGGGCGCTGCTCGCGGCCGGCGGCGTGGTGCTGCTCACCCTGCTCGGCGAGGGCTCCGGCGGCGCGGCCCTCGACCCGGTCGGCCTCGGCTACGCCTTCGGTGCGGCCGCCTGCTACGCCGGGTACATCCTGTTCACCGACAAGGTGGGTGCGGTGTTCAGGGGCTTCGAGGGGCTGGCCGTCTCCTTCACGGTCGCCGCGCTGGCCGTCGCCCCCTTCGGCGCGGCCCCGGCCTGGCACGGGCTCTCCGCCGCGCCCTCGCCCGCCCTGCTGCTGCTCGCGGTCGGCGGGGTGGCGCTGCTCTTCCCGGTAGTGCCGTACGCGCTGGAGATGACCGCCCTGCGGCGGATGCCGCAGCGGGTGTTCAGCGTGCTGGTGAGCCTGGACCCGGCGGTCAGCGCCCTGGTCGGGCTGGTCGTGCTGGGGCAGCTGCTCGGCGGGGTGCAGCTGGCCGGCATCGGCTGCGTGGTCGCGGCCAGCGTGGGGGCCACCCTGACGGCACGCCGCTGACGGTGCGCCGCCGACCGCACGGCGCCGGCGGCGGCCCACCCGCCCGGAGGACGGGCGGAACGCAGGACGGGCGGGCGGTGCCGTGGTTCGGCACCGCCCGCCCGTCGGGCTTCGGAGACCCTTTCCGTGCCCTGGTGTCCGGTGTCCTCCCGGGCGCCGCGGGCCGCTCCACCGCTCGGCGCCCCCGCCTGCGGGTGGTGCGGCCGTGCTGCTCGGCCGTCCGGGAGGACCGGCTCAGTCCGCGGCGGCCCCCGGTGCGCAGATCCGGTGCGGCGCAGTGAAGCTCCCCATGCATGTCCTCCGTGGCCGGGTTCGTCGGCGGGGCCCGCCGGAGAGAAGACTCCCGCAACAAGTCGACAAAGGCATAGCTCGACGTACCCTTTTCGCCCTTTAGCGTGATGTCGAGCCGGCTGTCCTCAGCTCGCCGCACGCCCACCGTGTCCGCCTCGGGCGCGCGGGAGCATCCGCACGCCCCTGCCGGGCGAGGTCCTCAGAGGGCCTTGCCGGGGTTGAGGATGCCGAGCGGGTCGAAGACCGCCTTGATCTGCCGCTGGAGCTCCAGCCCGACCGGACCGAGCTCGCGGGCCAGCCACTCCCGCTTGAGCAGGCCGATGCCGTGCTCGCCGGTGACCGTGCCGCCGAGGTCCAGCCCGAGCGCCATGATCTCGTCGAAGGAGGCCCGGGCGCGGGCGGTCTCGTCCGGATCGGCGGAGTCGAAGATGACCACCGGATGGGTGTTGCCGTCCCCGGCGTGGCTGACCACGCCGATGGTCAGCCGGTGGCGCTCGGCGATCGCGGCGACGCCGTCGAGCATCTCGCCCAGCCGGGAGCGCGGCACCGCCACGTCGTCGATCATCGTGGTGCCGAGCCGCTCCATCGCGGGCAGCGAGAGCCGGCGGGCCTCCAGCAGCATGTCCGACTCGGCCTGGTCCTCGGCCGGGACGACCTCGCTCGCGCCGGCCTCCCGGCACAGCCGGGCCACCTCGGCCAGCTCGGCCTCCTTGGCCGGGCCGTCGAAGGCGACCAGCAGCAGCGCCCGGGTCGACTCCGGCAGTCCCATCCGGGCCATCGCGTTGACCGCGCGGACGGTCGTCGCGTCCATCAGCTCCATCAGCGAGGGCACGTGGCCCTCCGCCATCACCGCGCACACGGCGGCGCTCGCCGACTCGGTGCTGGGGAACTCCGCCGCCAGGGCGAGCTGCGGGGCCGGGGCGGGCCGCAGGGCGACCACCGCCCGCACCACCACGCCGAGGGTGCCCTCGGAGCCGACCAGCAGCCGGGTCAGGTCGTACCCGGCGACGCCCTTGGCCGTCCGGCGGCCGGTGCTCAGCAGCCGGCCGTCCGCCAGCACCACGTCGAGGCCGAGCACGTACTCGGCGGTGACGCCGTACTTCACGCAGCAGAGGCCGCCCGCGCCGGTGCCGATGTTGCCGCCGATGGTGCAGGACTCCCAGCTGGACGGGTCCGGCGGGTAGGCGAGGCCGTGGCCGGCGGCGGCCCGCGAGAGTTCGGCGTTCACCACGCCCGGCTCGACGACGGCGAGCCGGTTGACCGGGTCGATCTCCAGGATCCGGTTCATCTTGACCATCGACAGCACGATGCAGCCGTCCACGGCGTTCGCCCCGCCGGACAGCCCGGTCCGGGCGCCCTGCGGCACCACCGGCACCCGCAGCTCGGTGGCCGTGCGGAGCACATGCCGGACCTGCTCGACGGTCTCCGGGAAGACCACCACGGCCGGCGACCCGGCCTCGCAGAACCCGGCCATGTCGTGGGCGTACGAGGCGACCACGTCCGGATCGACGGCGACCGCCGCCTCCGGGAGCCCCGACACCAGCCGGTCGACCAGATCACCCACGGCAGCCTCCGCTTCTCGCACGTCCGTCCGCTCTGCACTCTGCCCCCGTCGGGCGGGCGCGGCAAGGACGGTGCGCGAACACCGATCGACACCCCTGACGGTCGGTCAGGGGTGTCGGTGCGGTGGAGCGGGCGGGCTCAGCCGTGGTCGGCCGGCCGGTCCAGCAGGACCACCTCGAACTCCTCCAGGCTGCGGACGGTCACCCCGGCCGCCGGGACGTGCCGGGCCCGCAGGGCGGCCTGCGGGGCGCGCGAGGCCTCCAGCGCGGCGCGGTCGCGGAAGATCGTGCCGACCGAGGCCCGGCCCTCCGCGCGGTTCACCAGCAGGGTGCCGGAGACGAAGCCGTCGATCTGGCCCATCTCGGGCAGCAGCGTGGCGCGGAACCGCTCGACCAGGTCGTCGATCCGGGCCGGGTCGATGTCCGAGCGGATCATCCGGAAGCCCGCCCCGGGCGCGGCCGGGGCCGGCGGGCTGAAGGCGGCGGCCTCCCACACGTCGACGGTGACCGTGCCCGCGAACGGCGCCAGCAGGGCGGCCCGGCGGGCCTTCAGCGCCTCGTCGCTGTCCTGCTGGGCCTGCTCGCTCTCCCACCAGGACCCCATGGCGATCTTTCCGACCGTCCGGTCGGCGAAGAGGCCGTAGCCGCGGTAGCCGGGACGGTCGGTGAGCAGGCCGACGGCCTCGGCGCGGAGCGCGTCGAGCGCCTCGTCGATCCGGGCGGGGTCGCCGGTGGCGTAGAGGGTGCGGACGTACATGGCAGCGGTTCCTGTCGTCGGCCCGGCGCGCTCCGCGGCACCGGGTACGGGCACGGCACACCTCCATCCGACGGCCCTGCCCCGCCCCGGGCAACGCGGACGACCCGAACGGGGGCCGCCCGGGGGTCCGCCGGGTCGCCGGGTCGCCGGGTCTCCGGGTCGCAGAACGCAGCGGGCGGGTGCCGGCCGCAACCGGTACCCGCCCCCAGCCGATCCGTCCTTGCAAGGGCGGCCTGTGTCGGCGGTCGGCGTGAGCCGCCGTCAGGCGGCGGTCGGGAGGCCGTGGACGCGGCAGGCGAGCAGGGTGAGCTGGATCTGGTTGGTGGCACCGGTCTTGGCACGGATGCGGCGCAGGTAGGTGTCCACGGTATGCGGGCTGAGTTCCAGACGGCGGGCGATGGCGGCGTAGCTCGCGCCCTCGACGAGCAGTTCGAGGACCTCCAACTCCCGACGGCTGAACGCGGCGCGGGCGGGGGCGGGGGCGGGGGCGGTGGGGATCACGGCGGGCTCCTGGTGGTCGACGCGGGCGGTCAGAGGAGGGGCTTGCAGGTCGGGTTGTGCCGGCAGGAACCGCCCCAGGAGGTGTCCCCGGCCAGGTCGACGGTGCCGCCGCCCCCTGCCGTGACGCGGACCGCGGCCGACCCGGCGGGCCCCGCAGTGGCCGCCGCGAGCGCGGGCGCGGCACCGGCGAGGGTGGCGGCGAGCAGGGCGGCGAGGGCGAGCGTGCGCTTCAAGGCGGTCCTCCAGGACGGGTCGGCGGGATGCGTGCCTAGCATGTCCAGCGAGCGGCCCGTGTCGCCATCGTCCGGCCACCTCAGCAAGTGCGGTGGCAACAAGCTGACCGGGGGACAGAATGGACATCTCGTCGGCGCAGTCGACCCTGGACGGGCCCGACCCGATCGAGGCCGCCGCCTACGCCTGGGTACTGGAGCACGGCCTGCTCGACCCCGCCGCCCTCGCCGGCCACCTGGCCCGGCAGGGGCTCGACCCGCTCGCCGCGGCCCCGGCCCTGGCCCGCCTCGCCGCCTTACGGCTCGTCCACCCCGACCCGCAGGACCCGACCCGGGGCCACGCCGTCGGTCCGGAGGCCGCCGTCAACTCCCTGGCGGGCCCGATCGAGGCCGAGATCGCCCGCCGGCAGGAGGAGCTGGCACACAACCGGGCCCGGCTGGCCGGTTTCCTGCCGTACTACCTGAGCGTCCCCCGGCCGCAGGAGGGCGGCGACGGCGTCCACGTCGTCACCACCCTCGCCGAGGTGCGTGCCGCGCTGGAGCAGGCCTCGGCCGAGTGCCGCTCCGAGGTGCTGGCCAGCCAGCCGGGCGGCGGCTCCCGTCAGCCCGAGGCCATGCAGGACGCGCTCCGGCGTGACCACGCACTGCTCTCCCGGGGCGTACGGATGCGCACGCTGTACCACCACACCGCCCGGTTCAACGGCCCCAGCCAGGCCTACGTGGAGGCCGCCGCCGGGCTGGGCGGCGAGTACCGCACCGCGCACGAGCTCTTCGGCCGCCTGATCGTCTTCGACCGCGAACTGGCCTTCGTGCCGCTGTGCGACGGGTCCTGGGGAGCGGTGATGGTACGCCAGGAGTCCCTGGTCGCCTACCTGTGCGAGATCTTCGAGCAGGCCTGGGCGCAGGCCCGCCCGTTCGTCTCGGCGGCCGAGGAGGGGCTGGAGCAGGTCGCGCAGGAGATCGACCGCACGATCCTGCGGATGCTCGCGGCCGGGCTCAAGGACGAGACGATCGCCCGCCGGGTGGGCCTCTCGCTGCGGACGGCCCGCCGCCACATCGCGGACATCATGGAGCAGTTGGGCGCCGAGAGCCGCTTCCAGGCCGGGTACGCCGCTGCCCGCGCAGGCCTGCTCGAGGAGGACTGACCCGACCCCCGCCGTGTCACGTGATCCCGGTACCACCGCCCCGGTACCGGGCAGTCGTGACTTTCCGTCACCGATGCTCCTCGGCAGGATCGTGCCCACCGAAGGGAAGCAGTCGGAACGGGGGCGACGATCGTGCACTGGGGACAGGAACCGGAGAGCGAGCGGGCTCCCGGCGACCGGCTGACCGAGCTGGCCGCCTTCGTCCGGGCCCAACTGGGCCGGGGACCGGCACTGTTGTGGACCGAGCGCGATTCAGCCGACGGTTCCGGTCCACCCTCGGACGAGGAGGCGGACACCCTGGCGGCCGCGCTGGCCCCGCTGCTGGGGCCGGTGCTCGGCCGCGCCCCGCAGCCCGTACCCACCGCCGTCGCGGGGCGGTCCGCAGACCCGGGACAGGACACCGACAGTGACGTCCTGCTCCTGCAGGTCCGCGCGGCCGGTGATGTCGCGCTGCTCCCGCCGGCCGCCGCCGGGCGGCGCCCGGCCACTCGGCTGCGGCTGCGCGCGGGGCAGTCCCTGCTGCTGCCGCACGGCTGGGGCTACCGCCTCGACGACCGCCCGGAGCTGCGCCCCCTCGTCCTGCGGCTGTCCGCCGCCGACCGCCCCGCACCCCGCTCGCGCTGAACGGCGGGCCACCGCCCGCACACTCCCGCCCGCACACTCCCGTCCACAGCCCCTGGAGCAGATCTGTCATGAGCATCGCATTTGCCGACCTGGAGACGTACACCCGCCTGAAGAAGGCCGCCGCCGCCACCCTGCTGGCCACCAGCCTCCTGGCCGGGGCCGGGGCGGCGACGCTCGCCACCCCGCTCCCGGCCGCGGCCGCCACCGAGTGCCCCGGACAGGAAAACCCGGGCGGCGGCGGCGACTGCCGGACGGCTCTGATCGGTGCCGTCATGGACACCATCAGGCTGATCGCCAACGCGGCCGACCAGGCGAAGGTGGAGAACGCCCGGTTCACCCAGGACACCGTGGCCAAGCTGGCCGCCGTCGCGCCGGGCTACAACATCATGGTCTTCAAGTACGACGGCACGGACGCCTACGACATCCCCTGGTTCAGCAACCCGTACAAGGCGCAGCTGGACGGGGTGCTGGTGGACACCAAGTTCCGGCTGAAGCACCGCGACCCCGAGGGCGGACCGCTCGGCTACGACGACTTCCGGATCTGGGTCTTCTCCGGCGAGGGGACCTTCACCAACTACGGTGACGGCGGCTTCATGAACTGGTGCTTCCTCGGCTACGACGCGGACAACGGAGTCAACGGCAACCGGGTCATCCACTTCCCGGGGCGGGCCGTGGCCGGCGCACCCAACGGCGGCACCCCGATGCCGGGCCGGCCTCCGGTCGGTGGGCAGACCGGCGCGCCCGGCACCGTTCCCGGTGCGCCCGGCACGGTGCCCGGTGCACCCGGCACCGTCCCCGGAGTGCCCGGGGACACCACCGGTGTACCGGCGACCCCCGGCGTCCCGGCGAATCCGGGTGTCCCCGCGGTTCCCGGCGTCCCCGCGAACCCGGGCGGCGCGGTGACCGCCGCCAAGCTGACCGGCACCCTGCACGCCACCGTCAAGAACGGCCGCACTCCCTCCGCGACCGGCACCCCCGTCACCGCGGCCACCAGCACCGCGGCCAAGTCCACCGGCTGGGTCTTCAGCCAGGACAGCAGCGGCCGCTACAGGATCACCAACGCCGTCACCGGCCTCGCCCTGACCGAGAACACCAAGAGCTACCTGGCCGAGGCCCGGCCCTGGGCGGGCTCCGCCGCCCAGAAGTGGCAGCTCTACTCCCTCGGCGACGGCAAGTACCAGATCCGGGTCACGGCCGACGACTGCCTCACCTACGACGAGGACGACAAGGCGCTCGGCGTCTGGACCTGCACCGGCGACTGGAACCAGGCCTGGACGATCAAGCCCTGACGGGCGGAAGCACTCGGGGCGGGTACCGGCCGCAGCCGGTACCCGCCCCGAGCAGGTACTCCGTACCTCACACGCGGAGGGTGTGGGATTTGAACCCACGGTGACCAGAGGCCACGACAGTTTTCAAGAGCGCCTGGACGCAGGTAATGCTGCGTGCTTTCAGCAGGCAAGACATCGCCGTGGGGCCGCCCTTGCACGCGTGGCGTTCCACGCCTGCTCCACAGCCGAGGGATCAGCTTTGGCTGTCCGAGGATTCATCCGGGATCTCGGCGTGCTGTACGGCCCGAATCTCAGCCAGGTTGTTGCGGGCGGTAAGGATGTCCGGGTGGTCCGGCCCCAGCAGACGCTCCCGGTCGGCCAGCACCCGCTCACACAGGTCAAGCGCCTCCTGCGTCCGCCCGGCATCGGCGTAGGAGGCGGCCAGATTGCTGCAGGCGGAGAGGGTGTCCGGGTGGTCCGGCCCCAGCAGACGCTCCCGGTCGGCCAGCACCCGCTCACGCAGGTCGAGCGCCTCCTGCACCCGCCCAGCATCGGCGTAAGAGACGGCCAGGTTGCTGCGGGCGGTGAGGGTGCTCGGGTGGTCCGGCCCCAGCAGACGCTCCCGGTCGGCCAGCACCCGCTCACGCAGGTCGAGCGCCTCCTGCGTCCGCCCGGCATCGGAGTAGGAGGCGGCCAGGTTGCTGCGGGCGGTGAGGGTGCTCGGGTGGTCCGGCCCCAGCAGACGCTCCCGGTCGGCCAGCACCCGCTCAAACAGGTCAAGAGCCTCCTGCGTCCGCCCGGAAACCCCATAGGAGACGGCCAGGTTGTTGCGGGCGATAAGGGTGTCCGGGTGGTCCGGCCCCAGCACACGCTCCCGGTCGGCCAGCACCCGCTCACGTAGGTCGAGCGCCTCCTGCGTCCGCCCGACATCGGAGTAGGAGGCGGCCAGATTGTTGCGGGCGGAGAGGGTGTCCGGGTGGTCCGGCCCCAGCAGACGCTCCCGATCGGCCAGGACCCGCTCACATAGGTCGAGCGCCTCCTGCACCCGCCCAGCATCGGAGTAGGAGACGGCCAGATTGCTGCGGGCGGCGAGGGTGTGCGGGTGGTCCGGCCCCAGCAGACGCTCCCGGTCGGCCAGCACCCGCTCACGCAGGTCGAGCGCCTCCTGCACCCGCCCGGCATCGGCGTAGGAGCCGGCCAGATTGTTGCGGGCGGAGAGGGTGTCCGGGTGGTCCGGCCCCAGCAGACGCTCCCGGTCAACCAGGACCCGCTCACATAGGTCGAGCCCCTCCTGCACCCGCCCAGCATCGGCGTAAGAGACGGCCAGGTTGTTGCGGGCGGTGAGGGTGTTCGGGTGGTCAGGGCCATGGATTCGGAGGCTCTGCTCGACGATTCCTCGGTCATACGCAAGGGCTTGCTCGAAGAGGCCGGCGGCGGTGAGGCTGCTGCTGACCTGATAAATGCAATAGTGCACATCAGGCTTCCAGAGACATGGCCGGGTGTAGCGGTCGAGGAAGATGGTGTTGGCACGTAGCGACGCGGCCAGGTCCCGACCGTGGTGGTCGAGATCGGGCCAGAGGCTCACTATCGCGTCCGCTGCGACCCGGGAGATCACCGGAAGGACGTCGACAGGGACCGTTTCCCTCACGGCCCGAGCCGTGAGGGCATGCATGCGAACCGGCGCCTGGGCCGTGTCCTGTGCGACGAGCGCGTAGGTGCGCAGGTGGCCCAGTGCGGTGCTGATGTCCTGATCGGTGACGGGCGGCAAGGAGCGCTTGCGCAGCCAACGCCGGCGGCTGGGGCGCGAGGCGCGAAGCCGTTGTTTCACCGGTGGTGTGGTCCACAGGCTGGTGGGGTGGCCGGTGGGGTCCATCAGGGACATGAGTTCCAGCAGGGGGCGGGCCAGGTGGGTGGTATCGGCCGCCTGGACCGCGTCGAGGGAGATCAGTAGGGCGGTGGTGACGGGGCGTCCGTAGCCCTCCGTGTCGGCATTCGGCGGGAAGAGTTCGTGCAGCTTGTTGCGAGTATCGCGGAAGAGGGCCAGATAGTCGGCAATGCCGCACCGCTTGTTGATCATGTAGGCCGCTGCGTGACCGAGCGCCAGCGGCAGACGACCGAGCGCCTCGGCGAGCCGACCGGCATCGTCGGGGTCGTACAGGTGCGGGTAGCCGGCATCGGTAAGGCGCCGAAGAAGGTAGGCGCTGGCCTCCTCCTTGGTGTACAGGTCCAGGTTCACCAGCTTGCGCCCCTGTCCGCTAAGAAGGGCATCGCGGCGCCTGGTGGTGGCAAGGACCCAGCCGTTGCGCCGACTCCCGTCGGGCCACCACGCGTCGACGGCTTCCGGATCCGTGATGTCGTCCAGAACGACCAACCAGCGCCGCTCAGTGGTGGGCAGCCACGCCAGAAACGCGCGCGCCGCCACGGCAAGATCTTCCGAGTCGCCTCCCGGAAGTTCCAGCCGCTCGGCGGCATCGGCGTAGGCCGTGATGATCTGGTCAGGCCCGCTCGCATTGGCCCACACCAGCAGGTCCAGACCATCCTCTGTCGACCTGCCTTGATCCCGCAGTTCACGGGCCAGCGCGGCCGCGAGCTGGCTCTTGCCCACTCCTCCGTCGCCCGCCAGCACCTGCGAGAGCACCACCCCGCTCCCCTCACCACGGGCCCGGGCAATGTCTTTTCGGACCTCGGAACGCGGCTGGAATGCTGCGGCGAGCTTCGGGATCGTGCCCACCCACACCGGCCAGGTGACTTCGACACCGCCCGCTGGCGGCGTCGGGAAGATCGCATCACCGGCGACCTGCACAATATCTCTTCCAGCCTGAGCACCCTGCCGCGTACGACGCTGCCCCGGGAGTCCATTCACTGTGCACAGCTCCTCTAGGTACGGTCGCCGCCGACCTGGTCGATGTCGCCGCCACCGCGAGCCTTCTGCCGGACATCCTCCCGGCGGAACCGGCGACGAGCCCCAGGGACCGCGCCCCGATCACCAGCGGTCTGCGTGACCTTCCCACGCCCCTTGCCCGACTGCCGTACCCGCCGAGTGGTGTCGTTGCCCGTGCCGGGGGCACCGGCCTGTGCTGCCCACCAGCCCAGGCCAGCCAGAACACCAGCCGCGACTACACCCGCGACGGGACCAATCACATCCCACGGATCGTGACCGCCCTTCGACAGTGCCGCCCACGGCACCGCCACGACGAAGAACGCCAGAACCGAACCAATGACCGCCACACACCAGCGCACCACTACCTGCACAGCAACCCCGCTCCAATGTCAAGACACCAAAAACAGAACATAGTTGCACGGCTCGACAACGCCATAGAGGCAGATCCAGAAAGTCCCAGCTGGTACCACCCGCATCGCGACCAAAAAGATCAACTTCGCTGCCCTGAAGATCGACTGGACACACCCCGCCCGCGAGAAACACCTTTCAAGGACGGACGCGCGGCCACAGCTCGGATGATGGCTGACCACGACGTTAAGCCGCTGCGCATCGCCTAGATTCCGTACCCAGCCCACGGCTGGCCCAGGAGCAGACAGGCGAAGCCACCAAGAGGGCGCTACTTGGCTCTGCTGTGATCGGCGCTAGGAATGCGCAGTCGGCCTGCACTGCTCCGCAGCTATCATCCACGCCTTGATGACCAATGTCACAGCTCGCAGGGGAAGTCACTACCGGCAATCCCCGTAGAAGCAATGAACAGCCCAAAGGAAAGGATCCGAAGTCCGGTTGCGTAGCGCCCGCTGAGCGTGCACTACCGACGCAGCCGCAGATTCACCGGAAGTAAATTTCCCATAGAAGATATCAGAAAATGAACGCGCGGACCATTCATTTACTTCCCAGAGGCCGCCAATGACGTGACTTGAGCCCGCCGCTAGGAAGGCATGATGCAGTCCAAAAGTGGTATCTGATGTCGGCTCAAACCTATCGGCGACGCTAGCAAGGCATGCATTCATAACGACGGTCGAAGGAACCTCTCCAAGCAGCAGAATGTGCCAGGGATACAGTGGGGCGTCAAATAGATCTAGATACCCCGATAGCGAGCGTGGATCGAAGTAACCATGGCAGGCGAAGTGAGCAACAGCATGGTCACCAAGGGCATCCTGCACGCGCGCAACCGTAGCCTCCTTGCCAACTAGACGCGTCACCCGGTCAAACGTACCTCTTACAATTTCATACTCCCCCTCGATATCGATATCGTCAGATTCATCCAACCCTACAAACAAACACCCACCCCGCACCGGATGGCGATCACCAAATCCCTCCACAAGCGAAGCGCTAGGCAGATAAGAAATGCTTTCGACTGTCCCATTTGAAATGGCGTCCTGCACGGTGCTGAGCGCATGGAAAGGAATGTTCCGCAGATACCCGAACGGCACCACGGCAAGGCGCTTAGATTTTGCAACACTGGCCTCTATTCCGCCGATCAATAGGTTCTCAATGCGACCCTTCAGGCCATCGATGGGAATATTGTCCGGATCCTGGGAAGACAAAAGAAGGCTGAGGTCGCCGGCTCTCGAATTCACATAAGTCTCGCCCGCCTCAATGCCTTCGCGTGTGACGGCTAGTCGGAGGATGGTGTCTTCGACAATTTCATGCACATAGAAGTCAAGCAGGGCGCCATTTCCTAGGTAATCGCGAATGGCGGTAACAGGAATCTCGGCATCGTAAGATTTGATGATCTTAGAGCGACAGTCTAGCCAGTCCCTAGGAGAGAGTCTCCAGCGCTCAGTTGAGAGGAGGGCGTTGAATTGTCGCGTGCGGGATGTAGCGGCCAGGTGCTCATCCGCGTTGCCATGAAGATAGGCAGCAATGATCCACTCGCGAAATACGGGCTCGACATTCCTCCATGTAAGCGCCCCAATTTCTGACCCAACAGATTCCCTCACAGCCGCGAGACTGCCCTTCTCCTTCGGCGTAAGCTCCCATTGAAGGGGCGGCAGATTATTTCCACTTTTCGGCACAACCGTCAATCTTGTCCACTGCCGATCTGCGAGCGGTGTCTCTCTGAGGGAAACCTCAGCGAGCAAGCTGGAAGCCGAGGCTCGAAAGTGGTGGGCGGCAAATTCTCCAACGCATTGCTGTACCGTCAGGTGGGCACGGCTTTCACCTGACTGAGATGCAATCCAACTTGCGACTTCAGCTACAGACTCTGAACGCGGTTGATGTGCTGTGTCTACGGGAACTGAGAGGCGGAGAACGGGATTCGGCCAGTCAGAGCGTCCACCGTAAATGGCAGATATAGCAATGGCTCCCGACATGTAGTGAGGAGACCAGGAGAGCTCCCGCCAATCGCCCCTCTGGGCCAACTCAATGACGTATTTCAAATCTTCCAGATGCGAAACACGATCGGGCCTAAAATCCTCCTTTGTAAACTCCTCCGGCTGATACCAAGGCGCTAGATCTGAGACATCCACTGGTGCCCACATATAGGTACGCCTAGACCGAATTCTATCCATCTTCCACATGCCGGCCATATGCGTCAGCGGACTCTCTCTAAGAATGTCGGCCAGGAGGGATTTTGCGATCAGCTCTGGGCCGGATATTGATGACTTTTGCTCCAGTGTCAGTGTGTCTAGGAACCAGGAGCCATCTGAACCGTGAAGCGCTTGAACCAACGCCTGCAGGAAGCCCTGTTGTTGCTCATCATCTAGTCTCTTATTGGTGGCCACTTCTAAGAAGAATTGCGTAAATCCAAGTTTGGGGATTATGCGCCGAGCGATCGCGTAATGGAAATTCTCTACGTCGCATCCAGCACATGCAGACCTAATGAAGTCTTCAATCGCATCGCCCATATGCCCCAAACTGTAATGGCAGTGTGCTCGATTATAGAGAGACCAAGCAGAGGTAGGGTCAATCTCAAGGGCCTTGTTGTAAGACGCGATCGCATCATCCATTCGCCCAAGGCGCATAAAATGGTTCCCCATATTGTATGGGAATTCTATATCTGACGGATCCGCGCGCATTGCCTCCTCGTATAGCTGAGCTGCGAGTTCAGACTTTCCCACCTCTGCAGCGCGGCGTGCCGTAAGGCCAAATGCAGCGGCCAATGGGGGTCTCATTGCGGCCGTATTGATGATTGACGCCAAGGCGGAGTCAATAGCTTCTCGACTAAGTTCTCTCGCGCCTGTTTCAAATTGGCGGAACGTATAGCTTATGAAGCCTACCTGTACCTGCATCTCAGTCAGCCGGGCTTCAAGCTGGAGGAGGGCTTGGCGCTCCTCATCGGAGAAGGCACTGTCTAGCTCATCGAGAGCCAGGCGTAATATCGGAGCCTTCGATAGAAATTCAAGAACATCCCATTGCTCGGGAGATCCATCATCTGGATTGCCCATCGTCATTCCTTGATGATCTCAAACCTGAATGAGATATCTTTGGCTCGGAGGAGACCTACCTCGGGGTGTTGGCCAATGCCCCATTCATCTTTCCCCCGAAGCCAGGAATTTCTATAAAGCCCGATCGTCCCGTTCGTTTCCTTCTTCAGATTCGCTAGGGCGGCGTCTCCGATCAGAAGCGCAGCTTTGAGCGACTCGCCAAGTAGGTCTGCATCAGGCGCTCCACTTGCCATCGCGAGCAGTTGACCAGAGGCAGACATCCCCTCATCCGACTGTGCAAGGTCTCCCAATATCGAGTGGAGGCTGGATGATCCTTCTCGATCCCGTGAAACTGTAATAAAAAGGTCGAGGAAGTAACGAGGCTTTCCAAAGAAAATAAGAAGCCCCTCTTGCCCGATTGGCAGGCTCTCGCCATCCTTCACCCGATCGAAACGGAAGGTTCTGGGTGCGTAAATGTCGGTTGAGCTGGCACCTGCCCGTTGGCCATGGATGACCAGAGCATCGATTCGAATTGAGGCTTCTCCGAATAGCCGCTGATTGTCGTGGACGATTAACTCCAGGAGTCGAACGGCGATTTTCGGCGAATCTCCCCCGCGCAGTCCTCCACCACGACGTGCCTCGCTAAGGAGGGAATCTTTAGCGTGGCCCGCTATCCCTTCCCCGTTTATTTCCCATTCGAGTGAGTCAAAATAGGTCATTACTCACGCCCCTCGGATTTGCGCCGAAAGTTTGGCGTCCGAGTGTTCAAAGGTTGACGGTCAACCCCCGCCGTCGTGCCACATATTTCAGAAGCTCCCTTCATAGTGTCGCTCAAGTTGACGTGCTGCGCTACGCTGCGCCCCTCCGAGCGGAGCGCGAGATATGCCCCACGGTTCCCCCGAGCGTGCAGGAACGCTGAGGCCGAGCTCACCCGGCCAGAGCGTCGGCGATGAGCTGCATAGAGCCCACAACGACGACCGCACCCGCGGCAGCCAGCTTCACATCCTTCCCAGGCTTGTTTGCGTAGCCGATGGTTGCCACCCCCGCCGCGTCGCCTGCCTCCACATCCCTGGCGGCATCGCCGATGAAGATGCACTCTTCCGGTTCGCTGGCGGCAGCATCCATCGCTTCTAGGAGAAGCCGCGGATTCGGCTTCATGGACGATGGATCACCAGGGGCTCGCCCGAAGACGCCGGCCACGTATCCGCTGAGCCCACGCGCGGAGAGGTACGTCGCAATGGCTGCGCCCGCGTTGTTGCTGACTACCGAGACAGAGCGGCCCGAGCTGGCGCAGGCTCGCAGAACCGATTCACCTCCGGGGTTCGGCCGCCCAGCGCGCACCGCCTCGATCTCCAGGTCGGTCAACGCGCCATCGGCTGCCCCGGCCAGATCAGGACGTGCATCCGCAATCAAACGGAGCAGTGCGAGCGGGTCAGTTTCCGCCTCACCTCCGACCGGGCTTTGCCCACCAGCAGCGAGCAAAGCCCGGCGGAGCCGATCCGCAACTTTCGGCGCAGGCAGGCCAGCGAAAACCGAGCAGACTGGGCCGTCGAAGTCGAGTAGAACGTGCTTCACCGGGCGAAGCACGTCGGCAAGCGACGGGGAAGCGCCGGTCACGGCTGACGCTCGTACGCGATGCTGGACCACACGCTGTCGAACCACATCTGCGCCTGCTGGACGTATTGTGATCCGAGCGAGGCGTCATCTGGTCCGGCAGCGTGGTGGAACAGCGTGGTGTCCTTGCCAGTGACGTCGTAGAACGTGTGGTCGTTGCCGTCGATCGCCACCGTCCGCTCGCGGAGCGGGTAGAACCCGAAGAACGCCTCAGACCGGTTCAGGATGTACAGCTTGAAGAGGCTGGACGCCCGATGCACCTTCACCTGAACTGTGGCGGCCTGCACGAGGCCCAGTTCTGCCAGCACCTCGACCGAGTGGGCGATGCCACCAGCATTGGTGAGCGCGATGTTTCGGGCGCGCTCCCGAAGTGCCGGTTCGTCCTTGAGACCGTCGACCAGCACCGGCACTGCCATGGTCTCGGCGGTATCCGGCAGGAGAAGCCGCACGGTGATGGACTCCGGAGCGAGCCTGCCGGAACGGACCTTGTCTAGCGGCTCCTGAAGAGCGTTGTGGAGCGTCTCGCTGGAGAAGCCGGCGAAGTCCAGCGTCACCTGCTTCTGCTCAAAGGCCGCTTCGAGGTGTGGCCGAAGACCCACCGGCCTCGACGTGCGCTCACGGACGAAGGACCCGCTGCCCTGTCGGGTCACGATCAGACCCTCGGTCCTGAGTAGGTCAAGAGCCTTGTCGATCGTCCCGCGGGCCACGCCGAAATGCTTGGCGAGTTCAGGCCCGGACGGGAGCTTGTCGCCCGTTTCGAAGCCGGGCTTCTTCGTGAGGATGGAGGCCCGCAACGAGCTGCTGACCTGCTGATACGGCGGGCGGGAGTCATCCGGGTCGAGGCTCATGAACCCATGCTAGGGCAGATGCCCAACACACGCGAGAAACCCAACCCTCTTGACCTGCCTAGGCAGGTTGCCTATGTTGAGTGTGTCGCAGCCGAGAGATGCGGGAGTGGCAAGGAGGGGCCTTCTTTGGGCTGCTCTGACCTGTGCAAATGCGCCCGGAGGCTGGTGTGAAAGCCGCCCGAAGGAAGCGTGCTCGTTGCTTGAGAACTGAAGAGTGATCGTGCGAGACCGACGCGAGGGCGGCGGTCGCGGTAAGGCGCCTAGGTTGAGGAACCGGGGGATGTCCACCGCGATACGTGCTCTCCCCCTACGCAGTGGCATGCCACCCGCTTGAGCGGGTGTGGGGACGGACGGCACGCTGACCAAGCCGATTCGTACGGCTGGATGGCGAGCCGAGTGGACCAGCAGGGTCTCAAGGCACGTGGCGGGATGAGACAGACCGCCCCCGTGGCGACCGGGTGATGTCGCAGCGGCAGCGAGCCACGCAGCACACCCATGTCCCCCGGGATGCGCCGCCTGATGGCGCCGGAGCAGTGACACCGGCGCACCCGATTTCGGGCTCGGGACCGGCTGGCCGAAGCAACGGCAGCCGGTGAAGCCCGCGCACAACCCTCTGATCTGTGACCCCGGTCCAGCTCGCCTCTGCGGCGGATCGGGGCACCGCCGCTCGCGATCCGACGAGCGGCCATGGCCCGAGTCGGGCCGCCGCGCTCCCGGCCAAGGTAGGCGCGGCGGCCCTCGGGCCCACCTCCCAACACTGGAACGAGGTAGACCCGTGCAATTGATTGTTGCAG
>NZ_JBFBDW010000009.1:0-195551 GCF_040683455.1 Kitasatospora sp. NPDC093679
GACACACATGGCGGCGATCTTCGCGGACACCTTGACCGCAAAGATCACCACCAGCGGATCACGCCACGCAGTTGATCAATTACCCAACACTTTCTCAGACGCCGAGCAGGTCGACGACGAAGATCAGGGTGGAACCCGCGGGGATCAGCGGGCTCGGCGACTGGTTGCCGTAGGCCAGGTCCGGCGGGATGACCAGCTCGCGCCGGCCGCCGACCTTCATGCCCTGGACGCCCTGGTCCCAGCCCTTGATGACGCGGCCCGCGCCGAGCGGGAAGCGGAAGGTCTGGCCGCGGTTCCAGGAGGCGTCGAACTCCTCGCCGGTGGAGAAGGTGACACCGACGTAGTGCACCTCGACGACCGCGCCGGCCTTGGCCTCGGCACCGTCGCCGACCACGATGTCGCGGATCTGCAGTTCCTTCGGCGGCTCGCCGCCCGGGAAGTCGATCTCCGGCTTGGAAAGGCTCACAACAGACTCATCTCGTTCGGTGGTACGGGCATGACGGGGCGGCAGGCACCGCTGCGGTCCACCGTACGGCGCGCCGCCGCCCGTCCGGGCCATTCCCGGACCGCGCGACGCGTCGCGCGGTCCGGGAACGGCCCCGGTCGTCCGCCCCGGGACTAGTCCTGGGCGCCGACGCCGGCATCCAGGATGTCGATCACGAAGACCAGTGTCGAATTGGCGGGGATGTCGCCCTGCGCCTGGTCCTTGTAGGCGAGCGAGGCGGGGATCACCAGCTCGACCCGGCTGCCGACGGTCTGGCCGGTGATGCCCTTGTCCCAGCCCTCGATGACGCCGCCGCCACCGGTGACGAAGGTGAAGGCCTGGCCGCGCTTGAGCGAGGAGTCGAAGACCTTGCCGTCCTTGTAGAGCGCACCGGTGTACTGGACGAGGACCTTCTCGCCGGCCTCGATCTTGCGGCCCTTGCCCTGGATCAGGACGTGCGACTTGAGGTCCTTGACCTCGGGGGTGCCGGGCACCGGGGTGATGTCGGCGGGCTTCTTGCCGTTGTCCTTGACCTTCGGCATGTCGGCCGGCGGGGCCGTCATGTCGCCGCTGAGCACGGTGTCCGGGGCGGTGGCGTTCTTGATGTCGATCACGAACACCAGGGTGTCCTTGGCGCCGACGCCCATGCCGCTGCTGCCCTGCGAGCCGAAGGCGGCGGCCGGCGGGGCGACCACGAGCAGTCGGCTGCCGGCCTTGTGGCCGGTGACGGCCTGGTCGAGGGCCGGGATCAGCTTGCCGGCGCCGGCCTGGAAGAGCTGCGGCTTGCCGCTCTTGTAGGACCCCTCGATCTCCTTGCCGGTGCTCCAGTTCATGGCGGAGAAGTCGGCGGTCACCCAGGTGTTCTTGTCGACCTTGGCGCCGTCGCCGGACTTCAGCTCCTTGACGACGAAGGTGCCGTCGGAGGCTTCCTTGGGCAGGGCGATGGTCGCCTTGGTGCCGAACTCGCCGGTGACGGTCGGCAGCACCTTGGCGTTGTCCTTGATCGGCGGCACCGGGTCGGCGGAGGGCGGCGGCGATGCGGTGGCCGCCGCGTCCGGGGTGGAGGCCGCGGAGGACTTCCCGTCGTCCTTGTTCACCATGTAGAGCGTGATGCAGCTGCCGACCAGCAGGACGGCCAGCACGGTGCCGAGGATCGCGCCCAGGCGGCCGGCGCCGGGCGGGTCCTCGTCGTAGCCGGCCTCCGACAGGTCCTTGCGGCGCACGGTCGAGGCGAAGACCTGCGGCTCCTCGTCCTTCTCGCCGGCGGGACGGGCCGGGGCCTGGCCCCAGCCGGCCTGCTGCTTCAGGATCGCGGGCGGGACGACGATCGACTCGCCGTCGCCGGGCAGCGGGCCGCCGGGCCGTGCGGCCGCGGGGTCGGCGGCGGTACCGGCCTCGCCCGGGCTCGACGCTTTCTCAGACATTGCTCCCCATCCATCTCGCCCGCCACGCCCTCGCCGGACCTGACGGCGCTGCCACGGTGCCGAAAACGCCAGCAGTATGTCAGGTCCGCATGAGGACGGGCCCTCCCGGTGCGCGATCGTTGTGCCCGTCACCCGGGCCCGGGCGGGTCGGACCGGTCGTACGGGGACCGATCTCCCGCGGGCCTCTCCCGAACCTGCCCGCAACCTCCGCGGGGCCGGTCCGGAACCGCCCCCGGCCCGTCCGGAACCCGCCCCCCCGGGGCGCGCTCGGAACCGCCCGGGGCGCGCCCTGCGCCCGCCCCGGGCCCGGGCGGGCCGCTACACGGCCTCCAGGATGTCGATGACGAACACCAGCGTGGCGTCGGCCGGAACGGGGCCGCTGGACTGGTTCCCGTAGCCCAGCGAGGGCGGCACCACGAGCATCACCCGGCTGCCGACGGTCTGGCCGACCAGGCCCTGGTCCCAGCCCTTGATCAGGCTGCCGGTGCCGACCTGGAGGGCCTGCGCGCCGCCGTGCGAGTAGGAGGAGTCGAACTGCGAGCCGTCCGACCACAGCACGCCGGTGTACTGCACCAGCAGCTGCTGCCCGGACTGCACCGGCTTGCCGTCGCCCTTGATCAGCACGTAGGTCTGCAGCTCGGTGGGCGGGCTCTGCCCGGCCGGGATGGTGATCGTCGGCGCCTGCTTGCCGTTGTCCTTGACCTGCGGTGCGGTCGCGGGCGGCTGGGTCATCTCCCCGGAGACGGTCGAGTCCGGCGGCACCACGTCGAGGATGTCGAGGACGAAGACCACGGTGTCCTGGCCGCCCACCCCGGCCGCGGTGTTCCCGGAGGTGCCGAAGCCCGCCGCCGGCGGCGCCACCACCAGCAGCCGGCTGCCGGCCTTCTTGCCGAGCACCGCCTGGTCGAAGGCGGGCACCAGCTGGCCGCTGCCGGCCTGGTAGAGCTGCGGCTTGCCGCCGGTGTCGTAGGAGCTGGAGACGTCCTTGCCGGTCGTCCAGTCCTTGGCGGTGTAGTTGACCGTCACCCAGTCGCCCTTGGCGACGGTCGCGCCGTCGCCCTCGTGCACGACGCTCACGACGAACTCGCCGCTCGGCTGGCCCTGCGGCAGGGTGATCTGGGCCTTGGAGCCGAAGTCGCCGGAGACGGTGGGCATCGGGTCCGCGGACTCCACCGGGCTCGGCACCGCGGTGGCCGAGGCGGAGGCGGCGGGCGAGGCGGCGGAGGATCCGGAGGAGCCGCTGCTGCACGCGGCGAGCACCGCGACGAGCAGGGCGGCGAGGGGCACGGCCGGCAGTCCGGCGATTCGTCGCATGGTCGCCAGCGTATGGCCCGGGGGTGCCGCAGCCGGGGAGGCGCAAGCACGCACGCGAGGGGTGGCGCCCGGACCCACCCGGACGCCACCCCTCGTGGCCGCCTGTGCCCGGCGCGGGCGTCACATGCCCGCGATGAGCTTCTCCACCCGCTCGTCGACCGACCGGAACGGGTCCTTGCACAGCACGGTCCGCTGCGCCTGGTCGTTCAGCTTCAGGTGGACCCAGTCCACCGTGAAGTCGCGCCGCTGCTCCTGCGCCCGGCGGATGAAGTCGCCGCGCAGCCTGGCCCGGGTGGTCTGCGGGGGCACCGACTTGGCCTCGAAGGTCTTGAGATCGGTGGTGACCCGGGCCGCCCGGCCCTTGTTCTGCAGCAGGTAGAACAGGCCGCGGCGGCGGTGGATGTCGTGGTACGCGAGGTCGATCTGGGCGACCCGCGGGTTGGACATCGTCATCTGGTGCTTCTCGCGGTACTGCTCGATCAACCGGTACTTCATGATCCAGTCGATCTCGGTGGAGACCTTCTCCAGGTCCTCGGTGCGGACGGCCTCCAGGGTGCGCCCCCAGAGGTCGAGCACCCGGGCCACCGTGCCGGTGTTCAGGCCCTTGCGGTCCGCGAACTCCAGCGCCTTGGTGAAGTACTCCTCCTGGATGTCCAGCGCGCTGGCCTCGCGGCCGTTGGCGAGCCGGACCTGGTGGGTGCCGGTGAGGTCGTGGCTGACCTCGCGGATCGCCCGGATCGGGTTCTCCAGGGTGAGGTCGCGCATCACCACGCCCGCCTCGATGAGGCGCAGCACCAGGTCGGTGGCGCCGACCTTGAGCAGGGTGGTGGTTTCCGACATGTTGGAGTCGCCGACGATGACGTGCAGCCGACGGTAGCGCTCGGCGTCGGCGTGCGGCTCGTCGCGGGTGTTGATGATGGGACGGGAGCGGGTGGTCGCCGAGCTGACGCCCTCCCAGATGTGCTCGGCCCGCTGGCTGACGCAGTAGACCGCGCCGCGCGGCGTCTGCAGCACCTTGCCGGCGCCGCAGATGAGCTGGCGGGTCACCAGGAAGGGGATGAGGACGTCGGCCAGCCGGGAGAACTCGCCGTGCCGGGCCACGAGGTAGTTCTCGTGGCAGCCGTAGGAGTTCCCGGCCGAGTCGGTGTTGTTCTTGAACAGGTAGACGTCGCCGGCGATGCCTTCCTCGTGGAGCCGTCGCTCGGCGTCCACGAGCAGGCCCTCCAGGATGCGTTCGCCCGCCTTGTCGTGCGTCACCAGCTCGGTGACGTCGTCGCATTCGGGAGTGGCGTACTCGGGGTGCGAGCCCACGTCGAGGTAGAGGCGTGCACCGTTGCGCAGGAAGACGTTGCTGCTGCGGCCCCAGGAAACTACGCGGCGGAAGAGGTACCTGGCCACCTCGTCAGGAGACAGACGCCGTTGTCCCCGGAACGTACACGTGACACCGTACTCGTTCTCCAGCCCGAAAATTCGGCGGTCCATGAGGCATCTTTTCTCTTCCGGGGGCATTTCGAAACCCCTTCGGCGGAGCCGAAAAGGTCACGGTGTCGCCGGCAATCCGACCACGGCGCCGCGTCAAATCCCGGAAGGCGCACGTGAATCCCGTACGGCACCGGTGGGGTGCCGTACGGGATTCACACGTGCGGGCTATTCGGCGGCGGGCGCCCCGCCCTCGGCCGCCGGCGGCTCGTCGGCGACGGACTCCTCGTCCTCGGCGGCGGAGGCGTCGCCGCCGAGCAGGCGGCCGAGCTGGCCGCCCAGGATGCGCTTGAACTTGCGCTGCTGGACGCGCTTGCGGTCCAGCACCGCGACCTCCAGCTGTTCCGGCGTCAGGGCGCGCGGGCTGCCCCCGTTGGGGTCGCGGGCGAGGCCGTCGACGGCCAGCTTGAGGGCCTCGGTGAGGGCCATGCCGGCCCGGTGCCGCTGACCGAGGTAGTTGCCGATGGAGTCGGCGTTGCCGCCGACCACGACGTAGTTCTTCTCGTCGACGACCGAGCCGTCCGGGGTGAGCCGGTAGATCTGGTCGTCGCCGTCGGTGCGGCCGACCTCGGCGACGACCAGCTCGACCTCGTAGGGCTTGTCGCCGACCGAGGAGAAGATGGTGCCGAGGGTCTGGGCGTAGACGTTGGCGAGGCCGCGGGCGGTGACGTCGGCGCGGTCGTAGGAGTAGCCGCGCAGGTCGGCGTAGCGGACGCCTCCGATGCGCAGGTTCTCGAACTCGTTGTACCGGCCGACCGCGGCGAAGGCGATCTTGTCGTAGATCTCGGAGACCTTGTGCAGCGCCCGGGAGGTGTTCTCCGCGACGAAGACGATGCCGTCGGCGTAGGTGAGCACGACCACGCTTCGGCCGCGGGCGATGCCCTTGCGGGCGTACTCCGCGCGGTCCGCCATGGCCTGCTGAGGCGAGACGTAGAACGGTGTGGACACCGGCGGTCGTCCCCTTCTTCCTGGGTGGGTGGCGGACTAGAGCAGCGGGGCCTGCGGCCCGTTGGGGTGCTCGCGGCGGCCGGCGGTGATGGACACGGCGATCTCCGACACCTCGTCGTCGGCGAGCCGGCGGAAGCCGTCCTCGGTGATCAGCGAGACGATCGGGAAGATGCCGCGGGCCAGGTCGGGGCCGCCGGTGGCGGAGTCGTCGTCGGCGGCGTCGTAGAGCGCCTGCACCGCGAGGGTGGCGGCCTGCTCGCCGCCGAGGTCCTCGCGGTAGAGCTTCTTCAGGGAGCCGCGGGCGAAGACCGAGCCGGAGCCGGTGGCGGCGAAGCCGCGCTCCTCGGAACGGCCGCCGGTGACGTCGTAGGTGAAGATCCGGCCGCGCCCGAGGTCGAGGTCGTAGCCGGCGAAGATCGGCACCACGGCCAGGCCCTGCATGGCCATCGCCAGGTTGGACCGGATCATGGTGGTGAGCCGGTTGGCCTTGCCCTCCAGGGAGAGCACGGCGCCCTCGATCTTCTCGTAGTGCTCCAGCTCCAGCTGGAAGAGGCGGACCATCTCGACGGCGAGGCCGGCGGTGCCGGCGATGCCGACGGCGCTGTACTCGTCGGCCGGGAAGACCTTCTCGATGTCGCGCTGGGCGATCACGTTGCCCATGGTCGCGCGGCGGTCACCGGCGATCACCACGCCGCCGTCGAAGACCGCGGAGACGATGGTGGTGCCGTGCGGCGCCTCGAGCACGCCCTCGGGGAGGCGGCGGTTGCCGGGCAGCAGCTCCGGCGCCTGGCGGCCGAGGAAGTCCATGAACGACGAGGACCCGGGGGTCAGGAAGGCGGCCGGTAGACGCCCGGTGCCACCAGTGTTGGCTTCCACACGATTCCTTCCGTGTTGACGGTCAAGCAGTCGGTCGAGCAGCTGATGCCCGGACCCTACCCGCGTCGGCGCCCCTTGATCCACACGATCGGCGGCGCCGTTGCGGGCGGTGGGAGCAGAGCGCGCTGCAGGCATGCCGTGACACACCTGCAGCGCGGTCTCCGCGGCGCGGTTTCAGGAAGGGAATGCCCCCTCCTACTCGCCGCCCTTCTGCACGAATCCGCGGACGAAATCCTCGGCATTCGACTCGAGGACCTCGTCGATTTCGTCCAGGACGGCGTCGACGTCGTCGCTGAGCTTTTCCTGGCGCTCCTTCAGGTCGTCGGAGGCCTGCGCCTCTGCGGACTGCTCCTCGACCTCTTCGGAGGAGCGGTTCGCCCGCTGCTGGCCGCCGCCGGTGTCCTTACCAGCCATTTCCCTCACCCCGCTCGCTCTGTGTGGTCAGACCCTATCCGCCGGGTACGGCATTCGCGCCCGGTTTACGTTCAACGCCCGGCGCTCACCGGAATGATTCCCCTTCGGCGGGGATTTCACCCCAGGTGATCGAAGGGTTACCCTCCGGACAGTACACGAACCAGATCCTCGGCCGTCCGGCAGCGGTCCAGGAGTTCCTTGACGTGGTTCCTGGTGCCGCGCAGCGGCTCCATGGTGGGCACCCGCTGCAGCGAGTCACGGCCCGGCAGGTCGAAGATCACCGAGTCCCAGGAGGCCGCGGCGACGTGCTCGGCGTACTGCTCCAGGCAGCGTCCGCGGAAGTACGCCCGGGTGTCCTCCGGGGGCTTGGAGACCGCGCGGGTGACCTCGTCCTCGGTGAGCAGGCGCTCGAACCGGCCGCGGGCCACCAGGCGGTTGTAGAGGCCCTTGTCGGCCCGCACGTCGCTGTACTGCAGGTCCACCAGGTGCAGCCGGGGGTTGTCCCAGTCCAGCCCGTCGCGCTGGCGGTAGCCCTCCAGCAGTTCGCGCTTGGCGATCCAGTCGAGCTCCTTGGACAGGCTCATCGGGTCGCGCTCCAGCCGGCCGAGCACGTCCTCCCAGCGGGCGAGCACGTCCATGGTCTGGTCGTCGGCGTCCTGGCCCCAGCGGTCCTCGACGTACTTGCGGGCCAGCTCGCAGTACTCCATCTGCAGCTGGACTGCGGTGAGCTTGCGGCCGCTGCGCAGCTGGAGGAGGTGGGTCAGGCCGGGGTCGTGCGAGACCCTGTGCAGGGTGCGCACCGGCTGGTCGACGGCCAGGTCGACGGCGATGAAGCCGTCCTCGATCATCGCCAGCACCAGCGAGGTGGTGCCCAGCTTGAGGTAGGTGGAGATCTCCGAGAGGTTGGCGTCGCCGATGATCACGTGCAGTCGGCGGTACTTCTCGGCGTCGGCGTGCGGCTCGTCGCGGGTGTTGATGATCGGCCGCTTGAGGGTCGTCTCCAGGCCCACCTCGACCTCGAAGAAGTCGGCGCGCTGGCTGATCTGGAACCCGTTCGCGGAGCCCTCCTGGCCGAGCCCGACCCGGCCGGCGCCGGTGACCACCTGGCGGGAGACGAAGAACGGGGTGAGGTGACGGACGATGTCGGCGAACGGCGTCGCCCGCTTCATCAGGTAGTTCTCGTGGGTGCCGTAGGAGGCGCCCTTGTTGTCGGTGTTGTTCTTGTACAGGTGGATCTTCTGCCCGTTGGGCAGCTCCAGGGCGCGGGCGGCCGCCTCGGCCATGATCCGCTCGCCGGCCTTGTCCCAGAGGACCGCGTCGCGGGGGTTGGTCACCTCGGGCGAGCTGTACTCGGGGTGCGCGTGGTCCACGTAGAACCGGGCGCCGTTGGTGAGGATGACGTTGGCGAGGCCGATGTCCTCGTCGGTGAGCTGGCTGGCGTCCGCCACCTCGCGCGCGAGGTCGAAGCCGCGGGCGTCGCGCAGCGGGTTCTCCTCCTCGAAGTCCCAGCGGGCCCGGCGGGCCCGGTGCATCGCCGCGGCGTAGGCGTTGACGATCTGGGACGAGGTGAGCATGGCGTTGGCGTTCGGGTGGCCGGGCACGGAGATCCCGTACTCGGTCTCGATGCCCATCACGCGGCGTACGGTCATGCGGCCCTCCTTGCCCGTAGTGGTCCTGTGAGACGCGCCGTCCGGCTGCGGGGCGGGTGGGCACCGCAGCCGGACGGAGGGTTCGCGGTCCTTACAGGTACTGCCCGGTGTTGGCGACAGTGTCGATGGACCGACCGGACTCGGCGCCCTGCTTGCCGGTGACGAGGGTGCGGATGAAGACGATCCGCTCGCCCTTCTTTCCGGAGATCCGGGCCCAGTCGTCCGGGTTGGTGGTGTTGGGCAGGTCCTCGTTCTCCTTGAACTCGTCCACGCAGGCGGCGAGCAGGTGGGAGACGCGGAGGCCGCGCTGGCCGTGGTCGAGGAAGTCCTTGATGGCCATCTTCTTCGCCCGGTCCACGATGTTCTGGATCATGGCGCCGGAGTTGAAGTCCTTGAAGTACAGGACTTCCTTGTCGCCGTTGGCGTAGGTGACCTCGAGGAAGCGGTTGTCCTCGGTCTCCGAGTACATCCGCTCGACCACGGACTGGATCATGGCGGCCACGGTGGCGGGCACCGAGCCGTCGTGCTCCTTGACGTCGTCCGGGTGGAACGGCAGCGAGTCCTTGAGGTACTTGGAGAAGATGTCCTTCGCCGCTTCGGCGTCCGGCCGCTCGATCTTGATCTTGACGTCCAGGCGGCCGGGCCGCAGGATCGCCGGGTCGATCATGTCCTCGCGGTTGGAGGCGCCGATGACGATGACGTTCTCCAGGCCCTCCACGCCGTCGATCTCCGCCAGCAGCTGCGGGACGATGGTGTTCTCCACGTCCGAGCTGACGCCGGAGCCGCGGGTGCGGAACAGCGACTCCATCTCGTCGAAGAAGACGATGACGGGCGTGCCCTCGCTCGCCTTCTCCCGGGCCCGCTGGAAGACCAGGCGGATCTGCCGCTCGGTCTCGCCCACGTACTTGTTGAGCAGCTCGGGGCCCTTGATGTTGAGGAAGTAGCTCTTGCCCTGGGGCCGGCCGGTGACCTCGGCGACCTTCTTGGCCAGCGAGTTCGCGACCGCCTTGGCGATCAGCGTCTTGCCGCAGCCGGGCGGGCCGTAGAGCAGGACGCCCTTGGGCGGGCGCAGCTCGTACTCCTTGAAGAGGTCGGCGTGCAGGTAGGGCAGCTCGACCGCGTCGCGGATCTGCTCGATCTGGGTGCCCAGACCGCCGATCTGCCGGTAGTCGATGTCCGGGACCTCCTCGAGGACCAGCTCCTCGACCTCGGACTTCGGGACCACCTCGTAGACGTAGCCGGAGCGGGCCTCCAGCAGCAGCGCGTCGCCGGGCCGCAGGGTGAGGTCGCGCAGCGGCTCGGCGAGCCGGACGACGCGCTCCTCGTCGGTGTGGCCGATCACCAGGGCGCGCTCGCCGTCCTCCAGGACCTCCTTGAGGGTGACGATGTCGCCGATGCTCTCGAAGGCCATCGCGTCCACGACGTTCAGGGCCTCGTTGAGCATGACCTCCTGGCCGCGGCGCAGCTCCTCGGGGTCGATGCTCGGGCTCACGTTGACCCGCAGCTTGCGGCCGCCCGTGAAGATGTCGACCGTGCCGTCCTCGTTGGCCTCGAGGAAGGTGCCGAACCCGGCCGGCGGCTGGGCGAGGCGGTCGACCTCCTCCTTGAGGGCCACGATCTGGTCGCGGGCCTCGCGGAGGGTGGCGGCGAGCCGCTCGTTCTGGGCGGTGACACCGGCCAGGTTGGTCTGGAGCTCGACGATGCGCTCCTCGAGGATTCTCGAGTTGCGCGGCGAGTCGGCGAGCTTGCGACGCAGGACGGCGATCTCCTGCTCGAGGTACGAGACCTGCGCGGCCTCGTCGGAACCACGAGCGGGCCGGCCGGCGCTGCGGTTGTAGTCGTCATCGTGGGCTGCCACGGTCCTCACCTCCTCCTGGGGGAGCTGGACGACCCAAACCTACCTGCAGCCAGGGGTCTGTAAACCCCTAGATCAGAAAGATGGATCGGGCGTGTCCGATCTTCGCCCTTGCGTTGCGTCCCCTCTGGTAGTGGATGTGCCCACCGCTCAACGGTTCAAAGCAGGGCGGGGGTAAGGTCGGCTCTGGAGTGCGAGTGGAAATGCCACGCGAAGCGGGGCGTTCCGTGACAGAAACGGCAGGGAACATGTCGGCCACCGGCGAAGAGCTCGAAGTCTGGATCGACCAGGATCTGTGCACGGGCGACGGCATCTGCGCGCAGTACGCGCCGGAGGTCTTCGAGCTGGACATCGACGGCCTCGCCTACGTGAAGGGCGAGGACGACGAGCTGCGCCAGCAGCCCGGCGAGACGGTGCCCGTCCCGCTGACCCTGCTTCAGGACGTGGTGGACTCCGCCAAGGACTGCCCCGGCGACTGCATCCACGTGCGCCGGGTGCACGACCGGGTCGAGGTGTACGGCCCCGACGCCGAGTGAGCGCGGCCGGGCTGAGCCCGGCTCAGCACGGCCCCCGCAGGACGGCCCGTCAGCCCGCCCGGGCGCCCGGTCAGACCTGTCCGGCGGGCACGGCGCTCTGCGCCCGCACCCAGTCCTCGCCCTGCCGCGTCCAGCTGAGGTCCACCGCCCGGTCGGGGCAGCAGCGCGGCACGTCGTCCGAGGACCAGCCCTGGGCGTGGCCGCGGATCGCGCCGTCGCTGCGGATCGTGAGCGCGGTGACGGTGAGGCCGTCCTTCACCGGGTCGAGCAGCGTCTCGGCGACCTTCGGCCGGCCGTCCGGGCCGTTGGTGAGCAGGTAGACGCCGTCCGGCGGGGTGCCGTTGCCGGCCGCGCAGTGCGCGGCCACCACCGTGCTGGGCACGCCGTCCACCGCCGCGCTGGCCCGCAGTGCCACGGACACCCCGAAGGGCCCGCAGTCAAGGGGAAGTTCGGCCTTCCCCGGGTCGGGTGCGGCGGCCGCGGGCACCGGCTCGGCGGTGGGCCGCACCGGCGTCGGCGTGCCCTGCGCCGGGTCCGCCGCGAGCGCCCCGGCCACCACCGCGCCGCACCCGGCGGCGACCAGTGCCCAGTGCTTCAGCCCGCTGCGCGCATGCCCGGGTGCCTTCGGTCCGCCGCTGGTCATGCCGCTCGTGGTCATGGTCTGCTCCGCCCTCGGCCGCTGCTGGTGCTCGCTGTCAGGGCTCCCCCGGGCCCGGGTGCCCGCCGTCCCCGCGAGGGGTCTCCCCCCACCTCGCCGCGCCCGCCGGACAGACCTCTCCCCCGGTCGCTGCGCCCGGCACGGACAGGCCCGGGGGCGCGAAGGAGGGGGTGTCGTGAGCGAGCATCCTGCCACATGATCGGCCGCCGCGGGACACCGGGCCGACGGCTCTTCCGGGGGGAGCTCCGCGGAACGCCGCGAGGGGCGGCGCACCGGAGCGGGTCCTCCGGTGCGCCGCCCCTCGGCGGGCGGTTCTGCACGGTGTCAGGGCAGGTCGACGCCCTCGGCGGCGGCCGACTCGCGGGAGGCCCGGCGGGCCGCGGCACGCTCGGCGAGCGAGGGCTCCGGGGTGCCGTTGTCGTAGTCCTCGCCGTAGGCGCCCTTGGCCGGACGGCGGCGGCGCAGCGGCGGCTCGACGCCGTCGGCGAGGCGCCGGGCGGTGAGCAGGAAGCCGGTGTGGCCGATCATCCGGTGGTCCGGGCGGACGGCCAGGCCCTCCAGGTGCCAGGTGCGGACCATGGTCTCCCAGGCCTGCGGCTCGGTGAAGGTGCCGTGCTCGCGCAGCGCCTCGACGGTCTTCGACATCTGCGTGGTGGTGGCCACGTAGCAGCAGATGAGGCCGCCGGGGACGAGCGCCTTGGAGGCGACGTCCAGGCACTCCCAGGGGGCGAGCATGTCCAGGATGACGCGGTCGACGTCGGTCTCGACCAGGTTGTCCTGGAGGTCGCCGACGGTGAGCTTCCACGCCGGGTGCGGGCCGCCGAAGTAGCGCTCCACGTTGCCGCGGGCGATCTCCGCGAAGTCCTCGCGGCGCTCGTAGGAGGCGAGCATGCCGGTGTCGCCGACGGCGCGCAGCAGGTACGTGGAGAGCGCGCCGGAGCCGACGCCGGCCTCGACGACGCGGGCTCCCGCGAAGATGTCGGCCATCGCCAGGATCTGACCCGCGTCCTTGGGGTAGATCACCGCCGCGCCGCGGGGCATGGACAGGACGTAGTCGGGGAGCAGGGGGCGCAGCGCGAGGTACGGGACGTTGCCCGTCGTGCGTACGACCGTGCCCTCGGGGGCGCCGATCAGCTCGTCGTGCGGGAACGCACCCTTGTGGGTGTGGAACTGGTTCCCGGCCTGGAGCGTGAACGTGTAGTGGCGGCCCTTGGGGTCGGTCAGCTGGACCTGGTCCCCGACCTGGAAGGGCCCGCGTCGGCGGGTGGCACCGGTCGGTTCGGACATGCCGACAATCCTAAGGGAACGCCGGACCTCCCCCGACCAGCCGGGGGCATGCGCACGCCGGGGGCGACCCGACGGGGGCGCGCCCGCGTGCGTCGGCCTACACCCGGCCGCCGACCTCGCGGGCGAGTCTGCGTTCGAGGTCGGCGAGGGCCAGCACGCCGTAGGGGCTGCCGTCGGGGCGGACGATCAGGTACTCGGTCGCGGGGGCGCGCCGCAGTGCGGTCAGCAGCTGCTCGCCGGTGAGGTCGAGGTCGAGCCGCATGGCGGGTTCGAGGTCGCGGGCGAGCGCGCCGACCGCGACCCAGGGGCGGCGGTGCTCGGGCACCTTGCCGACGGCGGCCTCGGTGACCAGGGCGGTGGGCTCGCCGCGGCCGTCGACCACGACGATCGCACCGGCCTGCGCCTCGCGGGCGCGCCGCAGCGCCTCGCCGAGCGGGGTGTCGGCGGGGACCTCGACGAAGCGTCGGGCGAGGTCGCGCAGGGCGAGCCGGGGCAGGGCCTCGCGGAGCCGGGCGTTGCGGACGGCGCCGCTCGCCCCGTTCCAGATGATCACGGCGAGGACGGCGGCGAGGACGCCGTCGATCAGGCTGTCGGTGGTGGACTGCTGGGGGTCGCGGGAGGCGCTGTACAGCGGCAGCCCGAAGAGGACGAGCAGGGCGAGCCCGCGGCCGACCCAGGCGGCGGCGACGGTGCCGGCCATCGGCCGGCCGGTGACGCCCCAGACGACGGCGCGCAGCATCCGGCCGCCGTCCAGCGGGAGGCCGGGCAGGAGGTTGAAGGCGGCGACGACGAGGTTGCTGACCATGAGGCCGGCGAGCAGCACGCCGGGCACGGTGTCGGTGTCGACGGCGGTGAGGGCGAGGTAGAAGGCGCCGCCGAGGACGAGCGAGAGCAGCGGGCCGACGAACGCCAGCCAGAACTCGCGGGCCGGGGTCTCGGCCTCCTTCTCGATCTCCGAGACGCCGCCGAAGAACTGCAGCTGGATCCGCCGCACCGAGAGCCGGTAGCGGAGGGCGACCACGGTGTGGGCGAGCTCGTGCACCAGGACGGAGGCGTAGAAGGCGACCGCGAAGGAGAAGGAGACCAGGTAGCGGGTGGCGCCGAGGTCGGGCAGCACCTCGCTGAGCCGGCCGCCGAACACCCAGGTGATCAGGGCGGCGATGACGAACCAGGAGGGCGTGACGTACACCGGGACGCCGAAGGGTCGACCCATCAGGATGCCGCCGCGCGGCTCCGGCCGCTCGGGCCGGTCCGCCGACGGCTGGTCGGAGGTCCGCTGCCCCCTGGTGTCGCTCACCGCGTCCCCTTCGCTCTCGTCGTCCCCGCCGGTGCGCCGCGCCGTCGCGGCGCCGTGGCCCGCACCGTCGCGCCCACGCTACGTGATCTCCGTCCGGATGCCGCGCGCGCCCCTCGCGCCGCGCCCGCGGCGGCGGTCGGGTGCCGTCCGTACCTCGGTGATACCCCGGATGCGGTGCCTCCAGCGGTGTCGGTGTCAGCCGGGCGGCAGCGGGATGTGAGCGAGGGGCAATAGGGTCGGGGGCATGCACCAGACCGAGACCGAGCCGCCGACCCGGCCGGCCGCCGCGCCGACGGGCCTGTCGCCCTCGCGCGCCGGCGACTTCATGACCTGCCCGCTGCTGTACCGGCTGCGGGTGATCGACCGGCTGCCGGAGCCGCCGAGCGCGGCCGCCACCCGGGGCACGGTGGTGCACGCCGTGCTGGAGCGGCTCTTCGACCATCCGCCGGGCGAGCGGACGGCGGAGCTGGCGCGTTCGCTGCTGCGCCCGCAGTGGGAGCGGCTGCTCGGCGAGCGGCCGGAGCTGGCGCAGCTGTTCCCCGGCGACGAGGACGGTTCGGCGCTGGCGGGCTGGCTGGGCGACGCGGAGAAGCTGGTGGACCGCTGGTTCGGTCTGGAGGACCCGACCCGGCTGCACCCGGTGGAGCGCGAGCTGTACGTGGAGACGCCGCTGGAGCCGGGCGTGCTGCTGCGCGGCTACATCGACCGGGTGGACGTCGCGCCGACCGGTGAGGTGCGGCTGGTCGACTACAAGACCGGCCGGGCGCCCTCGCGGGACTTCGAGGGCAAGGCGATGTTCCAGATGAAGTTCTACGCCCTGGTGGTGTGGCGCTGGAAGGGCGTCGTCCCGCGGCGGCTGCAGCTGGTGTACCTGGGCGGCGGCGGGGACGTCGTCACGTACGACCCGGACGAGGCGGACCTGCTGTCGGTGGAGCGCAAGCTCAGGGCGCTGTGGGAGACCATCTCGCGGGCGGTGGCGACGGGCGACTTCCCGGCCACCCGCAACCGGCTGTGCGACTGGTGCGACCACAAGGCCCGGTGCCCGGAGTTCGGGGGCACTCCCCCGCCGTACCCGCTGCCGGTGCCGGTTCCGGTGGGGAGAACGACCGACGACGATCCCACGGGGGATCTCATGGTGAGCAAGGAGTCGTAGGTGACGATCCGAGTGCTGCTGGTCGACGACCAGCCGCTGCTGCGCACCGGCTTCCGGATGATCCTGGAGGCCGAGTCCGACCTGGTGGTGGTCGGGGAGGCCGGGGACGGCCAGCAGGCGCTGGAGCAGGTCCGGGCGCTGCAGCCGGACGTGGTCCTGATGGACATCCGGATGCCGCGGATGGACGGGGTGGAGGCGACCCGGCGGATCGCCGGTCCGGGGCGGGACGGCCCGGCGAAGGTGCTGGTGCTGACCACCTTCGACCTGGACGAGTACGTGGTCGAGGCGCTGCGCGCGGGGGCCAGCGGCTTCCTGCTGAAGGACGTGCCGGCGGAGGAGCTGGTGCAGGCGATCCGGGTGGTCGCGGACGGTGCGGCGATGCTGGCGCCGTCGGTGACCCGCCGGCTGCTGGACATGTACGCCACCAAGCTGCCCTCCGGCGAGGAGGCGCCGCCGCAGGCGCTGGGCGCGCTGACCGAGCGCGAGGTGGAGGTGCTGCGGCTGGTCGCCCGCGGCCTGTCGAACGCGGAGATCGCCGCCGAGCTGTTCGTCAGCGAGACGACGGTGAAGACGCACGTCGGCCACGTGCTGACGAAGCTGCAGCTGCGCGACCGGGTGCAGGCCGCGGTGTACGCGTACGAGTCGGGTCTGGTGCGCCCCGGCTCGATGTGAGCCGCCGGGTACGGCGACGGCCCGCCCCTCCGCAGCGGAGGGGCGGGCCGTCGCCGTTCGGTCACTTGGTGCCGTTGCGGCCGATCTCCCAGAAGCGGAAGATCCCGGTGGTGTCGACGGTGCCGTCGACGCCGGTGATGTCGTTGCGCGAGGCGTAGAAGGACTTGGCCTGGAACAGCGGGATCACCGGGACGCCCTCGGCGACGATGTTCTGGATCTGGGCGTAGCCCCCGCCGGCGGAGCGGTCGGTCAGCTTGATGCTGGCGGGCACCAGCTTGCCGCTGATCCGCGGGTCGTCCCAGCCGTTGTGGAAGGCGCCGCCGTCGACCACGATCGGGCTGACGAAGTTGTCCGGGTCGGCGTAGTCGGGGGTCCAGCCGACGGTGTACGCCTGGTAGCTGCCGGCCTTCCAGCCCGCCTGGTACTTCTTCCAGTCGGGCTCCTGCTTGATGTCGACCTGGAAGACGCCGCCGTTCTCCAGGTCCTTCTTGATCTGCTCCATCTCGGCGGCGCCGGCCCGGGCGCGCGACCAGGTGAGGGTGATCTTGACCGGGGTGGAGATCTTCGCGTTGGAGAGGATCTTCTTCGCCTTGTCGACGCTCGGGTCGCCGTAGCGGTCCGCGAAGGAGGTGTTGTGCCCGGTGATGCCGGCCGGCACCAGCGAGTACAGCGGCTGGACGGTGTTGGCGTACACCGTGCGGGAGAGCGCCTTGCGGTCGATCAGCTGGGCGACCGCCTGGCGGACGGCCGGGTTGCCGGTGACGGCGTCCTTGGTGTTGAGGACCAGGTAGCGGGTCTCGGCGCTCTCGCCCTCGGCGACCTTGAGGTCGCCCTTGCCGGCCATCTGGTCGTCCTTGATCTTGGCGCCGGCGCCGGGCTCCAGGCTGTTGTCGGCGAGGTCGACCTCGCCCTTCTCCAGTGCGGTCTTCAGCTCGTCCGGTGCGTTGAAGTAGCGCAGCGCGAACTTGCCGGTGGTCGGCTTGTTGTCGCCCTTGTACTCGCTGTTGGCGGAGAGGGTGACCTTGCCCGGGTTCTCGCCGCCCTCGATGGTGGCGATCGAGTCGATCTTGTACGGGCCGGAGCCGACCAGCTTGTCGTTGGCGAGCAGCGCGTCGGCCGGGAAGACCTGGTGGTCGACGATCGCGCCGGCCATCGAGGCGAGCTTCGCCGGGAGGACGGCGTCCGGGGCCTTGAGGTGGAAGACCACCTTGTCCTGGCCCTTGGCCTCGACGGACTTGATGGTGGAGAGCAGCGAGGCGGGGCCGCTCGGGTCGTTGATCTTCAGCATCCGCTGGACCGAGAAGACGACGTCCTCGCTGGTCAGCGAGTGGCCGTTGGAGAACTTCAGCCCGCTGCGCAGGGTGCACGCGTAGGTGATCGCGTCACCGCCGGTGAAGCCGCAGGACTGCGCGGCCTCCGGCTGCGGCACGGTCGCGCCGGGCGGGAAGCTCAGCAGCGACTGGAAGGTGTTGTTCAGCACCAGCCAGGAACCGGCGTCGTAGGCACCGGCCGGGTCGAGCACGCTGGTCACGTTGGTGGTGCCCATGGTGATCGTGGACGGCGAGTCCTTGCCGGTGACGGCCTTGGTCGCGGAGGCGCAGCCGGCGGCCGAGGACGCGACCATGACGGCGCAGCCGAGCACGGCCAGGCGGTGGGCTGAAGACATGCGGGATGGATCCTTCTCCGTGCGGCCGGGCTTGTGGGGAGGCGCCGGTAGGGTTCCGTCACGGGCCGTGACCAGGGTGGGGGTCGCGGCTGCAACGGTCCGTTGGTCCCCTTTTCGGGGAATGACCGGAAGTAGCGTGCCATATCGACCACGCACCGCCTCGCACGCGTGCGCGAGGGACGGGGGGGGCGGTCCGCCCGCCGGATCCCGCCGTCCGGCGTTCTGTTACCCGATGTCCGTTTTCTCCGTCAGGCCGTGTACGGTCCGTTGCCGGGGGGCCGCAGCCAGGCATCGGTGGTGCACGGAAAAGAGAGCGAACTCACACCCGGGCGGCGATCAGCGCGTGCAGCAGCTCCAGATCGACCTGCTCCAGCGAGCCGAGGACGGTGCGTCCGGGGGCGGGCTCGATGGCGGCGACCGAGGGCACCGCGATGACCTGGCAGCCTGCGGCCTCGGCGGCGAGCACCCCGGTCGGGGCGTCCTCGATGACCACGCAGCGGGCCGGGTCGGCGCCGAGCCGGGCGGCGGCGGTGAGGTACGGGTCGGGGTGCGGCTTGGTGCGCGGCACCTCGTCGCCGGCCACCGAGAAGGCGAAGTGGTGGGCGCCGAGGCTGCGCAGCACGATGTCGATGACGTGCCGGTGCGAGGCGGACACCAGGGCGGCGGGGACGCCGTGCGCGGCCAGGGTGTTGAGCAGCCGTTCGGCGCCGGGCATCAGCGGCACGCCGCCGGCCAGCAGGTCGACGAAGCGCTGGTTGATCAGGACGGTCAGCTCGGCCGGAGTGTGCGGCACGGCCGTCCGGGAGAGCAGGTAGTCGATGACGCGGGTCATCGGTCCGCCGACGACGTGGGCGCGGTCGGCCTCGTCGAGGACGTGGCCGAACTCGGCGAAGAGCGACGCCTCGGCCTGCCACCAGAAGTCCTCGGTGTCGACGAGCGTGCCGTCCATGTCGAGCAGCACGGCCTGCAGGCCGCCGCCGGCACCGCCGAGGCTCTCGGTGAGGGTCGAGATGGTCGTCATGGCATGGTCCCTTCGCCGGGTGGGGTCCCGTCCGCACGGGTGGCCGGGCGGGGCCGGGGATGGCACAGGCCGGCCCGCTTGTGAGCGGACCGGCCCGTTCAGGATCATTCAGGATACGCCCGCCGACCGGAAATGTGCCGAACGGAGCGCAGCGGACGGGTTACCTGGCGTTGAAGTACTTCGCCTCGGGGTGGTGGATGACGATGGCGTCGGTGGACTGCTCGGGGTGCAGCTGGAACTCCTCGGAGAGCACCACCCCGATCCGCTCGGGCTTCAGCAGCTCGGCGATCTTGGCGCGGTCCTCCAGCTCCGGGCATGCGCCGTAGCCCAGCGAGAAGCGGGCGCCGCGGTACTTCAGGGCGAACATGTCGCGGACGTCCTGCGGGTCCTCGTCGCCGAAGCCGAGCTCGTAGCGGACCCGGGCGTGCCAGAACTCGGCGAGCGCCTCGGCCAGCTGCACCGACAGGCCGTGCAGCTCCAGGTAGTCGCGGTAGGCGTTGGCGGCGAACAGCTCGTTCGCGGCCTCGGAGACCCGGTTGCCCATGGTGACCACCTGCAGCGCCACCACGTCGCGCTCGCCGGAGTCCTCCGGGCGGAAGAAGTCGGCCAGGCAGAGCCGGCGGCCGCGGCGCTGCCGCGGGAAGGTGAACCGGGTCCGCTCGGAGCCGTCCTCGTTGTGGACGATCAGGTCGTCGCCCTTGGAGTTGGCCGGGAAGTAGCCGTAGATCACGGCGGGCTCCAGCCAGCCCTCGGTCTGCAGCCGGTCCAGCCACATCCGCAGCCGCGGCCGGCCCTCGGTCTCCACCAGCTCCTCGTACGAGGGGCCGTCGCCGGTCCGCGAGGCCTTCAGGCCCCACTGGCCCTTGAACAGCGCGTCCTCGTCCAGCCAGGAGGCGTAGTCCGCGAACGGGATGCCCTTGACGATCCGGTCGCCCCAGAACGGCGGCACCGGCACCCGGTTGTCGACGGCCACGTCGGAGCGGACCTGGCCGAGGTTGACCTCCTCGACCTCCTCGACCTCGACCCGGGCGTGCCGGCGCTGCCGCAGCTCCGGCAGGGCCGCGCCGGGCACGCCGCGCTTGACCGCGACCAGCGCGTCCATCAGCTTGAGGCCCTCGAAGGCGTCCCGGGCGTAGCGGACCTCGCCCTGGTAGACCTCGTGCAGGTCCTGCTCGACGTAGGCGCGGGTGAGCGCGGCGCCGCCGAGGATCACCGGGAAGTCGGCGGCCAGCCCGCGCTGGTTCAGCTCCTCCAGGTTCTCCTTCATGATCACCGTGGACTTGACCAGCAGTCCGGACATGCCGATGACGTCCGCCCGGTGCTCCTGCGCCGCCTCCAGGATCGCCGAGACCGGCTGCTTGATGCCGAGGTTGACGACGTTGTAGCCGTTGTTCGACAGGATGATGTCGACCAGGTTCTTGCCGATGTCGTGGACGTCGCCCTTCACGGTGGCGAGCACGATGGTGCCCTTGCCCTCCGAGTCGGACTTCTCCATGTGCGGCTCCAGGTGGGCCACCGCGGACTTCATCACCTCGGCGGACTGCAGCACGAACGGCAGCTGCATCTGGCCGGAGCCGAACAGCTCGCCGACCACCTTCATGCCGGCCAGCAGCGTGTCGTTGATGATCTCCAGGGCCGGACGGGTCGTCAGCGCCTCGTCCAGGTCGGCCTCCAGGCCGTTGCGCTCGCCGTCGACGATCCGCCGCTGCAGGCGCTCCTCCAGCGGCAGCGCCGCCAGCTCCTCCGCCTTGGACGCCTTCACCGAGGCCGAGGAGACGCCCTCGAACAGCTCCAGCAGGCGCTGCAGCGGGTCGTAGCCGTCCCGGCGGCGGTCGTACACCAGGTCCAGCGCGACCTCGCGCTGCTCCTCGGGGATCCGCGCGATCGGCAGGATCTTGGAGGCGTGCACGATCGCCGAGTCCAGGCCGGCCTCCACGCACTCGTGCAGGAAGACCGAGTTCAGCACCACGCGGGCGGCCGGCGAGAGGCCGAAGGAGATGTTGGACAGGCCGAGCGTGGTCTGCACCTGCGGGCGGCGGCGCTTCAGCTCGCGGATCGCCTCGACGGTCTCGATGCCGTCCCGGCGGGACTCCTCCTGACCGGTGCCCAGGGTGAAGGTGAGGCAGTCGACCAGGATCGACGACTCGTCGATGCCGTACTCGGTGGTGAGCTGCTCGATCAGCCGCTCGGCGATGGCGACCTTCTTGTCGGCGGTGCGGGCCTGGCCCTCCTCGTCGATGGTCAGCGCGATCAGGCCGGCACCGTGCTCGCGGGCGAGCGAGGCGATCCTGCCGAAGCGGGTCTCGGGGCCGTCGCCGTCCTCGTAGTTGACCGAGTTGAGCACCGCGCGGCCGCCGAGCGCCTCCAGGCCGGCCCGGAGCACCTCCGGCTCGGTGGAGTCCAGCACCAGCGGCAGGGTCGAGGCGGTCGCCAGCCGGGTGGCGACCTCCCGCATGTCGGCGACGCCGTCCCGGCCGACGTAGTCGACGCACAGGTCGAGCAGGTGGGAGCCGTCCCGGATCTGGTCGCGGGCGATCTCCACGCAGGCCTGCCAGTCCTCGGCGAGCATCGCCTCGCGGAACTTCTTGGAGCCGTTGGCGTTGGTGCGCTCGCCGATCGCCAGGTAGGAGAGGTCCTGACGGAAGGGCACCGACTGGTAGAGCGAGGCGGCGGCCGCCTCCGGCTTCGGGTCGCGGGCCACCACCGGGCGGCCCTGGACGCGCTCGACCACGTGCCGCAGGTGCTCGGGGGTGGTGCCGCAGCAGCCGCCGACCAGCGACAGGCCGTACTCGCGCACGAAGGTCTCGTGGGCGTCCGCCAGCTCCTCGGGGCTCAGGGGGTAGTGCGCGCCGTCCTTGCCGAGGACGGGCAGGCCGGCGTTGGGCATGCAGGAGAGGCCGACCTTGGCGTTCTTCGCCAGGTAGCGCAGGTGCTCGCTCATCTCGGCGGGGCCGGTGGCGCAGTTCATGCCGATGTAGTCGATGCCCAGCGGCTCCAGGGCGGTCAGCGCCGCGCCGATCTCCGAGCCGAGCAGCATGGTGCCGGTGGTCTCCACCGTCACCTGGGCGAGCACCGGCAGGTCCAGGCCCGCCTCGGCGAGCGCCTGCTTGACGCCCAGCACGGAGGCCTTGGTCTGCAGCAGGTCCTGGCTGGTCTCGATCAGCAGGGCGTCGGCGCCGCCGGCGATCAGGCCGGCCGCGTTCTGCCGGAAGCCCTCGCGGATCACCTCGAAGGTGGTGTGGCCCAGGGTCGGCAGCTTGGTGCCGGGGCCGATCGAGCCGAGCACCCAGCGGGTCCGGCCGTCCCGGGCGGTGAACTCGTCGGCCGCCTCGCGGGCGATCCTGGCACCGGCCTCGGACAGCTCGACGATGCGGTCGGCGATCTCGTACTCGCCGAGCGCGGCGTGGTTGGCGCCGAAGGTGTTGGTCTCCACGCAGTCCACGCCGACGGCGAAGTACGCGTCGTGGACCGAGCGCACGATGTCCGGGCGGGTGACGTTGAGGATCTCGTTGCAGCCCTCCAGCTGCTGGAAGTCCTCCAGGGTCGGGTCCTGCGCCTGCAGCATCGTGCCCATCGCGCCGTCGGCCACCACGACGCGGGTGGCGAGGGCTTCGCGGAGGGCGTTCGCACGCTCCTGGTGGGCGGCGGCTGCGGCGGACGAGGGGACGGCTGTGGCCATGGGGCGACTCCCTGGGTGCGACGGCTGTCGGCTATGCGTCCCCTCCTGGTTCGGGGATGCACGCCGTCAGGGTATCCGGACACCTGCCCGGCGACGGAACCCGTTCCGCATCCTGGGCGTCCTGTCCACCTGAACGGACGGGACGGGAGGGGCCGGGTGCCACGGAGGATCACCGCGCCGGCGGCGTGGCTGCACAGGCTGCGACCCGGACGGAGCAAACGACGGCGGCTCACCGTCGCCGTCCTCGCCGTCCTCGGCCTGTTGCTCCTTCCGGTGGGCGGCGCCGCCTTCGCCCTCCGCCTCCAGTACGTGGGCGAACCGCCCGCCGAGGCCAAGACGCGGGACCGCGACGCCCTCTGGCTCGGCCACGCCTGGGTGGACGGGCGACGCACCGACGCCGACCTCACCGCACTCGCCGCGCGCCTCGCAGGCACCGGCGTCCACGACCTGTACGTGCACACCGGGCCGCTCGCGCACGACGGCTCGCTCGACCCCGCGCTCGCCCCGCAGGCCCGCTGGCTCCTGGACGGCGTCCACCGCCGGCTGCCCGGCCTGCGGGTGCAGGCCTGGCTCGGCGACGTGGTCGCCCCGGAGAAGGACGGCCTCCACCTGGACCGGCCCGAGGTCCGCACCCGGATCACCGTCGCCACCGTGCAGACCCTGGCCCTCGGCTTCGAGGGCGTGCACTTCGACCTCGAACCCGTCCGCTCGGGCTCGGCCGGCTTCCTCGCCCTGCTCGACCAGGTCCGCCCGCTCACCGCGGCCTCCGGGGTGCCGCTCTCCGTCGCCGCCCCGCAGATCGACCCCGTCCCCGGGCTGCACCGGGTCGGGCTCGCGGTCGCCGACCACGGCAAGTGGTGGTCGAAGGAGTACTTCGCCGACGTCGCCCGGCGGGTCGACCAGATCGCGGTGATGAGCTACGACACCGGGATGCCGCTGGAGTCGCTGTACGGCGGCTACGTCGCCCGGCAGACCGAACTCGCGCTGGCCGCCACCCCGGACTCGGTGGACCTGCTGATGGGCCTGCCCGCGTACTGGCAGGACGACTTCGGCCACCGCGGCTCCGCCGAGACCGTCGCGGCGGCAGTCCGCGGCGCCCGGCTCGCCCTCGGCCGCGACGAACGGCAGTCCTTCGGCCTCGCGCTGTACGTCGACTTCACCGCCACCCCGGCCGACTGGAACGCCTACCGCAACGGCTGGTGCCGCTGAACGCCGCCCGGGTTAGGCTGCGGCCATGACCGAACCGGCTCTGGACGCAGCGGAACTGACGACCGATCACCTAGTCCTGCGGCGGCCGGTCCCGGCGGACGTGGCGGCGATCCTGGCCGTCCACCGCGACCCGCGGACCTGCCGGCACAACCCCTCCGACGCGCTGCGCACCAGGGCCGAGGCCGAGTGGCTGTACCGGCGCTGGGACGAGCGGTGGCAGCGCAGCGGCTTCGGGTACTGGGTGGTGCGCGGCCGCGGGGCGGAGCAGCCGCTCGGCTTCTGCGGGGTGAAGCCCACCGTGCTGGGCGGGCTGCGCGGGCTCAACCTCTTCTACCGCTTCGACCCGGCCTGCTGGGGCCGGGGCGTGGCCGGCGAGGCCGCCACCGCGGTCGTCGCCTGGGCCGGCCGGGAGCTGCCGCGGCTGCCGCTGATCGCCCGGATACGCCCGGAGAACCTGGCCTCCCAGCGCGTCGCCGAGAAGGCCGGCCTGACCCGCGCCGCCCACCTGGACGAGATCGGCGAGGACGGCCTCGACTGGATCTGGGCCCGCAACCTGCCGTAGCACCGGTACGCGCGGGGGCGCGCGGGGGGTCACAGCGGGGTGCTGTGCAGGGCGATCAGCAGGCGCCAGACCCGGCCGGCGAAGGTGGGCGGGTCGGCGGTGATCAGGCCGTGCAGCCAGTCGGCGAGCAGGCCGGTGAAGGCCGCGGCGACCGCGGAGGCCACCGTGTCGGCGTGCGGGGCGCCGGCCCGTTCGCGTTCGGTGCGGCTGCGCTCCCGCAGCCGCCGGTGCATGAGGTCGCCGAGCGGGCCGCCGCCGCCCGGGTCGAGCAGGCCCCGGTAGAGGGCGGCGTGCCCGGCGGCGTCCGCCAGGAAGGCGATGAGCGCGGCGGGCGGTGCCGCCGGGTCGACCGGGCCGCGCCAGTCGTGCAGGGCGTCGACGGCGGCCTCGACCACCTCCCCGCAGGCGTCGACGGCGAGCGCCCGCAGGTCCTCGTAGTGCAGGTAGAAGGTGGCCCGGCCGAGGCCCGCGCGGCGGACCACGGCCGAGACGCTCACCTCGGCCAGGGGCCGTTCGCCGCACTCGGCGAGCAGTGCGCCGCGCAGGGCGGCCCTGGTGCGCTCGGCACGGGGGTCGTTCATCCGGCGGCCAGCACGGCGGCGAGCGCGACGGCTCCGGGCAGGGCCTGGGCGACCAGGATCCGCCGGTTGGCGGTGGCGCCGCCGTACAGGCCGGCGACCACGACGCAGCTCAGGAAGAAGACCTGGGCGTCGCGGCCGACCGGGTCGGCGGCGATCAGGCCCCAGACCAGGCCGGCCGCCAGGAAGCCGTTGTAGAGGCCCTGGTTGGCGGCGAGCGGCGCGGTCGCCTTCGCGAGGCCGGCGTCGAAGCCGGAGAGGCTCCGGCCCGGGGAGCGCTCCCAGAGGAACATCTCCAGCACCAGGATGTACGCGTGCAGTGCGGCCACCAGGCCGACCAGGACGTTCGCCGCCGTTTGCATGGATCACTCCGATTTCATGGACACCTGTCCAGCAATCATAGACGAGTGTCCAGGAACTCCAGCCACACCGCGGTGTCGGACGGCAGCCCGCCCTCCACGAGGGCTCCGCTGCTGAGCACCGGACGGGCGCCCTCGGGCAGCGGCACCGGCTGCTCGCCGAGGTTCACCAGGCAGCCGAACCCGTCGGCCCGCCGGAAGGCCAGCACCTCCGGTCCGGAGGGCAGCCAGTCGAAGCCGCCGGTGATCCGCTCGCGGCGGATCCGCAGCGCGGCGCGGTAGAGCTCCAGCATCGAGTCCGGGTCGCCGGTCTGCGCCGCCACGGTGAGCGCGCCCCAGCCGGCCGGCTGCGGCAGCCAGGGCTCGGCACCGTCGGGTGCGAAGCCGTACGGCGGCAGGGTGCCGGACCACGGGATCGGGACGCGGCAGCCGTCGCGGCCGGGGTCGGTGCCGCCCGAGCGGAAGTGCATCGGGTCCTGCAGGCTGCCGAGCGGCAGGTCCTCGACCTCGGGCAGGCCGAGCTCCTCGCCCTGGTAGAGGTAGAGCGAGCCGGGCAGCGCCAGCGAGAGCAGCGCGGCGGCGCGCGCCCGGCGCAGGCCGAGCCCGAGGTCGGTCGGGGTGCCGAAGCGCTTGGCGGCGAACCGGAAGCGGGTGTCCTCGCGGCCGTAGCGGGTGACGGTGCGGGTGACGTCGTGGTTGGCGAGCACCCAGGTGGCCGGGGCGCCGACCGGGGCGTGCGCGGCCAGCGTGCCGTCGATCGAGGCGCGCAGCTCGGCGGCCGACCACGGGCGGGCCAGGAAGTCGAAGTTGAAGGCGGTGTGCAGCTCGTCCGGGCGCAGGTAGCGGGCGAACCGCTCGGTGTCCGGCACCCAGATCTCGCCGATCAGGACGCGCGGCTCCTCGTAGGAGTCCGCGATCGCCCGCCAGGAGCGGTAGATCTCGTGCAGGTCGTCGCGGTCGACGAACGGGTGGGTGTCGACGCCGGGTTCGAAGTCGGGCAGGCCGGGCTCCTTGGTCAGCAGGCCGGCCGAGTCGATCCGCACGCCGGCGGCGCCGCGGTCGAACCAGAACCGCAGGATCTCCTCGTGCTCCCGGCGGACCAGCGGGTGCGCCCAGTTGAGGTCGGGCTGCTCGGTGGCGAACAGGTGGAGGTACCACTGCCCGTCCTCGATGCGCGTCCACGGGCAGCCGCCGAACTCCGACTTCCAGTCGTTGGGCGGCAGTTCGCCGTGCTCGCCGCGGCCCTCGGCGAAGTGGAAGAGCTCGCGCTCGGGGCTGCCGATGCCGGCCGCGAGGGCCGCCCGGAACCACGGGTGCCGGTCGGACACGTGGTTGGGCACGATGTCCACGACGGTGCGGATGCCGAGGTCGCGGGCCTCCGCGATCAGCTTCTCGGCCTCCTCCAGGGAGCCGAAGACCGGGTCGATGGCGCGGTAGTCGGCGACGTCGTAGCCGCCGTCCTTCAGCGGGGAGGGGTACCAGGGGTTGAACCAGACGGCGTCGAAGCCGAGTTCGGCGAGGTACGGGAGCCGGGCGCGGATCCCCGCCAGGTCACCGGTGCCGTCGCCGTTGCCGTCGGCGAAGCTGCGCGGGTAGACCTGGTAGATCGCCGCGTCTCGCCACCAGTCCCGGCGGTCGGGCTGCTGTACCACGGTGGGTAGTCCTTTCGAGAAATGACGGGCCGTCAGCCCTTGAGCCCGCCCGAGGTCAGGCCGGCCATGATGTTGCGCTGGAAGATCAGGAAGAACACGATGGTCGGTACCGAGGCGATGGCCAGGGCGGCGATCACGACGTTCTGCGGCACGCCGATGGACAGCGAGTTGATGCCGATGTTGAGCGGCTGGTTCTTCGGGTCCGGCTGGACCAGCAGCGGCCACAGGAAGTCCTTCCAGACGTTCACCACCGCGAAGATGGAGACCACGCCGAGGATCGGCCGGGACATCGGCAGCACGATCGACCACAGCGCCCGCAGCGGCGACGCGCCGTCGATGGCGGCGGCGGCCATCAGCTCCTCCGGCACCGAGTCGAAGAAGCGCTTCAGCAGGAAGATGTTGAAGGCGTTCGCCACGGTGGGCAGCCAGATCGCCCACGGGGTGTTGATCAGGTTGAGGTGCAGCAGCGGCAGATCCAGCACGGTGAGGTACTGCGGCACGATCAGCACGGTGGACGGGATCATCAGCGTCGCCAGCATCATGCCGAGGATCAGGTTGCCGAGGACGGGCCGCAGCTTGGAGAGCGCGTAGGCCGCGGCCACGTCGAAGACCAGCTGGAAGGCGAGTGCCCCGAACGCGTAGTACAGCGTGTTGAAGAGCAGCCGGCCCATGTTGAGCTTCGACCACGCCTCGGTGTACGTGTCGGTGTGGACCTGGTGCGGGTAGAAGGTCGGCGGGCTCTGGATGACCTCCTGGGTGGACTTCAGTCCGCCGGTCACCAGCCAGTAGAGCGGGCCGAGGAAGACCAGGGTGAAGGCCACGACCACCAGGACGAGGACGGCCCGGTAGACCGCCTTGCCGAACGGGCGGTTCAGCTGCGTCTCGGAGATCAGGGTACGGGTGGAGGTGTCTGCCATGGCGGTGCTCCCGTCCTAGTCGTTGGTGCGGCTCAGGCGCACGTACAGCGCGGAGAAGCCGGCGAGTACGAGCAGCATGACCAGGCCGAGCGCCGAGGCGCTGCCGTAGTTGTTGAAGCTGAAGGCGTACTGGTAGATGAGGTTGACGACGGTCAGCGTCGAGTTCTGCGGGCCGTTGCCGCCGGTCAGCAGGTAGGGCTCGACGAAGACCTGCATGGTGGCGACGATCTGCAGCAGCAGGAGCAGCGAGAGGATCAGCCGGGTCTGCGGGATCGTGACGTGCCAGATCCGGCGCAGCAGGCCGGCGCCGTCGAGTTCGGCGGCCTCGTAGAGCTCGCCGGGGATGCCCTGCAGGGCCGCCAGGTAGATCAGGGTGGCGCCGCCCATGTTCATCCAGGTGGCCGCGATGACGACCGAGAGCATGGACGTGGTGGGCGAGTTGAGCCAGGCCGAGGTCGGCAGGTGGAGCGCCTTGAGGATCGCGTTGAACAGGCCGTAGCCGGGGTCGTAGAAGTACTTGAAGAGCAGCACCGAGGCGACCGGCGGGAGCATCACCGGCAGGTAGACCAGGATGCGCAGGTAGGCCTTGGCGTGGCGGAGTTCGTTCAGCAGGACGGCGACGACGAACGGCACCGCGAAGCCGAGCACCAGGGCGAGCACCGTGAACAGCAGGGTGTTGCGCCAGGCGTGCCAGAAGTCCGGGTCCGCGAGGATGCGGTCCAGGTTCTCCGTGCCGACCCAGGTGGTCCTTCCGCGCTTGGTCTTCTGGAAGCTCATGATCACTTCGCGGACCATCGGGTACCACGAGAAGTACGCGAAGCAGAGCAGGGCACCGAGCAGGAAGCCATGGCCGGTGAGGTGCCTGCGGATGCGCTGACGGAGGGCGGCGCGGCCCTGCGAGGGATCGGCGTGCGCCGGTGGCTCGGTCTTCCGGCGGGCGGAGACGCTGATCGCTGCCATGGGGGTTACTCCCGGTCGGTCGGAGGGTGTGGCTCGGGCGTGCGTGGGGGCCGGCCCCCACCGGCCGGCCCCCACCGGCCGTCACTGGAGGTTGGCCAGCACCTGGTTGACCTGGCTCTCGGCGTCCGAGAGCAGCTTGTCGACGTTGGCGTTCTTGTCGGTCAGGACGGCCGAGACGGCACCGTCGAGGACCTTGTAGATCTGCTGGGCGTTGGCGGGCTCGGTCTTGCCGGGCACCGAAGTGGCCAGGTACGGCGCGTAGTTCTGCACCGGGACGGTGGCGCTGGCGGCCTTGGCCTTGTTGTCGGCCTCCAGGGTGGAGCCGCCGAACAGGAAGGGCTGCGGCAGGCCGACCGGCAGGCCGTCGGCCTTGGTGCGGGCGTAGTCGAACTGGCCCTTGCCCATGGTCAGCCACTTGAAGTTGACCCAGGCGATGCCGGCCTTGATCTGGTCCGGGGTGGAGCCCTTCTTGAACATGTAGTCGGCGCCGCCGAGCAGGGCGCCCTTGCCGCCGGGCATCGGGCCCATGCCGTAGTCCTCGTAGTTGCCCTTGAGGGTCTGCACCATGTAGGTGATGTCGTCCGGCGCGCCGACGTACATGCCGAGCTTGTCGGTCGACATCTGGGTCATCAGGTCGGGCCACTTGAGGCTCTGGGTGGCGCCCATGGTGTTGTCGGTCCAGCGCATGGCGTACAGGTTCTGCAGGACCTGCTTGCCCTCGGGCGTGTTGAAGGCGGCCTTCTTGCCGTCCTCGGTGGTCATCGAGCCGCCGAGGCCGTAGAGCTCGGCGGTGAAGTGCCAGCCGCCCTGGTTGGTGGCGCTGTAGTCGCCGTAGCCGTTGACGCCGTTGCCGAGCGCCGCGATCTTCTTGGCGGCCTCGCGGACCTCGGCCCAGGTGGTCGGCGGCTTCTCCGGGTCGAGGCCGGCCTGCTTGAAGAGCTTGCGGTTGTACAGCAGGCCCATCTTGTAGTTGGTGGTGGGCAGGCCGTAGAGCTTGCCCTCCGAGGTCAGGGTCTTCATGACGGACGGGTCGATGTCCCCCAGCGCGGGCACCGTCCGCTCGTTGACGTAGGCCGAGATGTCCTCGGCCTGGTCGGCGTCGAGCACCTGGTCCAGGTCGGTGAAGTACGTGTAGAAGACGTCCGGCTGGGTCTTGCCCTTGAGCTGGGCGGTGAAGGAGGCCGGCTCCTCGCAGGGGGAGGCGTCCTTCGCGTTGATCGTGACGTTCGGGTAGAGCTTGTTGAACGCCGCGACGTCCTCGGACCACTGCTTGCGCTCGGCCGGCTTGGTGGTCGGCGGCTGGCAGTCGATGCTGATGGTGACCTTGGCGTTCGGGTCGAGGGAGGCACTGGCCGCGGGCTTGCCGGAGTCCCCGGAGTTGCCGGTGTCGGAGCCGGAGGAGCACGCGGCCGCGGTGAGGGCGAGGCCCGCGGCGGCGGCGAGGGCGACGGTTCTGCGGAGGAGCCGGTCTCTGGTCATGCGGATGGACCCTTTCAAGCACGTGCGGGCTGCGCCTGGGCGCGGGGGTGCCCGTGGATTTCCGGTGGGGGGCCGGCCCCGGAAGACGTCCGGGAGCCGGGGAAGCGTGCGAGGCCGGGGCACGGTCGCTGCGTCTGGCAGCAGCGCCGGCCGATGTCGACTACTTAACCAGCCTCGACAGATGTCCACAAGATGTCGACGGCATTTCGCAAAAAGACGACACCAATCGCGCAGGTTTGCGTGACCTCCCTGGCAGCCGCACGGTCGCCGCACCCCGCCCGCCATCTGCCGAAAGACCCCTCACAGGGGCCCCGGAAGCCCTTGCCGGCCCTGGTGGCACGGGTTGCGCAACCATCCGCGCAAGCGACCCACAGGCGACTGCAGGAAACGTCGAAACAGGGCGGGCCGAAGGGCGCCCGCCCTGCTTCGTTTGCGCAATCGTTACGGGTTGACGGTGATCTTGAACGTGGACGTGGTGTTCTGGACGTCCTTGACGTTGCCGCTCATGGTGAGGTTGTTGAAGACCGCCTCACCCACCGCCGGCCCCTGGCCCGCCTCGGGCATCTCGTTGGCCCAGATGCCGTAGCCGGACTTGGCGTCGAAGGCGTCGCCGCTCTTCTTGGCGCCGGTGATCGAGACGTTGGTGAAGACGGTGTCCTTCACCGGGTTCTCCGGCTGGCTGCCGGTGTACTTGGTCTGGAACATGATGCCGCTGTAGGTCGGGTCGACGATGTCGACGTCGCTCACGCGGATGCCCTGGAAGACCTTGGAGGCCGAGAAGACCCAGATCGCCGGGAAGACCTGCTGGCCCCAGAAGTGGCCGCCGGACCGGACGATCGTCATGTTCTGCAGGTTCGTCGTGGGCGAGGCACCGAAGCCGTTCATCGGGTAGCCGAAGTCCAGCGACGAGATGGTCACGCCGGAGTAGCAGAGGGTGTCCGCGATGTAGATGTTGCGGAAGGTGTTGGCGTAGCCGCCGTACACCGCGATGCCCGCCGCGCGCCAGGTCAGGATGGTGGTGAGGTTCTCGAAGACGTTGTTCTTCTCGTCGGCGCCGCCGGCGTCGATGGCGGAGAACAGCGCGAAGGAGTCGTCACCGGTGGCCCGCGCCTCGTTGTTGGAGATGAGGTTGTCGGTGGAGCCGTTGGTCATGTTGATGCCGTCGGCGAAGGTGTCGCGGATCCGCGAGTTGGTGATCCGCATGCTGTCGGTGTTGGCGCCCCAGTACATGCAGACCATGTGCTCGGTCCAGATGTTGTCGATCGTGATGTTCGCGACGTTGGAGAAGTCGAACACCTTGCCGGGGCCGTCGATCCGCGAGGTGTAGTTGCCGAAGTAGGCGAAGCCCGAGAAGGTCGAGCCGTTCGCGGTGGCCTCGGCGCGGAAGCCGACGTCGGTGTTGCTCTGCGAGGCGGGCGCGTAGAACCGGGTGAACCAGGGGCCGGCGCCGACGACCTTGACCGCCTTGCCGTAGACCTGGAACTTGTTCGCGGTCTGGTAGTCGCCCGCGGGCAGGTAGACGCCGACGTAGGTGCCGGTGGTGTCCATCCGGACCTTGTCCAGGGCGTTCTGCACGTCCTGGTGGGTGAAGCCGGCCGGGACGACGTACTTCGCCGGGTCCGGGTTGGCGGTCTGGGTGGCCTGCTCCAGGCTCACGAAGTCGATCGCGTACTGGCTGGTGTTCGCCGAGTCCTTCTGCAGCCTGATCTTGTGACCGGCCGGCACGGTGGTGCCGAGCAGCAGGTTGGCCTCGTCGTAGACGTGCCGCTGCCCGCCGGAGCCGGGCGAGTTGCCGGGCGCGGTCTCGCTGCCGTACAGCCAGGCGTACTTGGACGTCAGGTCGATCGCCTTGAGGAAGGTGCCGTCGACGTAGACGTTCAGCGTGGCGCTGGTGCCGTCGCCGCTCGCGCTGTCCGGGATCGAGAAGCGGGTGACCAGCGTGTTGGTGGCCGCCTTGGTGGTGAACTCCACCGAGGATCCGGTCGAGTCGAGCGTCACGGCCTTGCGGCCGGAGGCCTCGCCGGCCAGGTCGCCGATGGTGCGGTTCGGGCCGACCACGGCCGCCCCGCCGCCCAGCACGCCGTCCTCGGCCTCGTAGGCGTCGAAGGGCATGTTGGCGCCGCGGCCGATGTAGAGACCCTGGCTGCCGGTGTTGTTGGCCTGCTTGACCGGCAGCTCGTTGGCGTCGGTGGCGATGACCGTCTTCACCGTGTACTTGCCGTTGACGGCCGTCCAACTGCCCAGCGACACCGGGGAGGTGGTGGCGCCGGGGGCGATCACGCCGCTGTAGGAGCCGGTCAGCGTCTTGACGGCGTTGCCCTGGGCGTCGAGCACGGTCAGGGTGATCCCGTGGGCGCCGGAGGCGGCCGCCGAGGTGCCCTGGTTCTTGATCGCCACGGTGAAGTCGACCGCGTTGCCGGCCGCCGGGTTGGACGGAGACCAGGAGACCGGTGCCGCCACCAGGTCGGAGCTGGCCACCTGGTTGACCACCAGGTCGCTCGCCGCCGTCCAGGTGTTGTTGGTCTCGTCCTGCTCGATGACGGCGTTGGACTCGTCGACCTTGGCGGTGAGCCGGTAGCTGCCCGCGTTCTGCGCCGGGACGCTCACGTTGACGGTGCCGGAGGCACCCGCGGCGAGCGCGCCGACCTGGGCGGTGCCGACCTTGGTGGAGCCCAGGTACAGGTTGACCGAGGTGGCGGCGGAGGTGGCGTTGCCCTGGTTCTTCACCGTGGTGGCGAGGGTCAGGGCGTCGGTCTCGACCGGGCCGGCCGGGGAGACGGTGGTGCCGGTGACGGTCAGGTCCGGGTTGGGGGCGGGCACGCCGACCACCTGGAACTCGGCGACCTGGCCGGCGCTGGAGCCGGTGTTGCTGGTGATCTTCAGCTGGACGTCGGCGACCCGGGCGCTGACCGGGATGGTCACCGTGTTGCCGGAGGCCGGGTCGAAGCCGTACGGCTTGGCGGCGACGAGCGTGGTGAAGGTCGAGCTGCTCTGCTCGCGGCCCAGCACCTCGACGGTCTGGGTGCGGGCGCCCCAGGCCGAGGCCGGGTTGAGCCCCAGCACCACCTGCCGGGTGTCGGCGTTCGAACCCAGCGCCACGGTCAGGGTGTTGGGGTAGCTGCCGCCCGCGCCCTCCCAGTAGCTGGTGACGTCGTTGTCGTTGGCGTTGGTCGCCACGAAGGAGTAGACGGAGGAGTTGGCCGTGATCGGCTTGCCCGCCGCCAGGTTGGTGCCGCTGCCGCCGGTCTGGCCGGTGCGGATCACCGTGTTGCTGGAGTCGGACTGGTTGCCCGCCGCGTCCTTCGCCTTGACGTAGTACGAGACGGTCGCGGTGTCCGGCTGGCTGTCGGTGTAGGTCAGCACCGAGCCGCCGACGCTGGCCTTCAGCGAGCCGTTGGCGTACACGTCGTAGCCGCTGACGCCCACGTTGTCGGAGGAGGCCGTCCAGGTCAGCTTGATCTGGCCGGAGCCGGGCTGGGTGTAGGTGAGACCGCCGGGCGCGCTGGGCGCCTGGGTGTCGCCGCTCTGGCCGGTGCGGGTGACGGTGTTGCTGGCCGCGGACTGGTTGCCCGCCGCGTCCTTCGCCTTGACGTAGTACGAGACGGTCGCACCGTCCGGGCGGCTGTCGGTGTAGGTCAGCACGTTCCCGGCCACGCTGGTCAGCAACTCGCCGTTGGCGTAGACGTCGTAGCCGGTGACGCCCACGTTGTCGGCGGCCGCGTTCCAGGTCAGCTTGATCTGGCCGGAGCCGGGCTGGGTGTACGCCAGGCTGCCGGGCGCGCCGGGCGCCTGGGTGTCGCCGCTGCTCGGACCGTACACCTCGAACTCGGAGAGCTGGGCGGCCGGCCAGGCGCTGTTGGCGGTGAACGAGAGGCGCACGTACCGGGTGGTGGTCGTGCTCAGGTTGATCGTCGCGCTGTTCCCGGTGGCCGGGTTGAAGGTGTACGCGGCGGAGGCGACCAGGTCGGTGAAGTTGCTGCCGTCGGTGGAGCCCTGGACCTTCAGCGTCTCGCTGCGGGTCTCCCAGCCGGAGGGCAGCCGCAGCACCAGCTTGTTGACCGGCACGGCGGAGCCGAGATCGGCCTGGTACCACTGCGGGAAGGCGTTGTTGGCGCTCTCCCAGTAGGTGCCGGTGTTGCCGTCGGCCGCGTTGTTCGCCGTGTAGGCGCCGTTGGCGCTGCTGGCGGTGGCCGAGCGGACGAGGTTGCCGGAGGCGCTGGTCGAGCTGTACACCTCCAGCTCGGAGATCTGGGCGGCCGGCCAGCCGGTGTTCGCGGTGACGCTCACCCGCACGAAACGGGTGGTGGTGGAGGCGAAGTTCAGCCGGACGGTGTTGCCGGCGCCCGGGTCGAAGGACTGGGCGGCGGAGCCGAGGACGGTGGAGAAGTTCGAGCCGTCGGTGGAACCCAGCAGGGTCAGCGTCTCGTCCCGGGATCCCCAGCCCGCCGGCAGCTTCAGCACCACCTGGTCGATCGCGGTGGGGCTGCCCAGGTCGACCTGGACCCACTGCGGCAGCGCGTTGTTGGCCGACTCCCAGTAGGTGTCCTGGCTGCCGTCGTTGACGTTGCCGACCACCTGGACACCGGTGGAACTGCTGGCGGTCACGGTCTTGCCGGCCGCGAGGTTCGGACCGCCGGCGGCGTGGGCCGGTACGACCGGCCCGATCACCATCAGCAGCAGTCCGGTCGCGACCGTCGCGGCGCCGAGCCGCGGCAGTGTGCGGTTGGATCTCATTGCGTCCCTCTGTCTCGGATGTCATGGCGTGCGCGGCGTGGCGGCCCCCGGCTCCGCCGCGCGGGCACCCCTCGGGGTGCGCCGGGGCATGCCCCGGATCGGGCCGCCGGGTGTGCGGCGGCCCGAGGTCTGTGGTGGGTCCGTCCTCCCCGCGGCGGTGCGCGGGTGCCGGTGTTCCGGCCGGACGGGCGCTACCGGGCGAAGACCTGCAGCGCGGAGAGCTGCCCGGCCGGCCAGCCGGTGTTGCCGGTGAACTGCAGCCGGAGGTACCGGGTCTGCACGGCGGCGGGCAGGGTGAGCACGGCGGTGTTGCCGGTGGCCGGGTCGAAGCGGTACCCGGCGGCGCCGGCCAGGGTGGTGAAGGCGGTGCCGTCGGTGGAGCCGAGCACGGCGACCGTCTGGGTGCGGGCGGCCCACCCCGGGGCGGGCGGCACCGCGAGGACCAGGCGACGGACGGGGTGGACCGTCTGCAGGTCGACCTGGATCCACTGCGGGAAGGCGCTGTTGGCGCTCTCCCCCGTACGAGTTCGGGTCGCCGTCGACGGCGTTGCCGCTGCCGTGGACCTGGGTGTGGCTGCTCTCGGCGGTCGGCCGGTGCAGGGCGAGGTCCCCGGCGGGCGGCGGCGGGGTGGTGCCGCCGGTGGTGGGCGGGGTGGGCCGGCGTCGGCGGCGGTGCCGATCCGGCCGACCGTCCACGGCGAGATCATGTGGAAGGCGTGGTGGACGTCCAGGTAGCCGGGCCGGGAGTCGTTGACACCGGTGCGCCAGTACGTCGGCACCCCGCCCGTCACGTAGCAGCCGCGGGCCCGGAACCAGGTGATGACGTCCGGACAGGCGGCCGGGCTCCAGGGGTGGTTGGCGTCGGCGAAGCCGAACCCCAGGATCCCGACCACCGGCATGCCGTTCTGCCGGGTGTGGGCGGTCGAGGCGGTGTGCCGGGACATCCGGTCCGTCCAGTCGGCCTTGCTCTCCTCCTGCATCGACGTCCAGCCGCTGACGTCGTACATCACGTAGAACTTCCGGTCATTGGCCTCCGCGGCGCTGCGCACCTTCGCGGTCACGGCGTCGCGGGTGGCGCCCTCGCCGCCGTTGGGGTCGAACCGCTGGAGGGCGGCGGTGTCGCAGCCGTACTCACGCATCCAGCGGAAGTGCGTGTCGACGGTCTGCTGGTCGTAGGAGGAGAACAGCACGGCGGGGGTGCCGTCGCCGAGCGGACCGTAGGCCGTGCGGTGGCCGGCGGTGTACTCGCGCATGTCCGGCCAGGCCCGCAGGGCGTTGTTGCCGGGGGAGGACGGCGCGTGCGACCGGTCCTGGGACAAGTGCCACCAGCCGTTGATCGGGGCGCCGTCCCCGGGGCAGGCGAACCAGCCCTGGTAGCCGACGGTGATCCTGCCGACGACGTCCCCGGGCGGGCTGCCGGCCGCGCGGGCGGACGCGGGCGGCAGCAGGCCGGCCGTCGAGGCGGCGGCTGCCGTCAGGAGGAGCGAGCGGCGCGAGATTCCCATGGGGGTCCTGCCTTCGCGGGGGGAAGTTGCAGAATGAATCGCGAATCTGACGTTGATATGTTGGAGTTTTGCGCGATAGCAGCCAAGAGTTACAGAGGTGCTACAAGCATGTCAACGGATCGCACCGCATGCGGGCACACGAAAGGGCGGGCACCGAAGTGCCCGCCCTTGGTCCGACGGTCCGTCAGGGGGTGGGTTGCGGGGATTCCTCCCGGGACGTCAACCCCGTTCGCGCATCGGGGCGGTGGACCCCCGGACCACCAGCTCCGGCTCGAAGAGCAGCTCGTCGTGGGTCACCTTCACCCCGGCGATCTCACCCACCAGCAGCTCGACGGCCGCCCGCCCCATCGCCTCGATGGGCTGGCGCACCGTGGTCAGCGGCGGGTCGGTGCACATCATGAACGAGGAGTCGTCGTACCCGATCACCGACACGTCGCCGGGCACCGACAGGCCCGCCCGGCGCACCGCGCGGACGGCGCCGAGCGCCAGCGGGTCGCTCGCGCAGACCACGCCGGTGACGCCCTGGCGCAGCAGCCGGGTGGTCGCCGCCTGGCCGCCCTCCAGGCTGAACAGGGCCTGCTCCACGTGCTCGTCCGGCAGGTCGACACCGGCCCTGGCCAGCGCCGCACGGGCCGCGCCGAGCTTGCGCTGCGAGGGCACGTGGTCGGCCGGGCCCAGCACCAGGCCGATCTTGCGGTGGCCCAACTGGTGCAGGTGTCCGACCGCCTGCTCGACGGCGACCGCGTCGTCGCAGGACACCCGGGGGAAGTCCAGGTCCTCGATGGCGGCGTTGAGCAGCACCGTCGGGAGGCTGCGCTCGGCGAGCCGGTCGTAGTGCTCGTGCGGGGCGTCGCCCTGGGCGTACAGACCGCCGAAGAACACGATGCCGGACACCTGCTGCTCCAGCAGCAGGTCCACGTAGTCCGCCTCGGAGACGCCGCCCGCGGTCTGGGTGCAGAGCACCGGCGTGAAGCCCTGGCCGGCCAGCGCACCGCTGACGACCTCGGCGAACGCGGGGAAGATCGGGTTCTGCAGCTCCGGCAGGACCAGGCCGACCAGCCGGGCCCGCTCACCGCGCAGCTGGGTGGGGCGCTCGTAGCCGAGCACGTCGAGCGCGGTGAGCACCGCGGCCCGGGTCGCCTCGGAGACGCCGGGCTTCTCGTTCAGCACCCGGCTGACGGTCGCCTCGCTCACCCCGACCTTCTTCGCCACTTCGGCAAGTCGTCGTGTCATGGCTGTGAGTGTACGGCAAAAAACGCAAACGGCTTGCGTGAATTTGCAGAGCTTGTCGCGCTCGCGTTTCGCATGCGAATGACTACCATGCGTGACGGCACGTCATCCGGCGCCGCCCTCGTCTCCCTTCGGATCCTCGCGGGCCCCTCCCCCGCGGGCTCCCGTCCCCGCAGAACCGGAGTACCCCCGTGCGCCTCCAGCTGCTCACCCCCCTCGCCGCCGCTCCCCTGCTCCTGCTGCCCGCCGCGGCCCCGGCCGGCGCCGTCCCGGCCGCCCGCTACGCGGCGCTCGGCGACTCCTACGCCGCCGGGGTGGGCGCGGGGGCCTACGACCCGGTGAGCGCCGGCTGCCGCCGCTCCACCCGTTCCTACCCGGAGCTCTGGCGGGCCGCGAACGGGCCGGCCGACTTCCTCTTCGCCGCCTGCAACGGCGCCGCCACCGCCGACGTGGAGCGCGACCAGGTCCCACGGGTGCCCGCCGACACCACCTTCGTCACCCTCACCGTGGGCGGCAACGACCTGGGCTTCGGCGACGCCGTCGTCGCCTGCCTGCAGCCGCTCACCACGGACGCGCACTGCGACGCCGCCCTGGACGAGTCCGAGCGCCGGCTGCGCGAGGAGCTCCCGGGCCGCCTCGACACGCTGTACCGCGCCCTGGACGCCAAGGCCCCCGCGGCCCGCGTGGTCGTCACCGGATACCCCCGTCTGCTCGGCACAGCCGCGACCTGCCTGATCGGCACCGAGGCCCGCCGGGCCCGCTTCAACGCCCTCACCGACGCGCTGGACGACCTGATCGAGCGTCAGTCCGCCAAGCAGGGCTTCCGCTTCGCCGACGTCCGGGCAGGCTTCGACGGACACGGAGCGTGCCGGGGCGGCCCGGACGAGTGGATCCACCCGATCACCCTGCCGCTCTGGGAGTCGTACCACCCGAAGGCCGCCGGGCAGTCCGGCGGCTACCTGCCGAGCGTGTCGGACGCCGCGCTCGGATAGGCTTCCCACTCCGGCCTGGGAAGGCATCAAAGCCCGTAGGCTGGGCAGGTAGGGACCGTGGAACGGGGCGTTCCACGCGAGGTTCGACAGGCCGGCAGCCGGCCACCGGTCCACGGGCCGGGAGGGGGGCGGCACCGGTCGACGGAGGGAGACGCTGGGTGATCGAGCTGGAGGACGTTCCCGAGTTGATCGACCCGGTGATGATCTGCGCCTTCGAGGGCTGGAACGACGCCGGCGACGCCGCCTCGGCCGCCGTCGGACACCTGGACGAGACCTGGGGCGGCAAGGTGTTCGCGGCGCTCGACGCCGAGGACTACTACGACTTCCAGGTCAACCGCCCCACCATCTGGCTGGACGGCGGCGTGCGCCGGATCACCTGGCCGACCACCCGCCTCTCGGTGGTCCGGGTGAACGAGCCGAAGACCCGGGACCTCGTGCTGGTCCGCGGCATCGAGCCCAGCATGCGCTGGCGCTCCTACTGCAACGAGCTGCTCGGCTTCGCCCACGAGCTGGGCGTCGAGCTGGTGGTCATCCTCGGCGCCCTGCTCGGGGACACCCCGCACAGCCGCCCCGTCCCGGTCAGCGGCGTCACCTCGGACGCGGCGCTCGCCCGCACGCTCGACCTGGAGGAGAGCAAGTACGAGGGACCGACCGGCATCGTCGGCGTCCTGCAGGAGGCCTGCGCGCACGCCGGGGTGCCGGCCGTGACGCTCTGGGCCGCGGTGCCGCACTACGTGGCGCAGCCGCCCAACCCCAAGGCCACCCTGGCGCTGATCAACAAGCTGGAGGACCTGCTCGACCTGCGGATCCCGCCGGGCGAACTGGCCGAGGACTCCCGTGCCTGGCAGCTCGGGGTGGACCAGCTGGCCGCCGAGGACAGCGAGGTCGCCGAGTACGTGCAGCAGCTGGAAGAGGCCCAGGACACCGCCGAACTGCCGGAGGCGTCCGGCGACGCCATCGCCCGCGAGTTCGAGCGGTACCTGCGGCGGCGCGAGAACCTCGGCCCCACCGGCGAGAAGCCCGTCGCCGGCCACGCCACCGAGTCCAAGCCCGACAAGGACGAGGACGACAAGGCCGACGACGACCCCGACGACAAGCCGGGCACCGACGAATAAGGGCAACCACCAGGGGCGCGTGGGGGCACCTCCCGGCCGAAGGCTGGGGGGGACCTGCGCGAGGCGGAAGGCATCCGTCGATCGCCTTCCGCCTCGCGCAGGTCCCCGCGCCCCTCGTTCTCGGGTCGTCCGAACTAGAGCTGTTCTCGGGTCGTCCGAACTAGAGCGCCACGCCCAGGAGCGCGTCCACCGCGCGGGAGACCAGTCCCGGCGCCCCGATGTCCTCGCCGCCGTCGGCGGCCTGCGCGGCGGCCCAGCGGTCCACCGCCTCCAGCGCACCCGGCGCGTCCAGGTCCTCCGCGAGGGCGGCCCGCATCTCGGCGAGCATCCCCTCCGCCGGGGGCCCGTCCGGCCGGGAGACGGCGGCGCGCCAGAGGGCGAGCCGCTTCTCGGCCTGGGCGAGGTCCTGCTCGGTCCACTCCCAGTCGCTGCGGTAGTGGTGGGCGAGCAGGGCGAGCCTGATCGCCGCCGGGTCGACGCCCTCGCGCCGCAGCTTGGAGACGAACACCAGGTTGCCGCGGGACTTGGACATCTTGTGCCCGTCCAGCGCGACCATGCCGGCGTGCACGTACGCCCGGGCGTAGGGGTGCTCGCCGCTGGCGACCTGCGCGTGGGCGGCGCCCATCTCGTGGTGCGGGAAGGAGAGGTCGCTGCCGCCGCCCTGGATGTCGAAGGACATGCCGAGGTACTTCAGGGCGATGGCGACGCACTCGATGTGCCAGCCGGGCCGGCCGTGGCCGAGCTCGGTGTCCCAGGCGGGTTCGCCGGGGCGGGCGGAGAGCCAGAGCAGGGCGTCCAGCGGGTGCTTCTTGCCGGGGCGCTGGGGGTCGCCGCCGCGTTCGGCGAAGACCGGCATCATGGCGTCCCGGCCGAGGCCGGAGACCTCGCCGAAGTGCGGGTCTGCGTCGACGGAGAAGTAGATGTCGCCGTCGAGTTCGTAGGCGGCGCCGGTGGCGAGCAGCTGCTTGACGAGCGGGACGATCCACGGGATCGACTCGACGGCGCCGACGTAGTGGGCGGGCGGGAGCATCCGCAGGGCGGTCATGTCCTCGCGGAAGAGGGCGGTCTCGCGGGCGGCGAGCTCCGTCCAGTCCTGGCCGGTGGCGACGGCGCGCTCGAGCAGCGGGTCGTCGACGTCGGTGACGTTCTGGACGTAGAGGACGTCGTGGCCGGCGTCCTTCCAGACCCGCTGCACCAGGTCGAAGGTGTTGTAGGTGGCGGCGTGGCCCAGGTGGGTGGCGTCGTACGGGGTGATGCCGCAGACGTACAGGCGGGCGGTCGGGCCCTCGGGCACGATCTCGCGGACACTGCTCGTGGCGGTGTCGAAGACACGAAGGGGAAGCCCCTGACCAGGCAGGGCGGGAACCTCGGAGGCGGGCCAGGCATGCATGGTTCCGACTCTAACCGGGCGATCATTTGAAAGGCTAACCAGTGTTCGGGATCGGCCGGAATCCTCCCCCTCCGCCTGCCGTGCCTCAGAGCGGCGGCCAGGGGATCGAGGGCCAGTGCGGGGAGGGCAGCGGGTGGCGTCCGGCCTTGAGCAGGGCGTCGATCCGGTGGGCCGCGGCCTCCAGCTCGGCCGGGGTCAGGTGCGGTCGCAGCCGCTCCCCCAGGGCTCCGGGCAGTTCGGCGGCGAGCCGGCCGAGCACCTCGACGGCCTCCGCGGTGAGCGGCTGTTCGGCCCAGCCCCAGAGCAGGGTGCGGAGCTTGTTCTCGGTGTTGAAGGTCACGCCGTGGTCGATGCCGTAGATCCGCCCGTCGGCGGCGGGTATCCAGTGGCCGCCCTTGCGGTCCGCGTTGTTGATCACGGCGTCGAGGACGGCGAGCCGGCGCAGCCGTTCGTCGTCGCGGTGGACAAGCAGGGCGGTGCGGCCGCCCTCGACCTCGGCGCGGACGATCGGCAGCCAGCCCTCGTCCGGTCCGGCCGGGTCCTGGAGGTCGAGCAGTTCGGGTGCCCCGGGGTCGGGTTCGACCCAGAGCTGCACCATGCCGGGGCCGGCCGGGCCGTCCCGCAGCACGGTGGGCGGGACGAGCGCCCAGCCGGTGGCGGCGGAGAGCTCGTACGCGGCGGTCTCGCGGCCGGCGAGGGTGCCGTCCGGGAAGTCCCAGAGCGGCCGTTCGCCGGCCACCGGCTTGTAGACGCAGGGGGCGGTGGTGCCGTCCAGGGTCACCGTGCAGTACAGCACCGCGTTGGAGGCGTCGGTGAGGCGGCCGTGCACGGCGAGTTCGCCGGCGCCGAGCAGGGCCAGGGCGGCGGGTACGTCGGCCGCGAGCGCCGCGCTGGTGGCCGGGTCGGTGCCCGGGAGTGCGTCCGCGCTCAGCGCCGGTATCCGTTCGCGCGCGGGCACAGGTGGCCCTCCGGGTCGAGGGGCAGGTTGCAGAACGGGCAGGGCCTGCGGCCCGCCGCGACCAGGTCGAGGGCGCGCTTGGCGAAGACCCGGGCCATCGCGCCGGTGAGCCTGACCCGCAGCATGTCGGGGCCGTTCTCGTCGTCCTCGTAGAGGGCGTTCTCGTCCTCCTCGGCGTCCTCCACCAGGGCCTGGGCCTCGACGACGAGCCGTTCGTCGACGCTGTCCCAGGCGAGCGCCATGGTGCCGACCCGGAACTCCTGTTCCAGCGGCAGGTCGAGCGGCGCGCTGTCGAGCAGTTCGGTGGGGGCGACGGCGGGGATCGCGGACGAGCCGCCGCTGCGCCGCAGCGCCTCGTCGAGGACCTCCTCGACGCGTTCGGCGAGCGCGGCCACCTGGGCCTTCTCGAGCAGCACGCTGGTGATCCGGCCCCGGGCGCTGGCCTGCAGGTAGAACGCCCGGGATCCGGGCTGGCCGACGGTGCCGGCCACGAACCGCTCTGGCTGGTCGTAGAAGAAGACCTGACGGGGCACTCTCTCGCTCCGGATCGGGATCGGACGGGGGCTCATCGGCCACCCTACGACGTGCGCCGCACGGACGCGGCGACCGGTTGGCTCAGCTCGTCCCGCCGACCACGGCATCGCCGCCGGGCACCTGGGCGGGCTGCTGCTTCGGGGCGAGTGCGGCGAGGCCGCCGGTGTCGCCGAGGCGCAACAGGAAGGGGCGGTGCGGGGTGTAGCGGATCGCGGTGACCGAGCAGGGCTCGACGGAGATCCGCTGGAACTGGTCGAGGTGCAGGCCGAGCGCGTCGGCGACCACGGCCTTGATCACGTCGCCGTGGGTGCAGGCGAGCCAGAGGGCGTCCTCGCCGTGCTCGGCGGCGACCTTCGCGTCCCACTCGCGGACGGCGTCGACGGTGCGGTGGCTGAGGTCGCGCAGCGACTCCCCGCCGGGGAAGACGGCAGCGGAGGCGTGGTCCTGCACGGTGCGCCAGAGCGGCTCCTTGGCGAGCTCGTGCAGCGGGCGGCCCGTCCAGTCGCCGTACTTGCACTCGCCGAGCCGCTCGTCGACGGCGGCGGCGGCGAGTTCGGGGCGGGCGGCGAGCAGCGGGGCGACGGTCTGCCGGCAGCGCTCCAGCGGGCTGGTGACGGCGTGCGCCAGCGGCAGCCCGGAGAGCCGGCCGACCAGGCCGGCGGCCTGCTCGCGGCCGGTGTCGTCGAGTTCCACGCCGGGCGTCCAGCCGGCCAGGACGCCGGCGGTGTTGGCGGTCGATCGGCCGTGGCGGACGAGCAGCAGCGTGGGCATGCGGACTAGCCTACGGCCTGGGGTGCCGGGTGGGGCACGGGTGCCCATCGGGTGTGCGTTCAAGGGATGTGATGACCGTTCGGGCCCCGGCACGGGAGAATGTCCGCATGATCGTCGATTGCGCCACGTACCGGGACGGCCGCCGGGTGGAGGGCCCCGCGGACTTCTCGGACGCGCTGGACGCCGTACGGGCGGCCGGTGACGGCTTCCTCTGGATCGGGCTGTACGAGCCGACGCCGGAGGAACTGGACCTGGTCTCCTCCGAGTTCTCGCTGCACCCGCTCGCGGTGGAGGACGCCCTGACGGCGGCGCACCAGCGCCCCAAGATGGAGGTCTACCCGGACGCGCTGCTCACCGTGGTCAAGACCCTGGGCTACCGGGAGTCGGACCGGACGGTGGAGACCGGCGAGGTGCTCGTGTTCGTCGGCGACTGCTTCGCGATCACCGTGCGGCACGGGAGGGCCAGCCCGCTGGGCGCGATGCGCAAGGAGCTGGAGGACCGGCAGGACCTGCTGCGGCTGGGCCCGGCGGCGGTGCTGTACGCGGTCTGCGACCTGGTGGTGGACAGCTACCTCGACCTCTCCGCGACGCTGCTGTCCGACCTGGACGAGCTGGAGGCGGACGTTTTCGCCCCGGGGCGGACGCGCGGCGCCGCCGAGCGGATCTACGCCTTCAAGCGGCAGGTGGTGGCCTTCCGGCGGGCGAGCGCACCGCTGCTGGAGCCGGCCACCCGGCTGGTGCGCGGCGGCGTGCCGTTCGTCCCGGACGCCCTGCAGCCCTACCTGCGGGACGTGCTCGACCACCTGACCCGGACCACCGAGCAGGTCGAGGCGCTGGACCGGCTGCTCTCGGACATCCTGAACGCCAACCTGGCCCAGGTCAGCGTGCAGCAGAACGACGACATGCGGAAGATCTCGGCCTGGGCCGCGCTGGCGGCGGTGCCGACGATGATCGCGGGCATCTACGGGATGAACTTCCGGTACATGCCCGAGCTGCACCAGCCCTGGGGCTACCCGGCGGCGCTGGCCCTGATGGCCCTGGTCTGCCTGGTGCTGCACCGCCTGTTCAAACGGGCCGGCTGGCTCTGACCTTCCAAGGGCACTCAAAAGGTCAGAGCCGGGGGTGTGGGGGCACCTCCCGGCCTTCGGCCATCAGGTGCCCCCCACGCCGCCCCCGAACCGACCGCCTAGGCCAGGCCGGCCCGCTCCAGCGCCTCGACGCCGGTGCGCAGGGCGGTGATCCGCTCCTCCAGCGTGAAGCCGGCCGGGGCGAGGGTCAGCGTGGTGACGCCCGCGTCGGCGTAGGCCTGCATCCGGTCGGCGATCCGCTCGGTGGTGCCGAGCAGCGCGGTGGCGTCGATCAGGTCGTGCGGGACGGCCGCGGCCGCGCCGGCGTAGTCCTTGGCCAGGTACTTCTCCTGGATCTCGTCGGCGGCCTGCTCGTAGCCCATGCGGCGGGCGAGCTGGTTGTAGAAGTTCTTCTCCTTGCTGCCCATGCCGCCGATGTAGAGCGCGGCGTAGGAGCGCTGGCCGTCGGCGGCGGCCTTGACGTCCTTGCCGACCGAGATGGCGACGGTCGGGCAGAGGTCGAAGCCGTCCAGGGTCTGCCCGGCCTTGGCGCGGCCGGCCTTCAGCGGGTCGATGGAGAGCGCGGCGTGTTCGGGCGCGAAGAAGATGCCGAGCCAGCCGTCGGCGATCTCGCCGGTCTGCTCCAGGTTCTTCGGGCCGATCGCGGCGATGTAGAGCGGGATGTGCTCGCGGACGGGGTGCACGGTGAGCTTGATCGGCTTGCCGGGGCCGCCGGGCAGCGGCAGCGTCCAGGTGGCGCCCTCGTGGACGACCCGCTCGCGGGCCATCGCCTTGCGGATGATCTCCACGTACTCGCGGGTGCGGGCCAGCGGCTTGTCGAACTTGACGCCGTACCAGCCCTCGGAGACCTGCGGGCCGGAGACGCCGAGACCGAGCCGGAAGCGGCCCCCGGAGAGGGTGTCCAGGGTGGCCGCGGTCATCGCGGTCATGGTGGGCGTGCGGGCCGGGATCTGGAAGATCGCCGAGCCGACGTCGATCCGCTCGGTCTTGGCGGCGACGAAGCTGAGGACGGTCGCCGCGTCGGAGCCGTACGCCTCGGCGGCCCAGCAGACCGAGTAGCCGAGGCGGTCGGCCTCCTGGGCGACCGCGATGTTGTCGGCGTCCATGCCGAGTCCCCAGTAGCCGAGGTTGATGCCCAGTCGCATAACGGTGCCCACGCCTTCCGTTCGGTCCTTGCGGCGAGCGTAGCCGCGCCGCCCGAGGAAAGGCTACTGGCCGGTAGGAGTGGCCTGCGTCACGCTGCCGCGCGGGTCGTCCGCAACGCCGCGTTCCCGGGCCGCTACGCTCTGCCAGCAAGGGGGTCCGCCCCCACCTGCGGTTTTCAGTCACGACGGAGGGGCCCTCCCGATGGAACTGCGCCACCTCGGCAGAACGGGCCTGACAGTGAGCAGGCTCGGCCTCGGCACCATGACCTGGGGCCGCGACACCGACGAGCACGAGGCCGCCGAGCAGCTCAAGGCCTTCGTCGACGCCGGCGGCACCCTGGTGGACACCTCCGACGCGTACGCCGACGGCGGCGCCGAGTACCTGCTCGCCCGGCTCACCGACGGGCTCGTCCCCCGCGCCGACCTGGTCATCGCCACCAAGGCCGGCGCCCGCAACCGGCCCGGCCGCCGCCGCGACGCCTCCCGCGGTCACCTGCTCGCCGCCCTCGACGCCTCGCTGCACCGCCTCGGCACCGACCACGTGGACCTCTGGCAGGTCGACGGCCACGACCCGGCCACCCCGCTGGACGAGACCCTGCACGCCCTCGACATCGCCGTCACCAGCGGCCGCGCCCGCTACACCGGGGTCTGCGACTTCAGCGGCTGGCAGCTCGCCAAGTCCGCCGCCCGGCAGCAGGGCCACCCCGCGCGGGTACCGCTGGCGGGCGCGCAGCTGGAGTACTCGCTCCTCCAGCGCGGCCTGGAGCGCGAGGTGCTCCCGGCCGCTCTGGACGCCGGCGTCGGCCTGCTCGCCTCCTCGCCGCTCGGCCGGGGCGTGCTCACCGGCAAGTACCGGCACGGGGTGCCCGCGGAGTCCCGCGGTGCCTCGCCGCACCACGCGGGCATCGTGCAGCCGTACCTCGGCGAGCGGTCCCGGCGGATCGTCGACGCCCTCGCCACCGCCGCCGACGGACTCGCCACCAGCCCGCTGAAGGTCGCCCTCGCCTGGGTCCGCGACCGGCCCGGCGTGGCGAGCGCCCTGGTCGGCGCCCGCACCGCGGCCCAGCTGCAGACCACCCTGTCGGCGGAGGCCCTTACGCTTCCGGGTGAGATCCGCGGTGCGCTGGACGACGTGTCGGCACCGGTGCACCGCTACCCGGACCAGGGCTGGACGGAGCTGTGAACCGCCGGCCGTGAGGAGACATCGATGACGCAAGCGGAGCACAGCGCCCCGGAGCGGCAGGCCCAGGCCGTCGCCGCACTGGCCGAGGCGATCCGCGCGGCGGGGGCGTCGTCGGGGCCCGCCGCCGAGCCCGCCGACCCGGACGCACCGCGCACGGACGCGCCGCGCACGGACGAGCAGCGCGCCGCCGCGCTCGCGGCCGCAGCCGAGGTGCTGGCCGCCGGCGGCGCCCCCGCCGACCTGGCCGGGCCCGCGGTGGCCGCCCTCGGCGAGACCGCCGCCGAGCAGCTGCGCGAGGACCCGTGGGCCGTGCTCACCCTGCCCGGGGTGCGCCCCGAGCAGGCGGACGGCTTCGCCCGCGGCCTGCTCGGCCCCGCCGCCGGGCCGGGCGACCCGCGCCGCGCCGCCGCCCTGGTGCCCTGGGTGCTGGAGCAGGCCGCCCTGCGCGGCCACTCCGCCCAGGAGATCGGCGAGGTCGCGGCCGGCCTGGAGCGCCTGCGGCTGCCGGACGCCGCGGCCGCCCTGCAGGAGGCCGTGGTGGACGGCCGGGCGATGGCCTTCCAGGAGGAGCTGCCCGGCCACCACGGCAACGACGAGGAGGAGCCGCCGACCCGCACCCTGCTGGCCCTGGAGCGCCTGGCGCTCGCGGAGGAGAGCCTCGGCGAGTCCCTGGTGCGGCTGCAGTCCACCCTCGCCCCGGGCACCGACGCCGAACCCGAAGCCGAAACCGAAACCGAAACCACGGAAGCCGAGGAAGCCGGCGAGGCCGAGGAAGCCGAGGAAGGCGCAGCGGGGATCGCGCCGGCCACCCCCGGCCCGGCCGCCTGGGAGGCCGCCGCCGCGGCCGCGCCCTCCTCCTCCGCCACCGCGCTGCTCCGGGCCGTCTCCGGGAGCGCGCTGGTCGTGCACACCGGTGGCGAGGCCTCCCGCGCCGAGCTCGCCGCACTGCTGCGCGCCGCGGACGGGCTCGGCCTGCGCGCCTGGGCCGGCACCTGGACGGACCACGGCCGTACGGTCCTCGCCGGGCTGCTCGACGGCTCCCCGGCGGCCGGGCGCCTCGCCACCCTGGCCGAGCTGCTCGGTGCCGGCGGCCCCGGCCGCGCCGAGGACGGCACCCTCGCCCTCGACCTGCTGGTCGTCCCGGACGCCCAGCTGCTCGACGTCGAGCTGGCGGCGACCCTGCTGGAGGCCCTCGCCGACGGCACCCGGCTGGTGCTCAGCGGCGACCCGAACCAGCTCTGGTCGGCCGGCCCCGGCCGTTTCCTGGCCGATCTGACGGCTGCCAAGGCGTGCCCGGTCGTCGCCTCCCGCACCCCGGACGAGGGGCCGATCGGCGAGCTGGTGTCCGGCATCTCGATCGGTGAGCTCCAGCCCGTCGACGCGCCGGACAAGGAGGTGGTCGTCCTGGCCGTCCAGGACGCCGGCGAGGCCGTCCACCGGGCCGTCCAGCTGCTCGCCGACTCGATCCCGCGGGCGCTCGGCATCCCCGCCGAGCAGGTCGTGCTGATCACCGCCGGCCACGGCGGCGGCGCGGGCACCCGGGCGCTGAACGCCGCGGCCAAGGCCCGGCTGAACCCCGGCCCGGGCGCCTTCGGCGGCTTCGACCCCGGCGACCGCGTCGCCTGGTCGCCGACGCCCGGCACGACCCTGCCCGGCCGGGTCCTCGACGGCGGTGCCGCCGGGCTGCACCTGGAGCTGTCCGACGGCAGCCGGCTCACCCTCTCCCCCGCGCAGACCGCCCGGCTGCGGCACGGCTGGGCGCTCACCGCGCACCAGGCGGTCGGCCGGCGGTGGCCCGGCGCGGTGGTCGTGGTGCCCGGGGACGCCGCCGCGGGCCTCACCCGCCAGTGGGTGTACACGGCCTTCGGCCGCGCCGAGCGCCACCTCTCCGTGGTGCACCCGGCCGGGCCCGCGCTCGCCCAGGCGGTCGCCGAGCGGCCCGCCGCACCGCGCACCACCCGGCTGCGGGCGATCCTCGCCGAGCACACCGGCCAGGAGGGCTGAGCGGGGCCGCGGACGTGCCGGAGGGGCGGGGCCGCCGGGCCCCGCCCCTCCTGTGCTCACCGCCCGGTCACGACTCCGGCTCGAAGGCGTCCGGGTCGTCGTCGTAGACCTCGCTGATGTCGAACCGGCAGATCAGCAGCTGCGGGTCGGCCGCGTCGAACGGCTCGGGCAGCCACTCGCCGGGTTCGGAGGGCTCGCTCGCGGAGACCCACAGCGTGGAGTCGCCCTCCTCCAGTCCGAACTCCTCGCAGCGTGCGGCGATCTCGTCGGGCTCGTACTCGCCGAACAGCACCCCGATCGCCGCGTTCACGCCCGCGGCGGTGTCGCCGCCCGGCGTGAGCGAGTCGTCCACCCGCTCGGCCTGGTCCCGCAGCCGCTTCGGGTCGGCCACCAGGTAGTCCCGGCGGATCAGCACGCTGATCGCCTCGGGCTGCTCCGGCCCGGTGTAGCCGCCCTCGCTGCCGTCGCCCGGCACCTCGAAGGGGGTGACCTCGTCGAAGACCTCGTACAGCAGCTGGTCGTAGGTGATTGCCGCCGCCGCTAGGTCCTCGTACGCGGCGACCACGGCCGGATCGCCCTCCTCGGTGGTGCCGGCCACGGCCTCAAGGTGCCGGTCGATCGCGGCCTTGACCGCCTCGGCGGCGGCCCGTACCTCATTGATGGTGAGCTGCGCGGCATCAGACATGGTGCAGACGCTATCCCGCCCCGGTGACCGCACGCACAGGGGTTGTCACCTCCGCCCGCGAATTCACGACAACTTGTGCTCGGATGTCCGATCCGTGTGCTTCTGTACTCGCCGGACGGCAGCGCTCCGGGGCCGCCCCGGAGCCCGCACCACCTGCGCGGCGTCCCGCCGGAGGGCCTCCGGCATCGACCGGCCCGCGCCGGGGTATCGCTCCGGCATACCGGAACTGAGCGCACGTCAGGGTGGGGTGGCAGCGGGCCGGGGCGCGGGGCCCGGCGGACGCCCCGCGCACCCGGTCCGTCCGTCGGCACCACGCCGTAGGCTTGCGTTCAGGCCAAGGCACGGAGGCAGGAGGAGAACTTGACCCCACCCAAGCTGGTCCGGACCCCCGAGTACGAGTACCAGTCGCTGCGCCTGCCGCGCGGCACCAGCCGCAACGCGGCCCGCCAGCTGCTCACCGAGCACGCCGAGTACGGCCACTGGGAGCTGGACCGCCTGCGGCTCTACCCGGACGGCAGCCGGACCGTCCGGCTGCGCCGCCGGATCATCCGGCAGACGCGCAGCTGGTGAGGGCGGGCCCCGGCACGGCCCCCGCGCCGCGGGGCCCGGCAGGGGCATGAGCAGGGCCGACGACCCCGGGCACGGCCGTGCGCCCGCGGGTCGTCCCGGCGCGGCCGGGGCGACCCCGGACGCACGGCCGGGGTGGCGGGGGTCGGTCAGCGGGCGCCGGCCCGCGAGCGGCGGTACAGCACGCCGCCGCCGAGCAGCAGCGCGAGACCGGCGGGGGCGATCAGCTCCAGGCCGGAGGCGCCGGTGGACGCCAGGTGGTCGGGGGTGGCCGGGGCGGCCACGGTGACCGGCCGCGGGGTGCCCTCACTGGAGCGCGGGGTGCCGGTGGGCGGCGTCTCCGGCGTCTCCGGGGTCTTCGGCGTCTCCGGGGTCTTCGGCGGGGGCGGGGTCTCGGTGCAGCCGCACTCCTCCGGACGGGTGGGCGGCGGCGGGGTCTCGTGGACGTGCGTGTTGCCGCAGGAGTTGCCGTACGCGGGGTTGCCGAGGCCCACCACGTCGACGGTGTTGCCGCAGGCGTTGACCGGCGCGCTGACCGGGACGCTCACGGTGTTGCCGGAGACCACGCCCGGCGAGCCCTGGCTGCCGCCGCTCGCCGAGGACCCGCCGGCGTGGTTGCCGGTGCCCGTCGACGCGCCGGTGCCGGTCGAACCGCCGGAACCGCCGGTGGCCCCCGAGCCGCCGCCGTGCGAGACGTTGCCGCACTGGTTGCCGTACGCGGGGTTGAGCAGCCCGATCACGTTGACGGTGTTGCCGCACGCGTTCACGGGGATGTCCACCGGGGCCTGCACCGCGTTCCCGGAGCCGACGCCGGGAGAGTTCGCCGCGACACCCTGGGCCTCGCTGCCGGCCGCGTATGCATAGCCCGCGGTGGAGGCCAGCACACTGCCGGTGGCGACGGCGGTGAGGATTCCCCTCTTTGCGACCTGTCGCATTGACTCCCCTGATTCGTCTGAGATTCGTCTGATGGTCGGAATTCTTGCTGAGGGCCTCGCCCGTACATCGCACAACGAGCGGTGCGGCCATAAGTTGAACCTGACACCCGAGCTTCATCCGATCGAGTGAGCGGCGCGCCGAAAGCCCTTGCCGTCCGCAGGCGGACGTGCCCCCGGCCGCGGGATCCCCGCGGCCGGGGGCACGCGCCGGAAGACCGGGATCGGCGCCCGGACCCCGCTCAGACGTTGGCGCAGCTGTTGCCGAACGCCGGGTTGAGCAGGCCGATCACGCTGATCGTGTTGCCGCAGACGTTGACCGGGACGTGCACCGGAACCTGGATCAGGTTGCCCGACAGCACGCCCGGGGAGCCGGCCGCGACGCCCTGGGCGCCCGCGTCCGCCGCGGCGGCACCGGCGCCGGCCAGCACCAGGCCACCGGCGGCGGCGGCAACGGCGGCGATCTTCTTGTTGACCTTCATGAGTCCTCCTGGTCGATACCTGCGGCCCGTTCCCCCGGGCTGCACACAGGAGTGAACGAGGCTGCTGCGAACGGGGTACGGAGGAGTTTCCCCATTCACCCGCAACGGTGATGATCCGAACAGATTGCCGACCATGGAAAGGTCCGAGGAATCGTTTCTTCAAAGCCGGTCGAGGGCGTCCCAAATCATTCCCTCGTACCATGCGAACGGCCCGCCCCGGAGAATCCCCGGGGCGGGCCGTTCGCGGTCGGCCGGAGCCGTCGCGGAGCGGTTCAGCAGGCGTCGAGGAAGCGGTCCAGCACCCGGACGCCGAACTTCAGGCCGTCCACCGGCACCCGCTCGTCCACGCCGTGGAACATGCCGGCGAAGTCGAGGTCCGGCGGGAGCTGCAGCGGGGCGAAGCCGAAGCAGCGGATGCCGAGGTCCTGGAAGGACTTGGCGTCGGTGCCGCCGGACAGGCAGTAGGGGACGGCCCGCGCGATCGGGTCCTCGGCCCGCAGCGCCGACTGCATGGCCTCGACCAGGGCGCCGTCGAAGCCGGTCTCGATCGCCTTGTCCGAGTGCAGGGTCTCGCGCTTGACCCGGGGGCCGAGCACCGAGTCCAGCTCGGCCAGGAACTCCTCCTCGTAGCCGGGCAGGAAGCGCCCGTCCACGTGGGCGGTGGCCTGGCCGGGGATGACGTTCACCTTGTAGCCGGCGCCGAGCATGGTCGGCTGGGCGGTGTTGCGCAGGGTGGTGCCGATCATCTTGGCGATGCCGCCGAGCACCCGCAGCGTCTCGTCCATGTTCTCCGGGTCGAGCTTCACGCCCAGGGCGTCGGAGAGCTCGTCCAGGAAGGCGCGGACGGTCTTGGTGATCCGCAGCGGGAACTGGTGGCGGCCGAGCCGGGCGACCGCCTCGCACAACTCGGTGATGGCGTTGTCGTCGTTCTCCATCGAGCCGTGCCCGGCCCGGCCCTCGACGGTCAGGCGCATCCAGTGCATGCCCTTCTCCGCCGTCTCCACCAGGTAGAGCCGCACCTGGTCGTTGACGGTGAAGGAGAAGCCGCCGACCTCGCCGATGCCCTCGGTGACGCCCTCGAACAGCTCGGGGTGCTTGTCGACCAGGTACCGGGCGCCGTAGGTGCCGCCCGCCTCCTCGTCGGCGACGAAGGCCAGCACCAGGTCGCGCGGGGGCTTGCGGCCGGTGCGCAGCCGGTCGCGGACGACGGCGAGCGTCATCGCATCCATGTCCTTCATGTCGACGGCGCCGCGGCCCCAGACGCAGCCGTCGGCGATCTCGCCGGAGAAGGGGTCGTACGTCCAGTCCGCGGCGTTGGCCGGCACCACGTCGGTGTGGCCGTGGATCAGCAGTCCGGGCCGCGAGCGGTCCTCGCCCTCGATCCGCACGACGGTGGAGGCCCGCCCCTTGGCCGACTCGTAGATCTTCGGCTCGACGCCGAACTCGGCCAGCATCTCGGCGACGTACTCGGCCGCCTTGCGCTCGCCCGGCCCGGAGCCGTCCCCGTAGTTGCTGGTGTCGATCCGAATCAGGTCGCGGCAGATGTCGGCGACCTCCGACTCGGCCGTCACCATCGGCGCTCCTGCCCGCTCCGCACTCGGCTCACTCACGGCCACTCCTCGTCTCCGGTCGTCTCCGGCCCGCCCTGCGCACCTCGGCGCCGCCCGGCCCCACGCCGGGGCACCGCGGGCACCGTCCCGCCATCCTCCCCCAGCATCCGTCGCGCCCCAAGGCCATCCGCCCGCGGATCGAAGCCCGCCGGCACCCCGCGGGGGCGGTTTTGGGACCGCAAGCCGATCTTTGCTACAGTTGAGCACGTCAACGCGGCACGCAGCCGCGGAGACGACACCCGGTCCGGGTGGCGGAATGGCAGACGCGCTAGCTTGAGGTGCTAGTGCCCTTTATCGGGCGTGGGGGTTCAAGTCCCCCCTCGGACACAGTACGAAGGTGCCCGACCAGAGTGATCTGGTCGGGCACCTTTCGTTTTCCCGGCACGCTCCTGCCGCACTCCCGCGCCCGCCCCTTCCCGGCCGCCCGGACTCCGGCCCTTCCGGGCGCCCGGCCCCACCCTCCCCCCTCACCCGCCCGGTACCTCGCGCGACCTCCGTGGTCTACGCTATGCGGTACTGACGTACCGCTTCGAGTACCACTTGGAGTCCGCCATGGCCGTCGACCGGCTCCTCCCCACCCAGGAGGCAGAGGACCTGATCTCGCTCACCCGCGAGATCGCCGACCGGGAACTGGCACCGCGTGTCGACCGGCACGAGAACGACGAGACCTACCCCGAGGGCCTGTTCACCCTGCTCGGCAAGGCCGGCCTGCTCGGCCTGGCCTACCCCGAGGAGTACGGCGGCGGCGGCCAGCCGTACGAGGTGTACCTCCAGGTCCTCGAGGAGCTCGCCGCCCGCTGGGCCGCCGTCGCGGTGGCCACCAGCGTCCACACCCTGGCCTGCCATCCGCTCTACGCCTTCGGCACCGACGAGCAGAAGGGCCGCTGGCTGCCCGACATGCTGGCCGGCGCGGCGATCGGCGGCTACAGCCTCTCCGAGCCGCAGGCCGGTTCCGACGCCGCCTCGCTCAACTGCAAGGCCGAGGCGGTCGAGGGCGGCTACCGGATCACCGGCACCAAGGCGTGGATCACCCACGGCGGCAAGGCGGACTTCTACGCCCTCTTCGCCCGTACCGCCCCCGGCGCCAAGGGCGTCTCCTGCTTCCTCGCCCCGGGCGCGACGGAGGGCCTGACCTTCGGCAAGCCCGAGCGCAAGATGGGCCTGCAGGCCGTGCCCACCACCTCCGCCTTCTGGGACGGCGCGGTGCTCGACGCCGACCGCCTGATCGGCGCCGAGGGCCAGGGCCTGCAGATCGCCTTCAGCGCGCTCGACAACGGCCGGCTCGGCATCGCCGCCTGCGCCACCGGCCTCGCCCAGGCCGCGCTGGACGCCGCGGTCGACTACGCCAACGAGCGCACCACCTTCGGCCGGAAGATCATCGACCACCAGGGCCTGGGCTTCCTGCTCGCCGACATGGCCGCCGCGGTCGACTCCGCCCGTGCGACCTACCTGGACGCGGCCCGCCGCCGCGACGCCGGCCGCCCGTTCAGCCGGCAGGCCAGCGTCGCCAAGCTGATCGCCACCGACGCCGCCATGAAGGTGACCACCGACGCCGTCCAGGTCCTCGGCGGGTACGGCTACACCCGCGACTTCCCGGTCGAGCGCCACATGCGCGAGGCGAAGATCATGCAGATCTTCGAGGGCACCAACCAGATCCAGCGCCTCGTCATCAGCCGCGGCCTCGCCCGCTGACCCGTCCCACCGCCACCGAGGAGACTTCCATGGACATCGCCGGTTCCGCCGCCCTGGTCACCGGTGCCGCCTCGGGCCTGGGCGCGGCCACCGCCGCCGCCCTCGCCGCCCGCGGCGCCACCGTCTACGGGCTGGACCTGGACAAGGCCGTCGCCGCCGCCGGCGCGCAGCCGGACGGGGTCACCCTGCTCCCGGCCGACGTCACCGAGGAGGGGCCGGTCCGCGAGGCGCTGGCCCGGATCGAGGCGGACGGCGCCGAGCTGCGGCTGGCCGTCAACTGCGCCGGCATCGCCCCCTCGGCCCGTGTCCTGGGCCGCAAGGGTCCGCACGACCTCGACCTGTTCCGCGCGGTCCTGAACGTGAACCTGCTCGGCACCTTCAACGTGATGCGGCTCGCCGCGGAGGCGATCGCGAAGCACGGCGCCGACGAGAACGGCCAGCGCGGCCTGATCGTCAACACCGCCTCGATCGCGGCCTTCGAGGGCCAGGTCGGCCAGATCGCCTACGCCGCCTCCAAGGCCGGCGTGGCGGGCATGACCATCACCGCCGCCCGCGACCTCGCCCAGTTCGGCATCCGCGTGGTCACCATCGCCCCCGGCATCGTGGACACCCCGATGATGGCCGGCTTCAGCGACGAGGTCCGGGCCGGCCTGGCCGCGAGCGTGACCTTCCCGCAGCGGCTCGCCCGGCCGGAGGAGTACGCCCGTCTGGTCACCATGATCACCGAGCACGACTACCTCAACGGCGAGACCGTCCGGATGGACGGCGCGCTGCGGATGACCGCCCGCTGAGCCGGACGCCGCCCGGCACGCCAAGGGCCCGCCCGGTCACCCCGACCGGGCGGGCCCTCGGCCCTCGCCGCGTTCAGCCCTTCAGCGGGAGTCCTTCAGCGACGGGAAGTCCGACTCCCAGTACTCGTTCGGGTTCCGCCGCCCGCCGTGCTGCTGCTCCTGCTGCCGCAGCTCCACCCGGCGGATCTTGCCGGAGATCGTCTTCGGCAGGCCGGCGAACTCCAGCCGCCTGATCCGCTTGTAGGCGCTCAGCCGCTCGCGGGTGAAGCGCAGGATGTCGCAGGCCAGGTCGGCGCTCGGCTCCCGGCCCTGCACCAGGACGACGAACGCCTTCGGCACCGCGAGCCGCACCGGGTCCGGCGAGGGCACCACCGCGGCCTCCGCGACGGCCGGGTGCTCGATCAGCACGCTCTCCAGCTCGAACGGCGAGATCCGGTAGTCGCTCGCCTTGAACACGTCGTCGGCGCGGCCGACGTAGGTGACGTAGCCGTCCGCGTCCTGCGAGGCGACGTCGCCGGTGCGGTAGTGGCCGTCGCGCATCGCCTCGGCGGTCTTCTCCTCGTCGCCCGCGTAGCCGCGCATCAGCCCGGCCGGGCGGCGGGCCAGGTCGAGGCTGAGCTCGCCCTCCTCCGCGCGGTTGCCCTCGGCGTCCAGCAGGGCGACGTGGTAGCCGGGCAGCGGGCGGCCCATCGAACCCGGCTTCACCGGCTGGCCGGGGCTGTTGCCGATCTGCGCGGTGGTCTCGGTCTGTCCGAAGCCGTCCCGGACGGTCAGCCCCCAGGCCTTGCGCACCTGCTCGACGACCTCCGGGTTGAGCGGCTCGCCCGCGGCCACCAGCTCCCGCAGGGACAGCTGTCGGGAGGTCAGGTCGGCCTGGATCAGCATCCGCCACACCGTCGGCGGCGCGCACAGCGTGGTGACGCCGCAGCGCTCCAGCACCTCCAGCAGCCGGTCCGCGTCGAAGCGGGCGTGGTTGAGCACCAGCACGGTCGCCTCGGCGTTCCACGGCGCGAAGAGGTTGCTCCACGCGTGCTTGGCCCAGCCCGGCGAGGAGATGTTGAGGTGGACGTCCCCCGGCTGCAGCCCGATCCAGTACATCGTCGACAGGTGCCCGACCGGGTACGAGGTGTGGGTGTGCTCCACCAGCTTCGGCCGGGAGGTGGTGCCCGAGGTGAAGTAGAGCAGCAGCGGATCGTCCGCCGGGGTCTGCCCGTCCGGCTCGAAGGTGTCGGCGGCGCCGTCCGCGTCGGCGTACCGGTGCCAGCCCTCGGGCTCGCCGCCCACCGCGATCCGCAGGTCGGCGCCGGGCAGGCCGGTGAAGCGGTCCGCGACCTCGGCGGCGGCGACCACGGCGCGCACCCGGCCGCGCTCCAGCCGGTCGCGCAGGTCGTCGGCGCTGAGCAGCAGGGTGGCCGGGATGACCACCACGCCGAGCTTCATCGCCCCGAGCATGGTCTCCCACAGCTCCGGCACGTTCCCCAGCATGACGAGCATCCGGTCGCCGCGCCGCAGGCCGAGCGCCCGCAGGTGGTTGGCCACCCGGTCGGAGCGGTGCGCCATCTCGCGGAAGGTACGGGTGTGTTCGCTGCCGTCGTCGTCGATCACCCAGAGCGCCCGCCGGTCGTTGCCCTCGGCGATCCGGTCGAACCAGTCGAGCGCCCAGTTGAAGGCCGTCGGCCGCGGCCAGCGGAACTCCCGGCGGGCGGCGTCGTAATCGGTGCGGTGGCGCAGCAGGACGTCGCGGGCCGCGCGGAACTCGTCGACCGGACCCATGGCCTGTCTCCTCGGTGGTGATCGGAACCGTCTCTCCGCTCATCCTGCCGCCGGAGCACCGGCCCCCGCCGGAAGTTCGCGAACGTGTCCGGACTCCCGCGCACCTCCGGTACCCCCACCGCCGCCGCGGCCGGAGTCGACGAACTTCCAGGTGATCCCGTCGAGGACGCCGAGGCCGAGGTCGGCGAGCCGTTGGAAGGCGGGCCGGCTGAGGTCGAGCTGTTCGGCCGGGCAGCCGGGGCACTGGTCCTTGACCGGGACGGTGATGGTCCGCCCCCGGTAGTCGACCTGCACCGAGACACCCGCGCAGAGCGGGTCGGCGTTCGGGTCGGCGGCCGTCCACCAGGCGGCGGGAACGGCGGCGAGGTCCTCGGTCGCGGCGTCGACCGCCGTTCCGCAGGCGCCGGTGCCGGCGTCCTCGTACCAGGTCGCCCGGCCCGTCCGGGTCTGGCCGATCGGGAGGCCGCCCGCGGTGGCTCCGGCACCCAGGACGGGGACGACCACCGCGCTGACGACGACGGCGGTCCACCGCCTCCTGCCGTTCGGACCGGCCGGATTGACGTCCACTCAGATACTGGCGGCCGCGGCCGACCCGCTCGCCACGTCGCCCTCGACCAGCACCTGGAGGACCTTGGCGGCAGCGGCGCGGTAGACCTCGTCGGCGAGTTGGGCGGAGGCCCCGCCGGCCTGGAAGTACCAGAAGGTGAGGACGGCCGGGCCGATCTGCTCCACGGCCAGGTAGCCGTTGAGGAGTACCCCGTCGACGACGCCGTCCATCCGCACCGCCGTGGTCGCCAGCCCGCCGAAGCGTATCGGGGTGAGGGTGAAGGTGACGGAGGTCGAGTCGCCGGTGAAGGTGAGCGCCTCGCAGGTGCGCAGCGCCTCGGCGACCTTGGCGTGGTCGTCCGCCAGCGCGCCCTGCTCCTCGGTGAGCAGCGACTCGCCGAGGTAGGGGCTGGACTCGGCGGTGGTGAACTCGGTCTGCTCGCGGACGGCGCCGGGCCGCGGCTCGCCCTGCCCGTTGAGGATCTCCGTGAGCAGCGGGCAGCCGCTGGTGCCCTGGTCCTCGGCACCGTCGGCCGGGAGGGTCTCGGCGAAGGCCGGGCCGAGGTCCTCGGTGGTGAGCAGCGCGCTGCGGAGGTCCTCGGAGGTCGGCAGCGGCGCGGGGGCCGTGGGGCTGCCGGAGGAGGCGGGTGCCGGGGCGGAGGCCGGGGCGGGATCGCCGCCGGACCCGCTGCAGGCGGCGGTGCCCGCGAGGGTCAGGGCGAGCAGCGGGGCGGCCAGCAGCCGCGCCCGTACGGGCCGGCCCGTGGGCCTGCTGTGGGACCGGTCCTGCCGGGCGGTCGCCCGCGAGGCATGCATCAGCGGCACCTTCCGAAGGTCGCGCCCCTGCCCACGATGGTCGCACCGGTGCCCGGGGGCTGCCCTTCGGCCGCCCCGTCCGGACACCCCGCGGGGCGCGCTCGCCCTGCCGCCGCACGGCCTCCGGAAACTTCCGCGGCGGTCGCCCGATCGGCCCTGGGCCACCGCACCGGGGCTGCCCCGGTCACGGCCGGCCGGTGCGCAGCCCGGTGCCCGGCTCCTCACCCGGGACGCGGTCGGCACCGGGGCCGGACGGGGCCCGGTGGCACGCCCCTGCCCGCCGACCCTCCGCGGTACGGCGCTGCGCACCGACCGACCTCCGGGGTGTCCGCCCTTCGGGAACGGGCATTCCGCCGCCGGCCCCGCCCGGCTGCGCGGAGCGACGCCGACCGGAACGGCGGGGACGGTCGGGGCGGGCCCGTGTGCGTGACGGTCAGCCACATGCGCCACTCCGTCAGGTGAGGGATCGTCACCGAACCGCCCACCCGAGTGGCGGGCCCCCAGGGGCGGTCCTAGCTTCGGGGGGACGGAGGCTCCCTGCGCTCCCCCACGCCCCCACGCCCCCACGCCCTCCACCCCCGCGCCCGGCGCGCCACCTCCACACGACCCCACACCCCTTGTCCCCCACGGCACCCTGCGGCCCCACGACCCCCACCGCGCGAACCCCCGCACCCCCACACTCCACAGCCCCGCGCCCCCGCACCGGGCGCGCCGATCCCGGCGCCCGCCCGACCCTTGTACCCCCGAAAGCAGGCCCCAGTTCCATGTCCATGCGACGGACCCACTACCTCGCCGGCGGCCTCGCCGCCCTGGTCGCGAGCCTGGGGGCGGTCCCGCCCGCCCAGGCCGCGTCCTCGATGCGCACCGTCTTCCCCGGCGAGTCCATCCAGAAGGCGGTCGACGCGGCCGCCCCGGGCAGCACCGTCCAGCTGATGCCCGGCACGTACCACGAGAGCGTGCTGATCACCCGTTCGGACATCACCCTGCGTGGGGTCGGTCCGTCGACCGTCCTCGTCCCGGACCCGGCGCAGACCGGGAACGCCTGCGCCACGGCGGGCCACGGCATCTGCGTGGCCGGCACGGACGACCAGAAGGTGAACAACGTCCGGATCGGCTCGCTGACCGTCTCCGGCTACCGGATGAACGGCATCGACGCCTCCAACACCGACCACCTGCGGATCATGGACGTCGGCGCCTTCCACAACGGCAACCAGGGCATCAGCCAGGAGAAGTCGATCCGGGCCACGCTGACCGGCAACGAGGCCGCCGACAACGTGCAGGCGGGCATCTTCCTCGCCAACTCGGTCGCCCACGAGGGCGGTGCCATCGACACCCAGGGCACCGTGATCCGCGGCAACCGGCTGTCCGGCAACCGGATCGGCGTGGTCGTCCGGCGCGCCCGGACGCTGGCGGTGGACGCCAACGACATCAGCGGCAACTGCGGCGGCGTCTTCGTGGTCGGCGACGAGGGCTCGCCCAAGCCGGGCGCGATCAGCGTCAACCGCAACTACGTCCACGAGAACAACAAGTACTGCCCGCCGAACCCGCGGCTGGCCTTCATCCAGGGCACCGGCATCCTCTTCACCGGCGCCGAGGACTCCGTGGTGTCCGGCAACCAGATCGAGGGCAACCGCGGCGACTCGCCGATGTCCGGCGGCGTGGTGCTCTTCCCGAGCGTGACCGGCACGCCCAACAACCGGATCAGCGTCACCGGGAACGTACTGGCCGACAACGGCCCCGCGGACCTGGCCGACCGCGACACGGGCACCGGCAACACCTTCGCCCGCAACACCTGCGGCGTCTCCGAGCCGGCCGGCCGCTGCTGAGCCCTCGCCCGAGCAACTCCCCGCACCGACCGCAGACCCTCCTCCCCGGGCCGCCCGGCCCCCGTACGAAAGGCGGTTCCATGTCCGCCAGCACCCAGTCCCCGTCCCCGCCCGCGGTGATGCGCCTGCGCGAGCTCGTCTTCGGCGCCGCCTGCGCCGCGGCGATCCGCGCCGCGGCGCAGCTCGGTGTCGCCGACGCGCTCGGCGAGAACCCGACGGCCGTCCGCGACCTGGCCGCCGAGCTGAAGGTGGAGCCCAAGCCGCTGCGCCGGCTGATGCGGGCGCTCGCCAGCTACGGGATCTTCACGGAGACGGACGACGACCGCTTCGCGCACACCGACATGTCCCGGATGCTGCGCGAGGACGCCCCCAACAGCCTGCGCTACATCTCGCTGTGGTGCACCGAGCCCTGGACGTGGCAGGCCTGGCCCCGGCTGGACGAGGCCGTCCGCACCGGCCGCAACATCTTCCCCGAGATGTTCGGCAAGGAGTTCTTCCAGTACCTGCACGACGACGCGGGCGAGTCCGCGAAGGTCTTCGACAAGGCGATGAGCAGCTCCAGCCGGCAGTCCGCCGCCGACCTGGTGGCCTTCCTGGACAACCTGGAGGGCGTCTCCACGGTGGTGGACATCGGCGGCGGCCAGGGCCTCGCGCTGGCCGGGCTGCTGGAGAAGCACCCGCACCTGCACGGCACGCTGCTCGACCTGCCGCAGGTGGTCGCGGACGCCGATCCGCGGCTGCGGCCGGGCGGCGCGCTGGCCGACCGGGCCCGCCTGGTGCCGGGCGACTGCCGGGTGGACATCCCGGTGCAGGCCGACCTCTACCTGATCAAGAACATCCTCGAGTGGGACGACGAGTCCACCCGCCGCACGCTGGCGAACGTGGTGGGTGCGGCCCGCCCGGGCGCCCGGGTGGTGGTGGTCGAGAACCTGGTCGACGACAGCCCCTCGATGCGCTTCACCACCGCGATGGACCTGCTGCTGCTGCTCAACGTCGGCGGTGCCAAGCACACCCGGGAGAGCATGCTGGGCCTGATGTCCGAGGCCGGCCTGCGGGTCGACGAGGTCCGCCCGGTCAACCCGTACCTGCACGCCTTCGAGAGCGTCGTCGGGGGCTGACGCGCTCCGCCCCCTCCCCCGAGGCCCGCCGGCACCCCGCCGGCGGGCCTCGGCGTGCGCCCTGCACCGGTCCCTGCACCGGGACCGGGCACCGGCCTGCGGGCAGCGGGCAGCGGGCACCGGCCGGCGGACGCGGCAACGCCAGGGCGCCGGCCCGATGGTGATCGGTCGGCGCCCCGGCGTTCGCGGTGGATCAGCCCGAGGGCCGCTCCCACCGGTAGAACTCGCGCGCCATCGCGTCCTTCGGCTCCCGCCAGGTGGCCGGGTCGTACGCCTGGACGTGCGCGGTGAGCCGGTCGCTGACGAGCTGGAACTCGGGGTGCTTCACGTGCTGGGCGACCGAGGGCCCGGGCGGCCGGTCCGCCTCGATGAGGTGCAGGTAGAGGTCCTCGAACTGGAACAGGCTGCGGCCGGTGACCCCGATCAGGTGCGGCAGTTCACCGCGGTCGGAGTCGGCGAAGATGCCCGCGATGTCGTCGCCGGAGCCGGGCCGCATCCGGGCGACGATGAGCGAGCGGTACGTCCCGCTCACCGCACGCCCGCCCGCAGTTCGACCTTCTCCTTGATGAGTTCCATCTGGATCCGCGAGTTGCGGTTGATGTGGTTGGTCATGCCGTGGTCGTCGACCGGTGCGGTGGGCTTCATCGCGAAGTCCTGGATCCAGCGCATCAGGGTGCCGCCGGGGTGCTCGGTGTACTCCCACCGGATGTTCATGAACTCGAAGGGACCGGGCTCGACGCGGCGGGCCCGGACGGTCAGCCCCTGCCGGTCGGTCTCCCGCTCGGAGACCCAGCTCCAGACGGTGCCGTTCTCGTCGGGGTGCATGGTCAGCCGGAAGGTCGTCTTCGGGCCCTCGCGGTCGAGCACCTCGACGGTCGCGTACTCGCTGAACAGCTGGGGCCAGCCCTCCAGGTCGTTGGTGACGTCCCAGACGAGGTCGAGGGGGGCGTTGATGAGGATCTCGTTGTCCGTGTGGCCGGGCATGGGGTCAGGCTCCCGTCGTGGCAGAGGCGTTGACGGCGTCGAGGAAGTCCTGCGGGGTCTTGGACATCTCCGCGCCGGGGGTGATGGGGGTGGCGTAGGTGTTCTCCAGCTCGCCGACGATGCCGAGCAGCGCGAGCGAGTCGACGCCGAACTCCTCGAAGGTCGCGCCGGGGCGCTCCAGGTCGAGCGGGTCGACGCCGATGCCGGCCCGGCCCTTGATCAGGGCGGCCAGCTCGTCGTACGTGAGGACGTGGGTCATCGGTGTCTCCTGTGGGTCGGGGGCATCCGGCAGCCGGTCAGGACGGCCGGCCGGCACGCAGCACCAGGGCCGCGTTGGAGCCCATCAGTCCGCGGCTGAGCACCAGGGCGGTGCGCAGCTGGGCGGTGCGGCCGTAGCCGCAGACCAGGTCGAGGTCGTACGCCGTGCCGGTGACGTTCGGCGTGGGCGGGACGAAGCCCTGTTCCATGGCGAGCACGGCCGCCGCGGCGTCCAGCAGCGGGGCGCCGCAGTAGGCGCGTCCGGTGCCGGCCTTGGGTGCCGTGACGGGCACCCGGGAGGCGTGCTCGCCGAGCACGTCGGCGAGGGCCAGTGCCTCGGCGTGGTCGGCCTCCGGGACGCCGAGGGCGTCGGCGAAGACCACGTCGACCTCGTCGGGGGCGCAGCGGGCCTGTTCCAGGGCGGCGCGGATCGCGTGCGCGAGGCCCTCGCGGGACTCGGCCCAGCGCGACGCCCCGGTGAAGGTGGCGGCGTGTCCGGCGAGTTCGGCCCGGATCCGGGCTCCGCGCCGGCGGGCGGCCCGTTCGTCCTCCAGGACGAACATGGCGCCGCCCTCGGCCGGTACGAACCCGCTCGCCTCCGGGCTGAACGGCAGGTAGGCGGTGGAGGGGTCGTCGCCGAGGCTGAGCTCGGGGTAGCCGAGCTGGCAGACCATCGAGTACGGCGCCAGCGGTGCCTCCGCACCGCCGACCACGACCGCGTCCGCGCCCCTGGTTATGGTGCGCGCCGCGTGCGCCAGCGCGTCGAGGCCGCCGGCCTCGTCGCTGGCCACCACGGCGCAGGGCCCCTTGAAGCCGCCGCGGATGGAGATCTGGCCGGTGCTGGCGGCGTAGAACCAGGCGATCGACTGGTACGGGCCGACGAACCGGGGGCCCTGGCCCCACAGGTTCTGCAGCTCGCGCTGGCCGAACTCGCCGCCGCCGGAGCCGGCCGCGGTGACGACGCCGGTGGCGAACGGCGAGTTCTCGTCGGGCCGCAGCCGCGCGTCCTCCAGGGCGAGGTCGGCGGCCGCCATCGCGTAGTGCGTGAACCGGTCGGTCTGGACGAGGTAGCGGCCCTCGACGGCGGCCTCGGCGTCGAAGCCGCCGACCTGTCCGGCGACGCGCAGCGGCATCTGCCCGCAGCCCTCGCGGGTGATCGGGCCGAGCACGCTGGCGCCCTCGCGGGTGGCCTTCCAGAAGTCGTCGGTGCCGACACCGTTGGGTGCGATCACCCCGATGCCGGTCACCACCGTCCGCCGGTCGGGCGGGTCGGACGTCATGTCCGTGCCCCCTCTCTGCTGAGCACGACCGCGGACTGGAAGCCGCCGAAGCCGCTGCCGACCGAGAGCACGTGCCGCAGCGGCAGCTCCCGGGCCGTCCTCGGGACGTAGTCCAGGTCGCACTCCGGGTCCGGGGTCTCGTAGTTGGCGGTGGGCGGGACGACGCCGTGCTTCAACGCCAGGGCGCAGGCGACCAGTTCGATCGCGCCGATGGCGCCGAGCGAGTGCCCGACCATCGACTTGATGGAACTCATCGGCGTCTCGTACGCGTGGGCGCCGAGCGAGCGCTTGACGGCGGCGGTCTCGTGCCGGTCGTTCTGCTTGGTGCCTGAGCCGTGCGCGTTGACGTAGTCGACGTCGGAGGCGTTCACTCGGGCGTGGTCGAGGGCCCGGTCGATCGCCTCCGACATCTCCCGGCCCTCCTGGGTGAGACCGGTCATGTGGTAGGCGTTGCCGAAGGTGGCGAAGCCGCCGAGTTCGCAGATGATCCGGGCGCCGCGCCGCTTGGCGTGCTCGTACTCCTCCAGCAGCAGCACGGCGCCGCCCTCGCCGAGGACGAAGCCGTCCCGGCTGGCGTCGAACGGCCGGGAGGCGTGCTCCGGGTCGTCGTTGCGCGCCGAGGTCGCCTTGATGGCGTCGAAGCAGGCGACGGTGATCGGGGAGATCGGCGAGTCGGAGGCGCCGGCGATGCAGACGTCGACCCGCCCGTCCTCGACGGCCTGCAGGGCGTAGCCGACGGCGTCCAGCCCGGAGGTGCAGCCGGTGGAGACCGTCTGCACCGGGCCGTGCGCGCCGGTGCGCTCGGCGACCGCGGAGGCGAGCGTGGCGGGGGTGAAGGCCCGCTGCAGGTGCGGCGCGGCGCCGCGGTGGTCGACGTCCCACCGGGCGCCGTTCGCGCTGACGCCGACGTAGTCGTGCTCCAGCCGGGTGGTGCCGCCGACGGCGGTGCCGAGGGAGACTCCGATCCGCCAGGGGTCCTCGGCGCCGAGGTCGAGCCCGGCGTCGCGGACGGCCTCCGCGGCGGCGGCCAGCGCGAACTGGATGTACCGGTCCGAGCGAGCCACCTCCTCGGCGTCCAGGCCGGCCGCGTACGGGTCGAAGTCGCACTCGCCGGCGATCCGGGAGCGGAATCCGGCCGGGTCGAAGAAGGTGATCCCGCGGGTCGCGGTGCGGCCGGCGGTGAGGAGGTCCCAGAACGCGGGGACCCCGACGCCGCCGGGCGCGACGACACCGAGACCGGTGACCACCACCCGCCGTGTCATGAGACGGCCTCGGCCGGTTCCGGCGGCGCCGGGGTCTCCTCGGTGTCGACGTGGCCGAGCTCGGGCCGCGGGGCGAGCGGGCCGAGGTGGAAGACCAGGCGGGCCTCGGTGGATCCGACGTTGCGGAACCGGTGGCGCACGTTCATCGGGATCAGCAGGCCGTTGTCGGGGCTGAGCCGGAACGGCTCCCCGTCGAGGTCGACCTCCAGCTCGCCCCTGACCACCAGCACGAACTCCTCGGAGTACGGGTGGTAGTGCTCGGCGATCCGGTCGCCGGGCTGCACGATCGCCATTCCCATGAAGCCGCTGGTGGCTCCCACCGTCGTCGGGGTGAGCATGGCGCGCAGGTCGCCGCCGCGTCGGGTGTTCGGCGGCGCGTCGTCGACGTGCACGATGCGTGGGAACTTGGTGGTCATGGTTGCTGCCTCCAGAAGGCTTTGCAGGGATGGGGGCCGGGGGCGGGCTGGCCGCCCCGGTGCGTGGACGCTCAGGCGTCCTGGGAGGAGCGGTCGGTGACGGGCTGCATGGTGCAGTCGGCGAGGAAGCGGCCGATGCCCGCGGAGGTCCGCAGGTCGTGGTGCTCGTCGAGCTCCAGCAGGCGGGCCAGCACGCCGGCCGCGCGCGGTCCGGCGATGCCGAGGGCGGTGGCGGGGTCGGCGTCGGCCGGCCCGGCGAAGTCGATGACGCGGACGACCACGTCGTCGCGGTGGAAGAGGGTGCTCGCGACGAGCGGCGAGCCCTCCTCGACGACCTGGCGGTCCTGACGGGCCAACAGGCCGACGACCGAGCTGCCGCATCCGGTCTTCACCGGGTAGCGCAGCGCGTACCGGCGGACGGGCGCGGTCGGCGCGTCGGGGGCGGCGACGCGGTGCACCGCGGGCAGTGCGGCGCGCATGAAGAAGGCGCGGGCGGACTCCGGGTTGCCGAGGTCCCGGGCCTCCTCCAGGTAGGGGTTGATGGCCTCCTCGACGGCCCGCACCTCGGGCTGCTGGGCGACGTGCCGCAGCGCCGCGCCGAGGTCGCCGGCCACCTCGACCGCGCGGACGACCCGGTTGCCCTGCATGAAGAGCGAGGTGCGCAGCAGCCGGGTGCGCTCGTCCACCTGGGCCTTGGGCGAGGTGTAGCCGGCGAGGATCCCGGCGACCTTCTTCTCGGTGCCGGGCTTCACCGTGAAGGTGAGGGCGTGTCGGACGATGCCGTCGGAGACCGGCGCCGCGAAGTCGTAGGTGTGGTCGCCGGCGGTCTCCCGCATGATGCTGAACCGCAGCGAGCGGGTGTCGCGGACGCAGCCGTGCAGCGGCTTGACCATCTCGCGGTGGGCCTCGCTGTCGACCCAGGAGAGGAAGGGCTGGGCGCTCTCCCACTCGCTGGTGATCAGCCACTGGGAGGGGTCCTCGATGGACTGGCAGAGCTGGTCGCTCACGTGGCCGGGAACGGCGGCGACCTGGTGGCGCAGCTGCTCATAGGCCGTCAGGAACTTCTCCTGGGCGCCGTCCATGACGTCGCACATGAGGACGACGCGCAGGCGGGGGACGGCGAGGGCGGCAGGGTGGGCGTCGGTCACGGGTTCGGTGAGGGTCGTCATCATCACTCGTCTGCTCGAAGGGACGTGTCGTCGCGCGGTCGTGGTGGAACGGCGGCCGCTGGCGGCGGGTGTGGGGGTCGGCCTGCGGCCCGCGGAGGCGGGGTTCGGCCGGTGCGGTCGCGTGCCCGGCCCGGTGCCGCCGAGGGCGGCCGGGCATGGTCCGGTCACGAGGACTGAGCTCGATCGTGGCGGTCCGTCACCGATCCTGCGAGGGCAGGAACCCATCCGAGCGAAAAGGCGCGGCCATGGGCGCAACCGGCCGCGCGGGCACGGACGAATGACAGGGACATTGGGTGTCGGGCCCTTCGAACGACTGGAGTCACAGATGAACCCAACCGCCGACGGCCGGCTGCCCGTCCTGATCGTGGGCGGCTCCCTGGTGGGGCTGTCCACCTCGCTGTTCCTGGGAAGGCTGGGGGTGCCGCACCTGCTGGTGGAGAAGCACGCGGCCACCTCGCACCATCCGCGCGGACGCGGCAACAACGTGCGGACGATGGAGCTGTTCCGGGTGGCGGGCGTGGAGTCCGCCGTCAAGGAGGCCGCCTCGGTGCTGGCGGAGAACCACGGCATCCTGCAGGCCGACACCCTCTCGGGCGACGACCAGGAGTGGCTGTTCAAGGAGATCGACCCGGGCGGCGCACTGAAGAGGTTCAGCCCGACCGGCTGGTGCCTGTGCAGCCAGAACGACCTGGAGCCGGTGCTGCTGGAGTACGCCCGCCGGCTGACCGGTGACATCCGCTTCGGGACGCAGCTGGTCTCCTTCGAGCAGGACGCCGACGGGGTGACGGCGCTGATCCGCAACCGGGAGACGGGCGAGGAGGAGACCGTCCGGGCGCAGTACCTGGTGGCCGCGGACGGCCCGCGCAGCCCGATCCGGGAGGCGCTCGGCATCGGTCAGACCGGTCCCGGCGACCTCTTCCACAACGTCAGCATCACCTTCCGGTCGAAGGGGCTCGCCGACGTGGTCGGCGAACGGCGGTTCATCGCCTGCTACCTGACCGACCCTCGGGGTGCGGGCGCGCTGCTGCCGGTCGACAACCGCGAGCACTGGGTCTTCCACGCGCCGTGGCACCCGGAGAACGGCGAGGCGCTGGAGGAGTTCACCGACGCCCGGTGCGCGGCGGCGATCCGCGCGGCCGCCGGGGTGCCGGACCTCGACGTGGAGGTCACCGGCCGGGCTCCCTGGCACGCGGCGCAGCGGGTGGCGGAGCGGTACTCGGTCGGCCGGGTCTTCCTGGCGGGCGACTCGGCGCACGAGATGTCGCCGACGGGTGCGTTCGGCTCCAACACCGGCATCCAGGACGCGCACAACCTGGCGTGGAAGCTCGCGGCGGTGCTCGGCGGCTGGGCCGGGCCGCGGCTGCTGCAGTCGTACGGGCGGGAGCGCCGGCCGGTCGCGGAGGCGACCGCCGCCCGGGCGACGGCCCGCTCCGCGGAGCACAAGCACCCGGGCTACGACGTGTCACCGGGCACCGGACGGCAGAACAACGTGCTGTCGGTGGTGCTGGGCTACCGGTACCCGCTGGGTGCGGTGGTCGGTGCCGACGCGGACGGCCCGGCGGTGCCGGAGAAGCTCGCGGCGGACGGTTCGCCGGGCGGCCGGGCGCCGCACGTGTGGGTGCGCCGGGCCGGGGTGCGGGTCTCCACGCTGGACCTGTTCGAGACGGTGCCGGTGCTGCTGGCCGGGCCGGCGGCGGACGCCTGGCACGAGGCGGGCGAGCTCGCAGCGAAGCGGCTCGGTGTCCCGCTGACGGGCTACCGGGTCGGCACCGAACTGGAGTTGGAGCCCGAGGAGGGCACCGACTGGGCCGGCACGTACGGGGTCGGGGCCGACGGCGCGGTGCTCGTCCGCCCGGACGGCTTCGTGGCCTGGCGCTCCACCGGCCCGGTCGGCGACCCGGAGGCCGTCCTGACCGCGGCCCTCCGCGAGGTGCTCGCCCTGGAGCAGTAGCAGGCGCCCGGAGCAGCACCACAGGGGCGCGTGGGGCCGGGAGGTGCCCCCACGCGCCCCTGGTTTCGCAGCGCCCGACCTGGGTGGTCACCCGCTTCCGGGTTGCGCAGTTCCCCGCGCCCCTACGGGTTGGCCTTCCCCTGTGGGGGTGGATCTGCGGCTGAGGGGGCTGGGCCACCACATGTGGCGGTCGAGGTCCATGGTGAGGGCGGTGACGAGGACGGAGCGGACGACCAGGGTGTCCAGCAGGACGCCGAGGGCGACCGCGAAGCCGATCTCGGCGAAGCCCACGATGGGCAGGGTGCCGAGGACGCCGAAGGTGGCGGCGAGGATCAGGCCGGCCGAGGTGATGACGCCGCCGGTGGCGGCCAGGCCGGCGACCGCGCCGGCTCTGGTGCCGCGGTGCAGCGACTCCTCGCGGACGCGGGTCATCAGGAAGATGTTGTAGTCGATGCCCAGCGCCACCAGGAAGACGAAGACGAACAGCGGGAAGGCGTTGTCCTCGCCCTCGAAGTGGAAGCCGTGCGTGAAGACGAAGGCGCTGATGCCGAGCGCGGCGGTGTAGGAGAGCACCACCGTGCCGATCAGCACCAGCGGGGCGACCACGGCCCGCAGCAGGATCGCCAGCACGGCCAGCACCACGACCAGCACCAGCGGGATGATCACCCGGTTGTCGTTGCCGGCGGCGCGCCCGGCGTCGAGGACGACCGCGGTGTTGCCGCCGACCTTGGCGTCGGCCTCCGGCAGGGCGTGGACGTTGGCCCGGACCCGGTCGACGGTGTCCTTGGCGGCCTGGCTGTCCGGCGGGTCGGTGAGGGTGGCCTGGAAGAGCGCCTGGCCGTTCTTGGCAAGCACGGGGGTGGCGCCGGCGATGCCCTCGGTGGAGGTGGTGACGGTCCGGACGCGTTCCCCGGAGGCGGCGGTGCTCACGATGGTGAGCGGTGCTCCGGTGCCGCCGGGGAAGTGCTCGGCGAGGACCTGCTGGCCGACCACGGAGTCCGGTTTGCCGGTGAAGGTGCCGGCGGTGGAGAGCCCGGTGGCGTTCAGCGCGATCAGGCCGAGGCTGCAGATGGCGAGCGCCAGGGCGGTGCCCGTCCAGACCTTGCGGGGGCGGCGGCCGATCCAGGCGCCGATGTGCGCCCAGCGGCCGGTCCTGGTGGGCTCGGGGGTGCCGTACGCGGGGCGGACCGGCCAGAACACCCAGCGGCCGACGATCACCAGGGCGGCGGGCAGCAGGGTGAGCATGGCACCGAGCGCGACGAGCACGCCGATCGCGCAGACCGGGCCGAGGCCGCTGGTGGAGTTCATCTCGGCGACCAGCAGGCAGAGCATCGAGGCGACCACGGTGACCGAACTGGCCAGGATGGCCGGGCCGGCCCGGTGCAGGGCGAACGCCATCGCTTCGTGGCGGTCCTCGTGGCGGCGCAGTTCCTCCCGGTAACGGGCGGTGAGCAGCAGGGCGTAGTCGGTGCCCGCGCCGAGCACGAGGACGATCAGGATGCCGGCGCTCTGCGCGTTGACGGTGAGGCCGGCGTGCGCGGCCAGCACGTAGATGACGGCCTCGGCGACGATCAGGGCGGCGCCGGCGGACAGCAGCGGCAGCAGCCAGAGCACCGGGCTGCGGTAGGTGAGCAGCAGCAGCACGATCACCACGGTGATGGTGGCGAAGAGCAGGGTGCTGTCGATGCCGGCGAAGGCCTCGGCCTGGTCGGCGCCGACGCCGGCCGGGCCGGTGACGTGCGTGGTCATGCCGTCGCTGTTCTCGGCGGCGGTGGCGCGCAGGCTGTCGACGGCGGGTTGCAGGTCCTTCCAGCCGCCGGTGCTGATGTCGACGGGCACCACGGTCTGCATGGCCTTGCCGTCGGCGGAGACCTGCGGTCCGACCACCGGTCCGCGGACGTGCGGGGCGCCGGCGAAGGCCGCGGCGTCCCTGACCGCCTCGGCCTTGTTGGCCGGGGTGATGCCGTTGTCGTTCTGGTAGACGACCACGGCCCGGGCGATGTCGACGGGGAAGAAGGCGCGCTGTTCGTTCAGCACCTGGGTGGACTCGGCGTTGCCGGGCAGCCAGCTGCTGGCCTCGTTGTCCTCGGCGTCGGTGAGCTTGCCGGCCAGCGGCACGGCGACGATCAGCAGCACCAGCCAGAACGCCAGCACCACCCACTTGGCGCGCCGGCCGCACGGCAGTGCGGCAAGCCTTGCGGACGGGCTCATCGGGTACCCCCTTGCGGGCCCTCGGCTGCTCCGGTGCCCCCGTCCGGCGGGGCGCACGGCCTCTCCCAGCATGCCACCGGAGGGCGGCCGGTGACGGATCGGGCGGCCGGCACCGGCCCGCCCGTGGCGCGCCGGCGAGGTCTATCGTGTGGCTCATGAGCTCACACTTCGACGTCGTGGTCCTGGGTGCCGGCCCGGGCGGCTACACCGCCGCGGTCCGGTCCGCGCAGCTCGGGCTTCGCACGGCGGTCATCGAGACCAAGTACTGGGGCGGCGTCTGCCTGAACGTCGGCTGCATCCCCTCGAAGGCGCTGCTGCGCAACGCCGAGCTGGCGCACATCTTCACCAAGGAGGCCAAGACCTTCGGCATCAAGGTCGAGGGCAGCGTCAGCTTCGACTACCGCGAGGCGTTCCTGCGCAGCCGCAAGGTCGCGGAGGGCCGGGTGGCCGGCATCCACTACCTGACGAAGAAGAACGGCATCACCGAGTTCGACGGTTGGGGCACCTTCGTCGACGACCGCACCCTGCAGGTCTCGCTGACCGCGGGCGGCGTCGAGACGGTGACGTTCGACCACTGCATCATCGCGGCGGGCGCCACCACGCGGCTGCTGCCGGGCACCTCGCTGAGCGACCGGGTGGTGACCTACGAGGAGCAGATCCTCACCGACACCCTGCCGGAGAGCATCGTCATCGCGGGTGCCGGCGCGATCGGCGTCGAGTTCGCGTACGTGCTGCACAACTACGGCGTGAAGGTGACGATCGTCGAGTTCCTGGACCGGATGGTGCCGCTGGAGGACGCGGACGTCTCGGCGGAGCTGGCGAAGCGGTACAAGCGGCTCGGCATCGAGGTGCTGACGTCGACCCGGGTCGACGCGATCGACGACTCGGACCCGAACGCCAAGGTCCGGGTGACCGTCACCCAGAACGGCGCGCAGAAGGTGCTGGAGGCCGACAAGGTGCTCCAGGCGATCGGCTTCGCGCCGCGCACCCAGGGCTACGGCCTGGAGGTCACGGGTGTGCAGCTGACCGAGCGCGGCGCGATCGCCGTGGACGGCCGCAGCCGCACCAACGTGCCGCACATCTACGCGATCGGCGACGTCACCGCCAAGCTGATGCTGGCGCACGCGGCGGAGTCGATGGGCGTCATCGCGGCGGAGACCATCGCGGGCGCGGAGACCATGGAGCTCGACTTCGTGATGATCCCGCGCGCCACGTACTGCCAGCCGCAGATCGCCAGCTTCGGCTGGACGGAGGCGCAGGCCCGCGAGCAGGGCTACGACGTCAAGGTGGTGAAGTTCCCCTTCACCGCGAACGGCAAGGCGCACGGCCTCGGCGACGCGGCCGGCTTCGTCAAGCTGATCAGCGACAACAAGTACGGCGAGCTGCTCGGCGCCCACCTGATCGGCCCCGAGGTCACCGAGCTGCTGCCGGAGCTGACCCTGGCCCAGCAGTGGGACCTGACGGTGCACGAGGTCGCCCGCAACGTGCACGCGCACCCGACGCTGGGCGAGGCGGTCAAGGAGGCCGTGCACGGCCTCGCCGGGCACATGATCAACTTCTGATCGGCCGCCGCGGCACTCCCCGCGGCCGGCGGTGACGGCCCACCGGGTCGCCACCGCCGGCCGCTGCCGCAGCCCGTACCCTGGGCCCCGACGGGCGCCGGCGGCGCCCGCACGACACGGGGGGTGCGCGGCGTGGGCGAGGAACGGGGTCCGAGCGCGGGCGAACTGATCGGGATGCTGGCCGACCCCGGCGGCTTCCGGTGCTGGGACGAACCGGCGGTGCACCCGGGCGCCGACGACGCGTACACCGCGTCCCTGGCGAAGGCGGCCGCCCGCACCGGCCTGGACGAAGCCGTCACCACCGGCCTGGCCCTGGTCGACGGGGTGCCGGTGGCGCTGATCGCATCCGAATTCGGCTTCCTCGGCGGCTCGATCGGTGTGGCCACCGCCGAACGGATCACCCGCGCGGTGGAGCGCGCCACCGCCGAACGCCTCCCCGTGCTCGCCCTGCCGGTCTCCGGCGGGACCCGGATGCAGGAGGGCTCGGCCGCCTTCCTCTGCATGGTCCGGGTCACCGCGGCCGTCCAGGCCCACCAGGCCGCCGGCCTGCCGTACCTCACCTACCTGCGCAACCCCACCATGGGCGGGGTGTTCGCCTCCTGGGGCACGCTCGGCCACGTCGTCGCCGCCGAACCCGGCGCCCGGCTCGGCTTCCTCGGCCCGCGGGTCTACGAGGAGCTGCGCGGGGTCCGGCTGCCGCCCGGGGTGCAGCGGTCCGAGACGCTGGCCGCCCGCGGCCTGGTCGACGCCGTGCTGCCGCCGCAGGAGCTGCGCGGCCACCTGCTGCGGGTGCTGTCCGTGCTGGGCGCCGCGCCCGTCCCGCAGCCCCAGCCGCCGAGCGGGCCACCCACCGGCGTCACGGCGGACGCCTGGGACTCCGTCCGCCGGACCCGTCGCCCGGACCGGCCCGGCGCCCGCGAGCTGCTGGACGCCGCCGCCGACGAGTACGTCCCGCTGGGCGCCCCCGGCGGCGAGGGCGGCGCGCTGCTGCGGGCGCTCGCCGTGTTCGGCGGCAGCCCGGCCGTGGTGGTCGGGCAGCAGCGCGGCGGCGACCGCCCGTTCACCGCGGCCGACCTGCGGTCCGTCCGGCGCACCGCGCGCACCGCCCAGCAGCTGGGGCTGCCGCTGGTCACGGTCGTCGACACCGCCGGCGCCGAACTCTCCGTGCAGGCCGAACTCGACGGGATCGCCGTCGAGATCGCGCACTGCCTCAGCACGCTCACCGCACTGCGCACCCCGGTGCTCGCGGTGCTGCTCGGCCAGGGCTCCGGCGGCGGAGCGCTCGCGCTGCTGCCCGCGGACCGGGTGATCGCGGCGGAGCACGCCTGGCTCGCCCCGCTGCCGCCCGAGGGCGCCTCGGCGATCGTCCACCGGGACGGTGAGCACGCCGCGGAACTGGCCCGGGCCCAGGGGATCGGCGCCTACGACCTGGCCGCGGTCGGCCTGGTCGACGAGGTCGTCTCGGAGCACCCGGACGCGGCCGACGAGCCCGTCCCCTTCGGTGCGCGGATCGGGCGGGCCGTCGCGCTGGCGCTCGGATCGCTGGCCGGGCTGCCCGTCGAGCAGCGGCTCGCGGCCCGGGCGGCCCGGAACCGGCGGCTGGGCGACCGGCGGGAGGGCTGAGGGCGGGCGGGCCGAGGGCGGAGCCGGGGGCTCAGAGCCGCGTCAGAGCAGGCCGCCGACGGCGGCGACCGCCTTGGAGGCGGAGGCCGCGCCCTCGAGTTCGCCGACCACGCCGTGCAGGTCCTTGATCCGCTTCTCGGCGTGCGCCTGGAAGGCGTCCGCGGCGGCGCCCGTCCAGTGCACCGAGTGGCGGGCCCGCTCCAGCTCCTGGGCGATCTTGCTCACCTCGTTGGCGAGCGCCTCCAGCTCGCCCGCCAGGTCGGAGAGCTCCGCGTCCGCCAGCAGTCGGCCTATGCCGTCCAGGATTCCCATCGTCAACCCCCGTCGTCGAGACACGTCCTGTCTCCGGGTCAGCTTATCCGCCGATCGGACCGGACAGCAGCTCGCCCGGCTCGCCGCTGAACACCACCCGCCCCCGCCGCAGCACGTGCACCACGCCGGCCCCCGCCAGCGTCGCCGGCAGCGACCGGGCGGCCAGCACCACCGTGCCGCCGTCGGCCGCGGACTCCAGCAGCAGCCGGTGCAGCCGGGCCGCCACCGCCGGGGCCAGGCCCCGGTCCGGCTCGTCCAGCAGCAGCAGCCTCGGACGGCCCAGCAGCGCCCGGCCGAGCGCCACCATCTGCTGCTGCCCGCCCGAGAGGGTGCCCGCCCGCCGGGTCAGCAACGGGCCCAGCTCGGGGAACCACTCCTCGACGGCCGCCGTGTCCTCGCCCGCGTGCTGCCCGAGGTTCTCCGCGACGGTGAGGGACGGGAAGACCGCCCGATCGGCCGGGACCAGGGCGAGGCCCCGGCGGGCCCGGCGGAACGCCGAGAGGGCGGTGACGTCCCGGCCCGCCCAGAGCACCCGCCCCGCGGCCGGCCGGACCACGCCGGCGAGGGCGTGCAGGGCGGTCGTCCGTCCGGCACCGTTGCGGCCGAGCAGCACCGTCACCCGGCCGGCCGGGCAGGCCAGGTCCACCCCGTGCAGGGCCTCCAGCAGCCCGTACCGGACGCGGACCCCGCGCAGCTCCGCCTCGACGGTCACGGCTCCGCCCCCGCGGCCTCGCCCCACGCCCCCGCCACCCGCGGGTCGGCCAGGACCTCGGCGGTCGGCCCGTTCAGCAGGACCCTCCCCCGGGCCATCACGCAGACCGTGTCGGCGAGCCGGGCGACCAGTTCGACGTCGTGCTCCACCAGCAGCAGCGCCACCCCCTCGGCGGCGAGCGCCCGCAGCACCGAGCCGAGCCGGGCCGTCTGCGCCAGGTCGAGACCGGCGGCCGGCTCGTCCAGCAGCAGCACCCGGGGGGACGCGGCCAGCGCACGGGCCAGCTCCAGCAGGCGCAGCGCACCGGTCGGCAGCCGGTCCGCCGGCCAGTCCCGGACGGCGTCCAGGCCGAACAGCCGCAGCGCCCGGTCGGTGGCCTCACGGGCCGCGGGGGCCCCGGGGGCGGGCAGGCCCAGCAGACCGCGGACGGTGCCGCCACGGCCCTGCTCGGCGCCGAGACGGGTGTTCTCGCCGACCGTCAGGCCGGGGAAGACGGCGATCTGCTGGAAGGTGCGGGCGAGGCCGAGACGGGCCCGGGCGTGGTCCGGCAGCCGGGTGACGTCGCGGCCGGCCAGCAGGACGCGGCCGGCGTCCGGGCGGGCGACGCCGCTCAGGCAGTCGAACAGCGTGCTCTTGCCGGCGCCGTTCGGGCCCACCAGGGCGGTGATCCGACCGGGCGGGACGTCCAGGTCGACGCCGTCGACCGCGGCGATGCCGCCGAAGCGGCGGACGAGGCCGCGGGCGGTGAGGCCGGGGGTGACGGGGGCAACGGCTGCGCTCATCGTGGGGTCCGGCGGTGCAGGTGGCTGGAACGGGTCGGGTGAGGGTTGTGCCCTCCCGCTGCGCACGGTTCCCCGCGCCCCTCGGGGTGCAACTTGCTGGACGGGGTCGGGTGCGGGTCAGTGCCTTCCGCTGCACGCAGGTCCCCGCGTCCCTGCGGGGGTGGCGGACTCGGCGGGGGTGGCGGACTCGGCGGGGGCGGGGTCATTTCGGGGGGTCCGTGAGGTGGTGGCGGAGGGATCGGCCGAGGGGGGTGAGGCGGGGTGGGGCGGGGGTGGGGCGGGCGGCGAGGCGGCGGGCGACGCCGGCGAGGCCGCCTGGCATGCGGCCGAGGGCGGTGGCGAGGCCGCCGACCACGACCGCGGAGATGCCGGGGACGGTGCCCGTGTCGAGGCCGATCAGCAGGGCGGCGGCGAGGACCGCGCCGACGGCGCTGTCGGCCCCGGCCACCACCACGGTCGCGAACCAGAGCAGGCCCTGGATCGGGTCGAAGGCGGCGGCGGAGAAGGCGCGTCCGGCGAGCGTCAGCAGTCCGCCGCCGAGGGCGGCGAGTCCGGCGCCGGCCATGAAGACCAGGAGTTTCAGCCGGGGCACGTCCACCCCGGCGGCCGAGGCTCCGGCCTGGTGGTCGCGCATCGCGGTGAGGGCCCGGCCGAGCCGGCCGCGGTGCAGGTTGCGGACCAGCAGCAGACCGAGGCCGAGCAGCACCAGCTCGGCGGTGTAGAAGGCGCCGTCTCCGGCGAGGAACTCGGGGCGGTCGACGACGAGCCCGGTGGTGGCGTACGGCTGGTTGAAGACGAGCCGGCTGAGCGCGGTGCCGACGGCGAAGGTGACCAGGGCGAGGGCGAGGCCGCGGCGGCGGATCGCGGGCCGTCCGGTGAGCAGGCCGAGCGGCACGGTGACGGCGACGGCCAGCAGCAGCGCGGGGACGGCGGGCATCGGCGGCAGTCCGGGTACCCGGCCGGACATCAGCAGGGCCGTCCCGAGCCCGCCGAGGCCGGCGTACCCGGCCTGGCCGAGGGAGACCTGTCCGCCGTAGCCGGTGACGACCACGACGGAGAGCAGCACCAGGGCAAGCGCGGGTACGGCGAGGGCGTGCCGCAGGTCGTCGTTGCGGAAGCCGAGCGGCAGCAGCAGGAGGACGGTGCAGACGGCCTTGACGGCGGCCGAGCCGCGCTCGATCCGGGGCGCGCCGGCCGGGGCGAGGCCGGTGTCGTCCACCGCGCCGCGCCAGGGCAGCAGGGCCGCGACGAGCAGCGCGACGGTGAACAGGTTGGCCTGCACGGCCTGGGCGAGCGGCAGGAGTTGGCCGGCCGGGCGCAGCCGGGTGAGTTCGCTCTGCGCGACGCCCAGGGCAAGGCCGGTGACGACCGCCACGGGCAGGCTGCGCAGCCGGGCGGCGACGGCGACGGCCATGGTCTCCATGACGAGCAGCGGCAGGCCGTAGGGGTCGAGCAGCAGGGAGGGGGCGAGCAGGATGCCGACCAGTCCGGCGGTGAAGGAGCCGAAGGCCCAGCCGGTGGCGGAGATCCGGTCGGCGTCGATCCCGGCGAGTCCGGCGAGTGCGCGGTTGTCGACGACGGCGCGCAGCCGGGTGCCGAAGGCGGTGTGGCGGGTGACGAGGCCGACGCCGCCGGCCACCGCGAACAGGACGGCCAGTTGGACGGCGGTGTCCAGGCGCAGGACGTGGCCGCCGAGGTCGGCGAGGTGCTCGGGCCGGACGAGCGCGGGGGCGTCGGCGAAGGGGGCGGTTCCCCAGAGCAGGATGACGGTGCCGATCAGCAGCACGAAGACGCCGATGCCGGCGACCATCGTCTCGCCGGCTCCGGCGCCGCGGCGCTGCAGCGGGCGGAAGACGGCGGCGTCGAGCAGGACGCCGAAGGCGGGGGCGGCGACCAGCAGGCAGAAGGCGGCCGCGGGGAAGAGCGGCCAGCCGCGGACGACGACGAGTTCGCGCAGCAGGTAGGCGGTGGCGACGGCCTGGGCGCCCTGGGCGAGGTTGAGCACCCCGGTGGCGCGGTGGGTGACGACCAGGCCGACGCCGCTGAGCGCGGCGGCGCTGCCGACGGAGAGGCCGGCGAGGGCGAGGTCGGCGGTCAGGCCGAGGCTGTCGCTCACCCGGCCGGCGGCCCGGGCTCGGCGGGTCCGGGGTCGGCCGCCGGTCCGGGGGCCTCGGGCGGCCCGGGGTCGCAGACCGGGCAGGGGCTGAGTCCGCGTTCCCGCACGGCTCGGGCGTCCAGCGGTTCGGCACCGGTCTTGCCGGCGACGAGCGGGCAGTCCCGGCGGTGGTAGAGGGTGCCGTCGGGGAGGCCGACCGGCGGGCCGCTCTCGCCCTCGTCGGCCGCGGCGGCGGGGGCCTCGGTGACCAGCAGCGCGTAGAGCTGGTCGAGCCGCCGGTCCGCGGGCTCGCCGGGGCCGGGGCCGCGGCGGACGGCGATGAGGACGGCGCCCGCGACGATCAGGGCGGCGCCGGGGGCGGTGGCCGAGGCGATGTACGGCAGCTGACGGGCCGCGAGCTCCTCCCCGGAGACGCCGTACCAGCCGAGCACGCAGAGCACCGCGCCGGCGGCGAGCGTGAACCAGCCGGGCCATTCGCGCAGGGCCCGCAGCAGCCCTGCGGCGCTGGGCCGGGGAATCCGGTTCATCCAGATTTCTCCGTACTGTCCAGATTTCTCGGTATTCTACTGTTCTGTCAGCTCCTCTTGCGGTTCGTCCGCCGATCGGCCTTCATAGTGTCACTTGCGGCATCCGGTGCCGCAGCACGGACCGAGACACCGACCCAGAGCAGCCACGACACGAGCGACCGGGGCCACCGGCGGGAGGGCGGCCCGGCGGTCGGGAAGAACGCGGTGAGCAACCCATGCGCAACAACCCTGGCGAGTCGATCCACGAGGCCGGCCCCGGCCCCGCCACCCACCCGGACGGCCGTACCCCCTCGTCCCGTCCCGTCGGCGCGGCCGCCCGGCTCGCGGCGGCGGTGCTGGCCGTCCTGGCCCTGCTGTTCGCGGCGGCCTGCAGCAGCAGCAGTTCCTCCGGTTCCTCCTCGCCCTCCCCCACGGCACCGGCCACCACGACCTCGGCGGCCGCGTCGCCGACGGGCGGCGGCTCCGCACCGGCCGACGCGGAGGCCGCCAAGGCGCAGATCAAGACCAACTGGGAGAAGTTCTTCGACCCGGCCACGCCGATCGCCGACCGGGCCGCGCTGCTGCAGAACGGCGAGGCGCTCCAGCCGGCCCTGCAGGGCTTCGCCAACGACCCGCGGGTCGGCCAGGTCAAGGCCACGGTGACCGACGTCCAGTTCACCTCGGACTCGGCCGCGACCGTGACGTACACGCTGACGCTGCAGGGCCAGACGGTCGAACCGGCCGCGAGCGGACAGGCCGTGCTGGACAACGGCACCTGGAAGGTGTCCACCAGCACCCTGTGCGGGCTGGTCGCCCAGGCCGGCGGCAGCGCGATCCCGGGATGCAGCTGACCGGGCTCCGACGGGCGGCCCGGCACGCCGCGGCCGCCCGCACCGCCCTGCTCGCGGCCTCGGCCGCGCTGCTGCTGACCGTCGCCGGCTGCGGCAGCCGCCTGCCGGAGAGCGCCTTCGGCACACCTCCGGCGGGCGGCACAGCCGACCGGACCACCGACACCGGCGCCGACGCCCGCAGCGTCAAGATCGGCATCATCACCTCGCTCACCAGCCCCGTCGGCTCGGAGACCTTCGCCGGGCCGCGCTTCGGCGCCCTCGCCTTCTTCAAGGCCCTGAACGACGCCGGCGGCGTGCACGGCCGGACGGTGCAGGTCGTCACCTGCGACGACGGCGGCAGCGGCATCGGCAACCAGGACTGCGTCCACCGGATGATCGACAAGGAGAAGGTCTTCGCCCTGGTCTCCGGCAGCGTCCTGGTCTACGCGGGAGCCCCCTACGTCAGCGCCAAGGGCGTGCCGGACGTCGGCGGCCAGCCGATCGGCACCGCCTACGACCGGTGGCCGCACCTGTACGGCGTCTACGGCAGCAGCGCCCCGCGGGACGGCCGCTCGGTCGGCTGGGACGGCGTCCTCTACCAGAGCACCGAGGTGTACCGGTTCTTCAAGGAGAAGCTCGGCGCCCGCAGCGCCGCCGTGGTCGCCTACGACCAGGCCGACTCGGCCCGCTACGCCCGGCAGTTGACCGAAGCGCTGAAGGCCGAGGGGTACCGGGTGCTCGACCAGACCGTCGACCTGGCGCTGCCCGGCTTCCAGGCGGTCGCCGCGGCGATGAAGGCCGACGGCACCGAGCTGCTCTTCGACGCCATGGACACCCGCGGCAACGCCGGGCTCTGCCAGGCCCTGGACGCCGCCGGGGTGCACCTCAAAGCCAAGGTCACCAACGTGCAGAACTGGACGGCGACCGTCGGCACCGACTACAAGGACTCCCCCGGCTGCCGGTCGGTGCTGTGGGCGACCTCCTCCAGCCAGAACTACGAGGACACCCGCCAACCGGCCGTGCAGGCCTTCCGCAATGCCATGGCCAGGTACTACCCGGAGCGCGAAGGACTGCTCTCCGCCTGGGAGTTGGAGGGCTGGGCCGGGGCGCAGTGGCTCACCGACGCGATGGACTCCTGCGGCGCCGACCTCACCCGCGGCTGCGTCGAGGACTTCATGAACCGCAGCACCCCCTACGACGCGCACGGCCTGCTGCTGCCGGCCGGCTTCGTCCCGACCCCGCGGCCGACCGGGCTGCTCAGGGCCTGCCTCAACGCCGCCCGCTGGGAGGACTCCGCCCGGGACGGGCACGGCGGCTGGGTCACCCAGGTGCCCGACATGGCCGCCAACTGCTACGACGTCCCGCAGCTGCCGTACCGGCCCTGAGGGGTGGTGGGACGGCCGGAGCGCGCCGCGGTGTGGCGAACGTCGCAGGTGATCGTGGGCGGGTTCGGCCTTCGGCCGGCGACGGGGCGGGGAGCGGCCGGTAGGCTGCCGCTGCCCCGTCCGAGCTGCAAGGAGTCCCCTTGGCCACCGCCGTGCCCGCGTCCGTGATCACCGTCGTCGGGGTCGGTGCGGACGGCTGGGACGGCCTCGCGCCCGCCGCCCGGGAGGCTCTGCTCGGCGCCGCGACCGTCCTCGGCGGGCCGCGCCAGCTGGAGCTGCTGCCGCCGGAGGTCACCGCCGCCCGGGTGGCCTGGCCGAGCCCGCTGCGGCCCGCCGTACCCGGTCTGCTCGCCGAGCACGGCGACCGGCGGCTGTGCGTCCTCGCCAGCGGCGACCCGATGTTCCACGGCATCGGCCGAGCCCTCGCCGAGACGGTCGGCGCCGAGCGGCTGCACGTGCTGCCGCACCCCTCCTCCGTCGCCTACGCCTGCGCGCGCCTCGGTTGGCCGCAGGAGGACACCGAGGTGGTCAGCGCGGTCGGCCGCCCGCTGGCGAACCTCAACGCCGCACTGTCCGACGGGCGGCGGCTGCTGGTGCTCAGCGCCGGCGCCGGCACCCCCGCCGAGGTCGCCGCGCTGCTCACCGGACGCGGCTTCGGCGCCAGTCGGCTACGGGTGCTCGAACAGCTCGGCGGCGGCCGCGAGCGCGTCCTCGACGGCACCGCCGCCGACTGGCCGCACCCGGCCGCCGATCCGCTGAACATCGTCGCCGTGGAGTGCGCGGGCCCGCGGGCGCAGCTCGTCCCCGGGCTGCCGGACGACGCGTACGAGCACGACGGCCAGCTGACCAAGCGCCACGTCCGGGCCGCGACGCTCGCCGCGCTCGCGCCCGCCGCCGGCGAACTGCTCTGGGACGTCGGCGGCGGCTCCGGCTCGATCGCCGTCGAGTGGCTGCGGGCGCACCGCAGCTGCCGGGCCGTCAGCGTGGAGCGGGACGCCGTCCGGGCCGACCGGATCCGGCGCAACGCCGATGCGCTCGGCGTGCCGCGGCTGGAGGTGGTCACCGGCCGGGCGCCCGACGCGCTGGCCGGACTGCCGGTGCCGGACGCCGTGTTCATCGGCGGCGGGCTGACCGCGCCCGGCCTGCTGCAGGCCTGCTGGGACGCGCTGCCCGCGGGCGGCCGGCTGGTCGCCAACACCGTCACGCTGGAGTCCGAGGCACTGCTCACCGAGTGGTACCGCCGGCACGGCGGGGAGCTGGTGAAGCTGGCGGTCGCGCACGCCGTACCGGTCGGCGGGTTCACCGGCTGGCGGCAGGCCATGCCGGTCACCCAGTGGTCGGCCGTCAAGACGTCCGAGGCCGGCCGGGCCGGCGTGGAGGAGGAGCAGTGACCGTCTACTTCATCGGGGCCGGCCCCGGTGCCGCCGACCTGATCACCGTCCGCGGGCAGCGCACGCTGGCCGCCTGCGGGGTGTGCCTGTACGCGGGCAGCCTGGTACCGCGCGAACTGCTCGCCGAATGCCCGCCGGACGCACGGCTGGTGGACACCGCGAACCTGGACCTCGACCGGATCGTCGCCGAGATCGCCCGCGCCCACGAGGAGGGCCGGGACGTGGCCCGGCTGCACTCCGGCGACCCCTCGGTGTTCAGCGCCGTCGCCGAGCAGATGCGGCGCCTCGACGCGCTCGGCATCCCGTACGAGGTGGTGCCGGGCGTGCCCGCCTTCGCCGCCGCGGCGGCCGCGCTCAAGCGGGAACTGACCGTGCCGACGGTCGGTCAGACCGTCATCCTCACCCGGGTCTCCCGGCAGGCCACCCCGATGCCCGAGGGCGAGGACCTCGCCACCCTCGGCCGCAGCGGCGCCCTGCTGGTGCTGCACCTCGCCGCCCGCTACGTCGACAGCGTGGTCGAGGAGCTGCTGCCGCACTACGGCGCCGACTGCCCGGCCGCCGTCGTCGCCATGGCCAGCCGCCCCGACGAGCTCGTGCTGCGCGGCACCCTCGGCGACATCGCCGAGCAGGTGAAGGCCGCCGGTGTGCTGCGGACGGCCGTCATCCTGGTCGGCCGGACCCTCGGTGCCGAGCAGTTCCGCGACAGCCACCTCTACTCCTCCGAGCGCGAGCGGCCGCACGAGCCCTGCAGCGCCTGACCTCCGGCCTCGTCACCCGGCGGATGCCGCCAGCGCCGCCGTGAAGGCCCGGGCCCGTCGGGTGATCTCCGGCCAGTCGGCGGCGGCGACGGCGGCCGCGGGGACGACCCCGGAGCCGGCGCAGACCGCGAGGGCGCCGTGGTCGAGGAAGGCGGCGGCGTTGCCCGTGTCGACGCCGCCGGAGGCGACCAGCGGGACGTCGGGGTAGGGGCCGCGCAGATCGGCGAAGTAGCCGGGGCCGAAGACGCGGGCCGGGAAGACCTTGACCGCGGCGGCGCCCAGGTCGACGGCCTGCGCCACCTCGGTCGGGGTGAGCGCGCCGAGCACGACCGGGACACCGGCCCGCCCGGCCGAGGCGGCGACCTCGGGGCGGCACCCCGGGGTGACCAGGAAGCCCGCACCGGCGTCCACCGCGCGTTCGGCCTGCTCGGCGGTCAGCACCGTACCGACCCCGACCCGGTGCCCGGCCCCGGCCGCGTGCCGTAGGTGTGCCGTCACCTCCGGTGTGGTGAAGGTGAGTTCGACCCGGTCGATGCCCCCGGCGGCCAGTGCCGCGCACAGTTCGGCGGCGTCCGGGATCCGCGGCGCGCGGACCACGGCGATCACCCGCTCGGCGGCGAGCGCGGCCCGCAGGGCGGCGGCTGCGGCGGCGGCACCGGGGGCGGTGGCGGTGGGTGCGGTCACGGGATTCGGGCTCCTCGGTTCGGGCGGGCAGGCGTGCCGTACCCGGCGGTTCACCGGGCGCGGGTGCCGTCGGCGGTACGGCGCAGGGTGCGGCCGGGCAGCGCTCCGGTGGGACGGCCGTCGTCCAGGACGGCGGTGCCGTTGACCCGGACGTGGGCGATGCCGGCGGCGGGTCCGCGCGGATGGTCGAAGGTGGCGGTGTCGCGGACGGTCGCCGGGTCGAGCAGCACCAGGTCGGCGTGGTGGCCGGGGCGGACGAGGCCGCGGCGGTGGAGCCGGAGGCGGCGGGCCGGGCGGCCGGTCATCCGGGCGATCGCCTCCTCCAGGGTGAGCACGCCCTCGTCCCGGCCGTAGTGGCCGAGGTAGCGGGCGAAGGTGCCCCAGGCCCGGGGGTGCGGCCGGTCGCCGACGAGCAGGCCGTCGCTGCCGACGGTGTGCGCGGGGTGCCGCATCACGGCGCGGACGTTCGCCTCGTCGCCGACGTGCTGGAGGATCGTGGTGGCGAGGCGGTCGCGGCGCAGCAGGTCGAGGAAGGCCCCGGTGCCGGTGGTGCCGTCCGCGGCGGCGACCTCGGCGACGGTGCGGCCGACCAGGGCGGCGAGGGCCGGGTCGCCGACGCCGGAGATCTGCACGGTGTGCCAGTCGGCGGTGACGCCGTGGCAGCCGTCGCTGCCGGTCTCCTCCAGGGCGGTGCGGATGCGCTCGCGGGCGGCCGGGTCGCCGAGCCGGGCGAGGGTCGCGTCCGGTCCGCCGGCGGCGGCCCAGCCGGGCAGCAGCGCGGCGAGGGTGGTGGAGCCGGGGAGGTAGGGGTAGCTGTCGAGGGTGATGTCGAGGCCCTCGGCGAGGGCCGCGTCGACCAGGGCGAGGAGTTCGCCGGCCCGGCCCCGGTTGACCTCGAAGTTCATGGTCGCGTGGGTGAGGTGCAGCGGGCAGCCGGAGGCGCGGGCGATCGCGATCATCTCGGCGTAGCCCTCCAGCGCGCCGGCGCCGTAGGAGCGCTGGTGCGGGGCGTGGAATCCGCCGGCGGCGGCCACCACCTCGCAGAGCGCGGTGAGTTCGGCCGTCCCGGCGTACATGCCGGGCGGGTAGCTGAGCCCGCTGGACAGGCCGACCGCGCCCTCGGCGAGGCCGTCGGCCACCAGGGCGCGCATCCGGTCGAGTTCGGCCGCGGTCGGCGGGCGGTCGTCCCAGCCCATGGCGAGCATCCGGACGGTGCCGTGCGGCACCAGGTAGCAGGTGTTGACGGCGGTACCGGTGTCGAGCCGGTCGAGGTACTCGCCGACGGTGCGCCAGTTCCAGTCGAAGCCCTCGGGGTCGCCGTTCCAGCCGGCGAGTTGGCGGCGCAGGGCGGGCAGGGTGGTGTCGTCGACGGGTGCGTAGGAGAGGCCGTCCTGGCCGAGGACCTCACAGGTGACGCCCTGGGTGATCCGGGAGGGGTGGCCGGGTTCGACGAGCAGGCGCAGGTCGGAGTGGGTGTGCATGTCGACGAAGCCGGGGGCGAGGACGAGGCCGTCCGCGTCGAGCGCGCGGCGGGCGGTGAGGTGCTCGCCGGGGGCGCCGACGGTGTCGATCAGGCCGGCGGTGACGGTGACGTCCGCGCGGCGGCGCGGGGCGCCGGTGCCGTCCACGACGGTGGCGCCGCGGATCACCAGATCGGCCATCCAGACCACTCCTCACCTGCAAAGTTGCGTTATTCGCAACAAGCGTTGCGGATAGTGCCACGACGGTTCTAACATTCACGCCGAAGCGCGGTCAACGAGACGGGCGCGCCCGAGGGGCGCGCGGGCAAAGGGAGTGCGGCGGATGGCGGAGCGGTCGCCCGGCCCGTGGGCCGTGTGCCTGGGCGAGTCGATGGCGGTGCTGCTGCCGGACGCCGCGGGCCCGCTGGAGGCCGCGGGCGGCTTCCGGCCGGCGGTGGGCGGCGCGGAGTCCAACACGGCGTGCGCGCTGGCCGCGCTGGGTGTACCGGCGGCCTGGATCGGCCGGGTCGGCGACGACGGGTTCGGGCGCATGGTCACCGCCGATCTGGCCGCCTGCGGGGTGGACGTCTCGGCCGTCGCGGTGGACCCGCACCGCCGCACCGGCCTCTACGTCAAGGAGACCGGCGGTTCGGCGCTGCCGCACGACCTCGGCCCGGGCCGCAGCCGACTGCACTACTACCGGACGGGCTCCGCCGCCTCGGCGCTCTCCCCCGCACTGCTGGCCGACCCGGCCGCCGCCCGGCTGCTGGCCGGCGCCCGGCTGCTGCACCTGACCGGCATCACCGCGGCGCTCTCCGACGACTGCCTGGCACTCGTCCGTGCGCTGCTCGCCGACCAGCGGCCCGGCCGCCTGGTCTCCCTCGACCTGAACTGGCGCCCCGCGCTCTGGCACGGCCGCGACCCGGCGGTGCTGCCCGAACTGCTGGACGCCGCCGACGTCCTGCTGCTGGGCACGGACGAGGCCGCCGAAGCCCTCGGCACCGGAGACCCGGCCGCGCTGCGGGCCGCCTTCCCCACCCCCGCGACCGTCGTCGTCAAGGACGCCGGCCACCGGGTCACCGCTCTGGACCGCTCGGGCGCCGCCGTCGCCGAGCCGGCGCTCGCCGTCGAGGTGGTCGAGCCCACCGGTGCCGGCGACGCCTTCGCCGCCGGCTACCTGGCCGGCCTGCACCGCGGCCTGGACGGCCGCCGCCGGCTGCGGCTCGGCCACCTCGCCGCGGCCTGCGCCCTGACCGCCCGCGGCGACCGCGGCCGGCTGCCCGCGCCCGGCGTGGTCGCGGCGCTGCTCGACGCCCCGGCCGGGGACTGGGCGGCGACCCGGGTGACCGCGGATGGCATCGTGTCCCCGGTACTCACCCGACCGGCCGCGCACCTCGGAGCACCCACCCCATGAGCCAGACCGTCACCCGCGCCCTGCGCCTGCTCGCCGAACTCGGCGAGGGCGAACGCTCCCTCGACCAGCTGGCGCAGGCCCTCGGGGTGCACAAGACCACCGTGCTGCGGCTGCTGCAGAGCCTGGAGGAGGGCCGGTTCGTCCACCGCGACGCCAACCACCGCTACCACCTCGGGGCCGGCCTGTTCGCGCTGTCGAGCCTGGCCCTGGAGCAGCGCGGCATCCGCCGCACCGCCGCGCCGCACCTCGCCGAGCTGAACGCGGCGACCGGCCAGACGGTGCACCTGGCCGCGTACGAGGGCGGCGAGGCGGTCTACATCGACAAGTACGACTCCCGGCAGCCGGTGCGGATGTACTCCCGGATCGGGCTGCGGGCCTCGCTGCACTGCACCGCCGTGGCGAAGGTGCTGCTGGCCGACCTGCCGCCGGCCGAGCGCCGCAAGGTGGCCGCCGCGATCGAGTACACCCCGCACACGGCGAACACGATCGCCGGGCCGAGGCAGCTGCTCGCCGAACTGGAGCAGGTCGCCGCCCAGGGCTGGGCGCAGGACCACGCCGAGCACGAGCCGTTCATCAACTGCGTGGCCGCGCCCGTCCGGGACGTCTCCGGGCGGGTCGTCGCCGCCGCGTCGGTCTCGGTGCCGGACGTGGTGCTGCCGTACGAGCAGGTGCTGGAGTTGCTGCCGCAGCTGCTGGCCACGGCCCGGGCGATCTCCGCCGACGCGGGCGCCCCCGTCTGATCCCTTCCGATCCCCTCCGATCCTCGACGAGTCCGACCCCGCGAGAGGAAGCACACCGCATGACCGAGAAGACCGAGGTCCGCACGGACGGCGCCCCCGCGCCCGCCTGGATGTTCTCCCAGGGGGTGCGCAAGGGCCCGATCCTGCAGGTCTCCGGCCAGGGCCCGCAGGACCCGGCGACCGGGGAGTACCTGTACCCCGGGGACGTGCGGGCGCAGACCCGGCGGACGCTGGAGAACGTCAAGGCGATCGTCGAGGCGGGCGGCGGCACCGTCGAGGACGTGGTGATGTTCCGCGTCTACCTGACGAAGCGTTCGGACTTCGCGGAGATGAACGCGGCCTACGCCGCCTTCATCGAGGAGAACATCGCCCCGGGCGGGGTGAAGCCCTGCCGGACGACCGTGATGGTCGAACTGCCGCAGGAGCCGATGCTGGTGGAGATCGACGCGCAGGCCGTCATCGGCTGAGCGGCGCCCGTCACCGGCGGACGGCCGGGCCCAGCGGCTCGGCCCGGCCGACGATCGTGCCGGCCCGGTCGATGCAGATCACGTCCACCGCCACCGGGGCCGGGGCGAGCACGCCGAGCGCGGTCGCCCGGGCCGCCTCGGCCACCAGGTCGCCCAGCGGCACCCCGGCCGCCGCGCACAACTGCACCGCCTCCAGGCCGGTGTTGGCGGCGGCGACCGCCGCGGCCAGCTCCGGCGAGGCGCCGCCGCGGCGGGCCAGCTCCGCCAGGTAGCCCTTGTCGACCTGCGAGCGGGCCGAGTGCAGGTCGAGGTGGCCGGCCGCCAGCTTGGACAGCTTGGCGAAGCCGCCGGCCACGGTCAGCCGGGGCACCGGGTGGCGCTTGAGGTACTTGAGCACCGCACCCGCGAAGTCGCCCATGTCCAGCAGCGCGTCCTCCGGCAGGTCGTGCACCGCGACGGCGACCTTCTCCGAGGTCGAGCCGGTGCACCCGGCGACGTGGGTGCGGCCGGCCGCCCGGGCGACGTCCACCCCGCGGCGGATCGAGTCGATCCACGCCGAGCAGGAGTAGGGCACCACGATGCCGGTGGTGCCGAGGATCGACAGGCCCCCGAGGATGCCGAGCCGCGGGTTCCAGGTGGAGCGGGCGATCTCCTCGCCGTGGTCGACGGAGATCTCCACCACCACGTCCCCGCTGCCGCCGTGCCGGGCGGCGACCTCGGCGACGGTGTCCCGGATCATCTGCCGCGGCACCGGGTTGATCGCCGGCTCGCCGACCGGCAGCGGCAGACCGGCCTTGGTGACGGTGCCGACGCCGGGGCCGGCCCGGAAGACCACGCCGCTGCCCGGGGCGCCCGCGGTGACGGTGGAGCGGATCAGCGCGCCGTGGGTGACGTCCGGGTCGTCACCGGCGTCCTTCACCACCCCCGCCATCGCCCGTCCGGCCGTCACTTCCTCCGCCGCCAGGGCGAACGCGGGCCGCTGGCCCTTCGGCAGGACGATCTCCACCGGGTCGGGGAACTCCCCGGTGAGCAGGGCGGTGTACGCGGCGGCGGTGGCCGCCGTGGCGCACGCGCCCGTCGTCCAGCCGTGCCGCAGCCCGCTACTCTTCAGCTGCGCCGCCCGACCGCCCGCCTCAGCCACGTCCGCCTCCTGGAGTTCCGATGCACGTCCTGATCCTCGGCGGCACCACCGAGGCCCGCCGTCTCGCCGCCGTCCTCGCCGAGGATCCCGCGCTGCGGGTGACCAGCTCGCTGGCCGGCCGGGTCGCGGAGCCGCGGCTGCCGGCGGGCGAGGTGCGGATCGGCGGTTTCGGCGGCTCGGTCGGGCTGGCCGACTGGCTGCGGGCCGAGCAGGCGGACGCGGTCATCGACGCCACCCATCCCTTCGCCGAGAAGATCAGCCGGAGCGCGGCCACCGCGGCCGCCGCGGTCCATGTTCCCCTGCTCGTCCTGCGGCGTCCCGGCTGGGTCCCGGTCGACGGCGACGACTGGCACCGGGTGGACTCGCTGGCCGAGGCGGCGGACGCCCTGCCGGGGCTCGGCCGCCGGGTGTTCCTCACCACCGGGCGGCAGGGCATGGCCGCCTTCGCGCACCTGAAGGACACCTTCTTCCTGGCCCGGTCGGTGGACCCGCCGGACCGGCCGCTGCCGCCCCGGCTGGAGGTGCTGCTCGACCGCGGCCCGTTCACCCTGGACGGGGAGCGCCGGGTGCTGCGCGAGTACGACATCGACGTGCTGGTCACCAAGGACAGCGGCGGCGCGGCCACCGCGCCCAAGCTCACCGCGGCCCGCGAGCTCGGCCTGCCCGTGGTGGTCGTCCGCCGGCCCGAGACGCCCTCCGGCGTCCCGGTCACCGACGGGGTGCAGGGCGCCGTGGACTGGCTGACCGCCCTGGCGGCGGGTCGGTCCTCCTGACTGAGCGTTCTGTCCTGTAGGTAGTGTTTGGTTCCCCGTTGAGCCCTGATGGCCGCCAAGGCGCGACTTGCGCGGGGCCGGAGTGACAACTGCCGGGCCCGCAGGCCACCGGGACGGTTCAATGCGGACGTGAAGAACTCTCTGTGGGACAGGATCTCGGCCGAGGGCCAGGTCGAGGTCGATCGGCTCATCGATGCTGGGCGCGATGTTCAGGCGATCATGCTGATGCGCGAGTTCGCCGGAACGCCCAGGCCTGGTGTCCACGAGTGCGTCGACCTGCAGGGCCAACGCTTTGCGGCCTTGCAGCTGAACGCCGGGAACCCGCGGTGACGCGGTGATACTGGACCATCAGTTCAATCGCGCCGGTTCGGGGTGGATTCCTCGGTGAGTCGGCGGCTCCTCAGGTCGGTCATCGCGACGTGAGCCATGGCTTCTGATCGATGCGGGTGGGGTCTCGTGGTCGCGAGCGAGGCGGCGATGCTGCTCAGAATCTCGGTGCCGCCGGCGTTGTCGGACAAGCTGGCGGCGGTTACCCGGACGACGAGCAGCAGGCCGGGGGTGTCGACGCCGATGCGGCACTTACGTCCGGCGATCTTCTTGCCTGCGTCGACGCCCTGGTCGGCAGCCGGGACGTTGGCGGAAGTCTTCACGCTCTGGTGGGACCGTGCCCGGTAGGCGTCGCCGCAGGTGAGCAGCGGCAGGTCGGAGTACTCCCGGAGCAGTGCGCCGGCCTCGTCGTCGAGCCTCGCCGTGCCCCGGTCCAGGGCGGCCTTGACAGCGGCACCTATCCGGAATGAATATTCATTCCGTGACCCCGCGCAAGCCCGACCTCGCCGAGCGGCTCATCGACGCCGCTGTCGCCCTCTTCGCCGAGCGCACCTACGAGGGCACCCAGATGCCCGCCGTGGCCCAGCGCGCCGGAGTGGGCGTGGGCAGCATCTACCGGTACTTCCCCAGCAAGGAGGCGCTCGGCAACGCGGCCTTCCAGCACGCCAAGCGGGCCCTACTCGACGAGCTGGCCGCGGCGATGGCCGAGGGCGGCCCGGCCGGCACCGTCCGCGAGGAGTTCGGCCGCTTCTGGCGGGGCTTCACCCGGTACGCCGGGGCCCGCCCGGAGGCGTTCGTCTTCCTGGAGCACCAACAGCACGACACCTTCCTGGCGCCGGACAGCCTGGCGCTGGCCGCCGAGATCGACCGGATCGCCGCCGACTTCATCGAGCGCGGCCAGCGGGCCGGCGAGATCCGCGACGGGGACGCCGCCCAGCTGGTGGCGCTCGCCGTCGGCGCCTTCACCGGCCTGGTCAAGCTGCACCGCACGGACGGCCTCGGCGCGATGGCCCCCGCGGACCTCGCCGCCGCCGAGGAGTGCGTCTGGGCCCTGCTGCACCGTCCCGCCCCCTGACCGCCCCCGCCCCCCTCCCCCGCACGCCACTCCCCCTCCCGGAAAGGCAGGTCCCCCGATGACCGCCCCGCAGACCGTCCTGATCACCGGATGCTCCACCGGCATGGGCCGCGAGGCCGCCCTCGCCCTGCACCGGCTCGGCCACCGCGTGGTCGCCACCGCCCGCCGTCCCGAGGCCCTCGCCGACCTGGCCGGCCTCGGCATCACCACGCTCGCCCTGGACGTCACCGACGAACGGTCGATGACGGCCGCGGTGGCCCGCGTCGAGGAGCTGCACGGCCACGTCGACGTCCTGATCAACAACGCCGCGTACGGGCTGCACCAGCCGGTCGAACTGGCCTCCCCGGAGGAGGTCCGCACCCAGTTCGACACCAACGTCTTCGGCCTCGTCCGGATGGCCCAGCTGGTGCTGCCCGGCATGCGGCGGGCCGGCCGCGGACGGATCGTCAACATCTCCTCGATGGGCGGCCGGTTCTCGCCACCCGGCGGCGCCTTCTACCACGCCACCAAGCACGCGGTGGAGGCGATCAGCGACTCGCTGCGGCTGGAGGTCGCCCCCTTCGGCGTCGACGTGGTCGTCGTCCAGCCGGGCCCGACCATCACCGGCTTCGGCGGCACCGCGGTCGCCACCATGCCGGACGGCTCCGGCCCGTACGGCTCGTTCACCACGGCGCTCGCCGACATGTACGCCAACAAGGCGTTCACCCGGCGCAGCGGCGCCGTGACGGCCGAGGCCGCCACCAAGGTGATCGTCCGGGCGGCGACGGTGCGCCGGCCGCGGGCCCGGTACGCGATCGGGGCGATGGCCCGCGGCACGATGATCGCCAAGCGGCTGCTGCCGGACGCCGCCTTCGACGCCGTCATGCGGGCCTCCTTCCCGCTGCCGAAGGCGGGCTGACGGCCCGACGGCCGCCTGCGCGGAAAACCGGGTGCCCCTCGCCCGTCCGCCGCGCTAGCCTCGGCGGCATGAAGCACCAGCGCGCTGCCGCGACCACGACGCCGGAGAGGGTCCCGGCGCGCTGACACCTGCTGTCCGAAGCCCCGGGGCGAGTGCCCCGGGGCTTCGTGCCGTGCCCGGTCACCCGTCCCGGCATCACCGAGGGAGACCGTCGTGCACGAGAGCACCGACCACAAGGACCACCGCCGGCTCGGCCGCGAGCTGGACCTCTTCGACACCGACCGGCTGATCGGGGCCGGCCTGCCCTACTGGCTGCCGGACGGCGCCGCGGTGCGGCACGCACTGGAGGAGTACGTCCGCGAGGTGGAACGGCTGGCCGGCTACCGGCACGTCCACTCGCCCGTCCTCGGCAAACGCGAGCTGTACGAGATCTCCGGCCACTGGGCGCACTACAGCGAGGACATGTTCCCGCCCATGCGGCTCGGCGGCGAGGAGGTGGTGCTGCGGCCCAGCCTCTGCCCGCACCACGCGGTGATCTTCCGCGCCCGGCCGCGCAGCCACCGCGACCTGCCGCTGCGGCTGGCCGAACTCGGCGGTATGTTCCGCTCCGAGATGTCGGGAGTGCTCGGCGGGCTGACCCGGGTCAGGTCGATCCAGCTGAACGACGCGCACATCTTCTGCCGGCCCGACCAGGTCGCCGAGGAGGTCCGGTCGGCGCTGGCGCTGATCCACGGCGCGTACCGGGCGCTCGGCATCGAACCGGCCCGGCACCGGCTCTCGCTGCCCGCCGAGGGCGGCAAGTACGTCGCCGACCCCGAGATGTGGCAGCGCGCCGGCCGGCTGCTCGCCGAGGCCCTGGACGAGGCCGGGGTGCCCTACGAGGAGGAGGTGGGCGAGGCCGCGTTCTACGGGCCCAAGATCGACGTCCAGGTGGTCGACCGGGCCGGACGCGAGTCCACCCTCTCCACCGTGCAGGTCGACTTCCACCAGCCCGACCGGTTCGACCTCGGCTACACCGGACCGGACGGCGCCCGGCACCGGCCGGTGATGGTGCACCGGGCGGTGATCGGCAGTGTGGAACGGGCGGTGGCCCACCTGATCGAGGTGCACCAGGGCGCCTTCCCCGCCTGGCTGGCGCCCGTCCAACTGCTGGTGCAGCCGGTCGCCGAGGAGCAGCGGCAGCAGGCCGAGGCCCTCGTGCACCTGGCCCTCCGGCAGGGCCTGCGGGCCGAACTCGCCGACCCGCAGGCGGGCACCCTCGCGGCCCGGGTACGGGCCGGGCGGCTGGTGCCGTACCAGGCCGTCATCGGCGCGGCCGAAGCCGCCGACGGGCTGGTGTCGCTCCGCCTGCGGGACGGACGGCGGATGGGGCCGCTACCGGAGGCCCGGGCGCTGCAGCTGATCGGGACCGAGGCCCGGCCCTCCGAGGCGCACGTCGATCACCACTAGGAGCTGTTTTCAAAGGGCGCTCGGGTGGTCGATTCAGGGGCGCGTGGGGGCACCCCACGCGCCCCTGTGTGGCATCCGTACGCCTTGAAGACACGCCCCGGGGGCGCGGGGGCGCCTCACGGCCGAAGGCCACTAGGTGCCCCGCGCGCCCCCGGGTTCGCTCTCCGTCAGTCCTCCGGGTAGCGGCGGGGGGTCCAGACGACCTCGGTGTCGTTGCCGCGGCGGACCAGGCGGGTTTGGGAGGACCCGATGAGCAGCAGGGTGCGCATGTCGACCTCGGCCGGGTCGAGGTCGGCCAGCCGGACGGTGCGGACGCGTTCGGTGGGGCCGCCCACGTCACGGGCCATCACCACCGGGGTGTCGGCGCCGCGGTACTCCAGCATCAGGTCGCGGGCCAGCCCGACCTGGGTGGTGCGGGACTTCGAGCCGGGGTTGTAGAGCGCCAGCACCAGGTCGGCCTCGGCGGCGGCGCGCAGCCGGCGGGCGATGACCTCCCACGGCTTGAGGCGGTCGGAGAGCGAGACCACCGCGTAGTCGTGGCCGAGCGGTGCGCCGGCGCGGGATGCGGCGGCGTGGGCGGCCGTCATGCCGGGCAGCACCCGGACGGGCACCTCGCGGTACGGGTCCTCGCCGGCCGCTTCCAGGACGGCGGTGGCCATCGCGAAGACGCCCGGGTCGCCGGAGGAGACGACCGCGACGCGGCGGCCGCGGCGGGCCAGGTCGAGGGCGAACTCGGCGCGCACCGACTCGACCTTGTTGTCCGAGCCGTGCCGGACCTGGCCGGGGCGGACGGGCACCCGGTCCAGGTAGGTGGTGTAGCCGACCAGGTCGGTGGCGGCGGCGAGGGCGCCGCGGGCCTCCGGGGTGAGCCAGAGCGGTCCGGCCGGGCCGGTGCCGACGACCACGACCTCGCCGGGGCCGTCCGGCTCGGGGAGGTCGAGCGGGGCGACCTTGCTGGGCAGCACGGCGACCGAGAAGTACGGCACGGTGTCGGCCTCGACCTCGGCGAGCGGCAGGGTGCGCTCGCCGTCCATGAACGCCCGCTCGACGTACTGCGCGTCGTCGAGCCGGCCGGCCCGCTCCAGGGCGCGGCGGACGGCCGGGAAGGTCCGGCCGAGCTTCATGATCACCGCGGAGTCGGCGGAGGCGATCCGGGCGGCGAGCTCCTCCTCCGGCAGGGTGCCGGGGATGATCGTCAGGGTCTCCTCGGCCTCCACCAGGGCGCTGCCGAGCCGGGCCGCGGCGGCGCTGACCGAGGTCACGCCGGGCACCACCTCGGTCGGGTAGCGGTGTGCGAGGCGCTTGTGCATGTGCTGGTAGGAGCCGTAGAAGAGCGGGTCGCCCTCGGCGAGGACGACGACGTTCCGGCCGGCGTCCAGGTGGGCGGCGAGCCGGGCGGACGCCTCCTCGTAGAAGTCGTCCAGGGCGCCGCGGTAGCCGCCGGGGTGGTCGGTGGTCTCCACGGTGATCGGGTAGACCAGCTTCTCCTCGATCTGGCCGCCGGTCAGGTAGCGGTCGGCGATCGAGCGGGCGATGGAGCGGCCGTGCCGGGCGCTGTGGTAGGCCACCACGTCGGCCTTGCCGATGAGTTCGGCGGCGCGGACGGTGACCAGCGAGGGGTCGCCGGGGCCGAGGCCGACGCCGTACAGCCGGCCGGTCCGCCGGTCGGTCTGCTGCCCGGTCTGCTGCTCGGTCACTCTTCTTCACTCGCAATCGCGTTGATCGCGGCGGCGGCGATCGCACTGCCGCCGCGCCGGCCGCGGACCACCAGGTGCTCCAGGCCGGACGGGTGCTCGGCCAGGGCCTGCTTGGACTCGGCGGCGCCGATGAAGCCGACGGGCACGCCGATCACCGCGGCCGGGCGGGGTGCGCCGGCCTCGATCATCTCCAGCAGCCGGAAGAGCGAGGTCGGCGCGTTGCCGACGGCCACCACGGCACCCTCCAGCCTGGGCAGCCACAGCTCCATGGCGGCGGCGCTGCGGGTGTTGCCGGTCTTCCGCGCGAGCTCGGGCACCGACGGGTCGGTGAGGGTGCAGATCACCTCGTTGTCGGCGGGCAGCCGCTTGCGGGTGACACCGCTGGCGACCATGTTGACGTCGCAGAGGATCGGCGCACCGGCGTGCAGCGCCTTGCGGGCCGAGGCGACCACACCGGGCGAGTAGACCAGGTCCTCGACCAGGTCGGTCATGCCGCAGGCGTGGATCATCCGCACCGCGACCTGGGAGACGTCGGCGGGCAGGGCGGCCAGGTCGGCCTCGGCCCGGATGGTGGCAAAGGACTGCCGGTAGATGGCGGCGCCGTCCTTCTCGTACTCGATCACGTGGTCCTCCGGGCCTCGGCGACCGCCTCGGCCATCTCTTCCGTCGTCACGTCCACTGGCGTCACATCCATGGGCCGGTCCGGTGTCCCGACCGGTGCCACCCGGTAGCCCTGCCCGGTGGCGAGCACGTCCACCCATCGCCCGGAGGGGTGGCCGCAGCGCCGTTCGCAGCCCGACCAGTGCACCGGCAGGCCACCGCCGTCCGCCCGTTCCAGGGCGCGGGCCGCGTCGCCGCGCACGTCGGCGAGCGACTTGCCGCAGCCGGGCAGGCCGGTGCAAGCGGTGGCGCGGTCCCAGGCGGTGCCGGGCCCGGTCAGGAAGCCGGCCGCGGCGAGCTCGGCGAGGGCGGCGGGGTCGGCGCCGGGCAGGACGGCGCCGCGCCAGGGCGTCAGCCGGACCTCTCCGGCGGACAGCCCGGCGAGCAGCCGCCACTGTGCGGCGGTGGCCCGCCCGAAGCGCGTCCCGACCGAGAGGCCGCCGGGCAGAACCCCGAGCGGCGGGTGTCCGCCGGACAGCGGGGGCAGCGGCAGGTCGCCGGGCGGGAGGAGTTCGGGGACCTCGCGCAGGTGCCAGGCCCGGGTGCCGGTGGTGCGCAGCGCGTCGAGGAAGTCCCGGGCGGCGTCCAGGGCGGCGTCCACGGCCTGTGCGGCCGGCACCGCGCGGACGGTCGTCTCGCGGCCGAGCCGCAGCAGGGCGGTGCCGCCGGGCGCTGCGATCAATGTCACATCGGCGTTCAGGGCGGCGACATCGCCGCGGCCGTCGTCCAGGGCGAAGAGGAACTTGCCGGAGAGCGCGGCCGCCCAGGGCGCCGCGCAGAGCTTCGCGTCCAGCTCGCGCACCCGGGCCGCGGTGTCGGCGTGCCCCTCGGCGTCGAGGCCGGCGGTCGGCGAGGCGACGATGTTGCGCACCCGCTCGTGGGTGTCGGAGGGCAGCAGGCCGACGGTCCGCAGCCGGTCGGCGAGTTCCGCGCCGCAGGCCGAAGCCAGGCCGCGCAGTTGGACGTTGCCGCGCGAGGTGGTCTCCAGTGCGCCGTCGCCGAGCGCCTCGGCCGCATCGGCCAGCGCCATTGCCTGACGGCCCGTCAGCAGTCCGCCGGGAACGCGGATACGGGCGAGGGCGCCGTCGTCGGCCGTGTGCAGACGAAGGGCCCCCGGACAGGCGTCCGACCGGCCCCGGTCGGGCACGGCGGAGCCCGCCCCGGTGGGGTCGGGAGTCGGTGGCATGGCGGCGAGCATACAGATTGTCCGACGGGGCGCCCCGTCGTCTGGATCACAGTCCGCGTGCAGTCCCGCGGCCGTCCGCCACCCCGTACGATGCTGCCGGACGGTCCGCGCGGGCCGTCCGACGCCAGCGACGGCAAGCGGAGGAAACCGGTGCAAATCCGGTGCGGTCCCGCCACTGTAACCACGGCTCAGCCGCCGTGGAGCCAGGAACTCCCGCCGTCCTCCACCAGCCCGGGGCGCGGACCCCGAGGAAGGCCCGACCTGTGCGCTGCCGCATGCCCGGCTCCGCCGTCCCGCCCGGACGCGCCGAGCCGCCGCCCGCCTTCCCGGGGACTTCGGTGGCGGTCCGCCGCACCCCCGGGGCGCGTCTTCAACGGTCATGGATGCACCACAAGGGGCGCGGGGAACCACGCGATCCGGGGCCGGTGTCACGACGGCACGGGCCGAGCCGTGGTCCGCACGGTGGCCCGCATCCGGATCGCGCGGTTCTCCGCGCCCCTGGAACGACCGCCCGAGCGCCCTTGAAGACGGGCCGTCGCACCGCGCCCCGCTCCGCCCCGCGCACCCGGCTGCCGCACCCGGCCCCGGTGCGCCGCCGCACGCCGTGGAACACCGACCAGGCCGGGAGGCCCTCCGCATGATCCTGCTGCTGTCGACCTCCGACACCGACCTGCTGAGCGCCCGCGCCTCGCAGGGCCCCGTCCGCTACCGGCTCGGCAACCCGGCCCGGCTGTCCGCCGAGGAGCTGCCCGCCCTGGTCGAGGGCACCGACCTGGTCGTCGTCCGCCTGCTCGGCGGCCGCCGCGCCTGGGAGGACGGCCTGGACGCGCTGCTCGCCGGGCCCCGCCCGGTCGTCGTGCTGACGGGCGAGCAGGCCCCGGACGCCCAGCTGATGGAGCTCTCCACCGTCCCGGCCGGCATCGCCGCCGAGGCGCACGCCTACCTCGCGCACGGCGGCCCGGCCAACCTCGCCGAGCTCGGCGCCTTCCTCTCCGACACCGTGCTGCTCACCGGCCACGGCTTCGCCCCGCCCGCCTCCGCCCCGGCCTGGGGCCCGCTGGAGCGTCAGGCCCGCGCCTCGGACGGCCCGCTGGTCGCCGTGCTCTACTACCGCGCCCACCACATGAGCGGGAACACCGCCTTCGTCGAGACGCTGTGCAGCGCGATCGAGGACGAGGGCGCCCGCGCGCTGCCGCTGTACTGCTCCTCGCTGCGCGGCGCCGAGCCGGAGCTGCTCGCCGAACTCGGCCGGGCCGACGCCATCGTCACCACCGTGCTCGCCGCGGGCGGCACCCGGCCCGCCGACGCGCAGGCCGGCGGCGACGAGGAGGCCTGGGACGCGGGCGCACTCGCCGCCCTCGACCGGCCGATCCTGCAGGCCCTGTGCCTGACCTGGTCGCGCTCGCAGTGGGAGGAGAGCGACGACGGCCTCTCCCCGCTGGACACCGCCACCCAGGTCGCCGTCCCGGAGTTCGACGGCCGCCTGATCACCGTGCCGTTCTCCTTCAAGGAGCTGGACGAGGACGGCCTGACCGTCTACCGCGCCGACCCGGAGCGCTCCGCCCGGGTCGCCGGCATCGCCGTCCGGCACGCCCGGCTGCGCCACACCCCGGCCGCCGAACGCCGCCTCGCCCTGGTGCTGTCCGCCTACCCGACCAAGCACGCCCGGGTCGGCAACGCGGTCGGCCTGGACACCCCGGCCAGTGCGGTGCGCCTGCTGCACCGCCTCCGCGAGGAGGGCATGGACCTGGGCACCGGCCTGCCGGGCCTGGACACGACCTCCTCCGCCCACGAGGGCGACGAGCTGATCCACGCGCTGATCGCGGCCGGCGGCTACGACCAGGACTGGCTGACCGAGGACCAGCTCGCCCGCAACCCCGTCCGCATCCCCGCCGCCGACTACCGCCGCTGGTACGCCGCCCTGCCGCAGGGTCTGCGCGAGCAGGTCGAGGAGCACTGGGGCCCGGCCCCCGGCGAGCTGTACGTGGACCGCTCGCAGAACCCGGACGGCGACATCGTGCTCGCCGCGATCCGCTCCGGGAACCTGCTCGTCCTCATCCAGCCGCCGCGCGGCTTCGGCGAGAACCCGGTCGCGATCTACCACGACCCGGACCTGCCGCCCAGCCACCACTACCTGGCCGCGTACCGCTGGATCGCCGCCGCGCAGGAGGACGGCGGCTTCGGCGCGCACGCCGTGATCCACCTCGGCAAGCACGGCAACCTGGAGTGGCTGCCCGGCAAGACGGCCGCGCTGTCCGCCGAGTGCGGGCCGGACGCCGTCCTCGGCGACCTGCCGCTGATCTACCCCTTCCTGGTCAACGACCCGGGCGAGGGCACCCAGGCCAAGCGCCGCGCCCACGCCACCCTGGTCGACCACCTCGTCCCGCCGATGGCCCGCGCCGACTCGTACGGCGACATCGCGCGCCTGGAGCAGCTGCTCGACGAGTACTCGACGATCGCCGCGATGGACCCGGCGAAGCTGCCGGCGATCCGCGCCCAGATCTGGACGCTGATCCAGGCCGCCCGGCTCGACCACGACCTCGGCCTGGACGAGCGGCCCGAGGACGACGGCTTCGACGACTTCCTGCTGCACGTCGACGGCTGGCTGTGCGAGGTCAAGGACGCCCAGATCCGCGACGGCCTGCACGTCCTCGGCCAGGCCCCGGCCGGCACCGACCGGGTCAACATCGTGCTCGCCATCCTGCGCGCCCGGCAGATCTGGGGCGGCGTCAGCGCGCTGCCCGGTCTGCGCGAGGCGCTCGGCCTGGACGAGGCCGCGCTCACCCTCGGCGCCACCGACGCCGCCGAGGCGCAGGCCCGCGCCCTGGTCGAGGCGATGGAGGCCGAGGACTGGGCCCCGGAGGCGGTCGAGAAGGTCGCCGCCGGGCACCCGGACGCCGTCCGCGAGGTGCTCTCCTTCGCCGTCACCCAGGTGGTGCCGCGGCTGACCGCGACCACCGACGAGCTGGACGCCGTGCTGCACGCGCTGAACGGCGGCTTCGTCCCGGCCGGCCCGTCCGGCTCGCCGCTGCGCGGTCTGGTCAACGTGCTGCCGACCGGCCGCAACTTCTACTCCGTCGACCCCAAGGCGATCCCGAGCCGGCTCGCCTGGGAGACCGGCCAGGCGCTCGCCGCCTCGCTGGTCGAGCGGTACCGCGCCGACAACGACGGCGCCTGCCCGCCCTCGGTCGGCCTCTCGCTGTGGGGCACCAGCGCGATGCGCACCGCCGGCGACGACATCGCCGAGGCGTTCGCGCTGCTCGGCGTCCGCCCGGTCTGGGACGACGCCTCGCGCCGCGTCACCGGCCTGGAGGCGATCGGGCTGGAGGAGCTCGGCCGCCCCCGGATCGACGTCACGCTGCGGATCTCCGGCTTCTTCCGGGACGCCTTCCCGCACGTGGTCGCCCTGCTCGACGACGCGGTGCGGCTCGCGGCCCGGCAGGAGGAGGCGGACGCCGACAACTTCGTCCGCGCCCACGTGCAGGCCGACCTCGCCGAGCACGGCGACGAACGGCGGGCCACCGTCCGGGTGTTCGGCTCCCGCCCGGGCACCTACGGCGCCGGTCTGCTCCAGCTCATCGACAGCCGGGACTGGCGCACCGACGCCGACCTCGCCGAGGTGTACACGGTGTGGGGCGGCTACGCCTACGGCCGCGACCTCGACGGGCGCCCGGCCCGGGAGGAGATGGAGAGCGCCTACCGGCGGATCACCGTCGCCGCCAAGAACACCGACACCCGCGAGCACGACATCGCCGACTCGGACGACTACTTCCAGTACCACGGCGGCATGGTCGCCACCGTCCGGGCGCTGACCGGCAAGAACCCCGCGGCGTACATCGGCGACTCGACCCGGCCGGAGACCGTCCGCACCCGGACGCTCACCGAGGAGGCGGCCCGGGTCTTCCGCGCCCGGGTGGTCAACCCGCGGTGGATGGAGGCGATGCGGCGGCACGGCTACAAGGGCGCCTTCGAGATGGCCGCCACCGTCGACTACCTGTTCGGCTACGACGCCACCACCGGGGTGGTCGCCGACTGGATGTACGAGAAGCTGACCGAGGAGTACGTCCTCGACCCGGTCAACCGGGAGTTCCTCTCCGAGGCCAACCCGTGGGCGCTGCACGGCATCAGCGAGCGGCTGCTGGAGGCCGCCGACCGCGGCCTGTGGGCGGAGCCCGACGAGCGCCTGCTCGACGAACTCCGCGCGGCCTACCTGGAGACCGAGGGCGACCTGGAGACCGAGGGCTGAGCCGGCCGCACCGCGGCGCGCGGGGGCACCTCCCCGTGCGCCGCCATTCGGGTGGCGCCGATTGCGTTCGATCCGCGCCCCGGGTGCATACGATCTCCGCATGACGTTGCGCACGGCGTTGTCGCAGCCCGCCCGGTGGTACTCCCTCGCGGCCGGCGGGCTGCCGGTGCTGGCGTTCCCCGGCGCCGGCCAGGCCTGGCTGGCGTGGGTGGCGCTGGTGCCCGGGATGCTGCTGATGCGGGCGGCCCCGGGCGGGCGTGAGGCCGCGGTGCGGGGCTGGTGGTTCGGGGCCGGGTTCATCCTGGTCGCGATGTACTGGCTGGTGCCGTCGATCGGGCCGGCGCTGCTGCCGCTGGCGGTGGTGTTCGGGGCGCTGCAGGCGGCGTTCGGCTTCGCGGTGCACCGGCTGCTGCACGGCCGGGTCGGGCCGCGACGGGCGGCGGCCGCGCTGGTGGTGGTGCCGTCGGTCTGGGTGGCCTGCGAGTTCGCCCGGTCGTGGCACGCGCTGGGCGGTCCGTGGGCGCTGCTCGGGGCGAGCCAGTGGGAGCATCCTGCGGTGCTGGCGCTGGCGTCGGTGGGCGGGGTGTGGCTGGTCAGTGCCGTGGTGGTGGCCTGCAACACCGCGGTGGTGGTGCTGGTGGCGGGTCCGCTGCGGGTGCTGCCGACGGCCGTGTTCGCGGGGTGCCTGGCGGCCGGGCCGGTGCTGTTCGCGCTGCTGCCGCCGCCCTCGCAGGGCGGCAGCGCGACGGTGGCGCTGGTGCAGCCCGGGCAGACGTCCGACGACGCCTCGCGGCTGGCGGCGAGCACCCGGATCACCCGCGCTCTGGTGGACCGGCCGGTGGACCTGGTGGTGTGGGGCGAGTCCAGCACCACGGCCGACCTGGACCGGGAGACCGCCGTGCTGGCCGGTCTGCGGTCGCTGTCGGCGGCGACCGGTGCGCAGCTGCTGGTCGGCGAGGACGCGCGCAAGGCGGACGGGCGGATCTCCAAGGACGCCGTGCTGGTGACCCCGGACGGCGTGGCGGCCCGCTACCGCAAGATCCGGCTGGTGCCGTTCGGCGAGTACATCCCGTTCCGCTCGGCGCTGGGCTGGATCGCGGGGGTGAGCAAGGCCGCGGGCGAGAACCGGGCGCCGGGTGCGGCGTTCCGGCTGCTGCCGACGACCGACCGGGCCGGCGCCCCGCTGCCGGTCGGTGCGCTGATCTGCTTCGAGTCCGCCTTCCCGGACATGTCGCGATCGGCGGCCCGGGACGGCGCGCCGCTGATCGTCTACCAGTCGGCCACCTCGACCTTCCAGCGGACGTGGGCGCCGGAGCAGCACGCCTCGCTGGGCGCGATCCGGGCGGCGGAGACCGGCCGGCCGGTGGTGCAGGCCGCGCTGACGGGCGAGTCGGTGGCGTACGACCGGCAGGGCCGGCGGCTGGCCCGGCTCGGCACGGACGGGTCGGGGGCACTGGTGGTGCGGGTGCCGCTGGCGGAGCCGTCCGCGCTGACCTGGTACGACCGGCTGGGTGACTGGGTGCCGCTGGGGGCGGTGGCGGTGACCGCGGTGTCCGGTGCCGTGGTGGCGGTGCGCCGCGGCCGCCGGTCGGCGGGCGCCCCGGCCGCGGGCCCGGCGGACGGAGCGCAGCAGGAGGCCGGCCGGCCGGCGGCCCGCGGCCGGGCCTGAGCCGGCGGGCTCTCCCCCGCCGCCGTCACTGCCCGGAGCCGCCGCCCGCGACGTGGATGCCGAAGATCGCGCCCTGCGGGTCGTGCAGGACGGCGAGCCGCGGCCCGTCCGGCACGTCGGTGGGCGGCAGCGCGACGGTGGCGCCGAGGACGGCGGCGCGTTCGGTGGTGGTGTCCACGTCGGCGACCGCGAAGTACGGCATCCAGTACGGGCCGACGTCGGCGGGGAACTGGTCGGCCATGTCGGCCATGCCGCCGAACTCCCGGCCGGGCAGGCCCCACTGGGTGTACATCTCGCCGACGGTGACGCTCCAGCCGAAGACCCTCGGGTAGAACTCCTTGGCGCCGGCGGTGTCCCGGGTGGCGAGTTCGACCCAGCCGAGCGCGCCGGGCTCGTCGATCAGCGGGGTGCCGGTGAAGCCGCGGGCCTGCCAGAGTGCGAACACCGCGCCGGACGGGTCGGCGGCGACGGAGAAGCGGCCGAGGTCGAGGACGTCGGCGGGTTCCGTCACCAGCCGGCCGCCGGCGCCCCGGACGGCGGTGGCGGCGTCGGCGTCGTCGACGGCGAAGGAGATCGTCCAGCTGGTGGGCTGTCCGGGGCGCTGGACGGGGCCGAGGCCGGCGACCGGGTCGGTGCCGAGCATCATCAGCGTGTAGCCGCCGGCCTCCGGGTTCGGGTCGACCTCGGTGCGCCAGCCGAACGTCTCGCGGTAGAAGGCCTTGGAGCCCTCCGGGTCGGTGGTGGAGATCTCCACCCAGCAGGGGGCTCCGAGCGCGGGTCTGTCGATTCTCATGTCACTCCACCACCAGGACGAGTTTGCCGCGGGCGTGTCCGGACTCGACCTCGGCGAGTGCCTCGGGAGCCCGGTCGAGGGGGTAGGTCGCGGTGATCCGCGGGTCGAGGCCGCCGGCCGCGACGAGTGCGGCCAGTGCGGCGAGCGCCTCCCGGCCGGGGTTGCGGCGGACGGCGCTGCCGCCGAGCGCGGCGGCGGTGTCGGGGTCGGCGGTGGACACCAGGCGGGTGCGGTCGGCGAGCACGGCGGCGGCCTCCCGCAGGTCCTCGCCGCCGATCAGGTCGAGGAGTCCGTCGACGCCGTCCGGGGCGGCGGCCCTGATCCGGTCGGCCACCCCTTCGCCGTACCGGACCTGGGTGGCGCCGAAGGAGGCGACCCAGTCGCGGTTGCGGTCGGCGGCGGTGCCGACCACCTTGACGCCGCGGGCGCGGGCGATCTGGGCGGCGGCGCTGCCGACGCCGCCGGCGACGCCGAGGACGAGCAGGGTGCGCCCCGGCTCCAGGGCGAGCTGCTCGACCGCGTCCCAGGCGGCGGCGCCCGCGACGGGCAGCGCGGCCGCCGTGGCGAAGGGGACCCCGGCGGGCTTGCGGGCGCTGACGGCGGCGTCCAGCAGGGCGTGTTCGGCGTAGCCGCCGGCCACCGTGACGCCGAAGACCTCGTCGCCGACGGCGAAGCCCTCGACGCCCGGCCCGACGGCCTCGACCACACCGGCGGCCTCGACGCCGAGGACGGCGGGCAGCGGACGGTCGGTGCCGAGCCAGCCGTTGCGGATCTTCCAGTCGATCGGGTTGACCCCGGCCGCGCGGACGGCGATCTGCAGCCGGTCCGGCCCGGGGACGGGCACGGGGCGGTCCAGGAACTCCTGGTGCTCCGGGCCTCCGAACGCCCGGTATCCGAACGCCTTGGACATGCTGCTCCCTCGGGGTCGGCGACTTCCTTCCGCCCAGCTTGCTGGGCACAAGGCCGGGACGGCCGGGAATGGTGGGCCGAACGGGAGGTGTCGTGCGTGACGCAACGGCAGTTGTTCAAATTGGAACCACGAGGTACGGTCTGACCCTGACCGACCGGTTCGAATGTGAACCACATCTGAACCACACGACCTCGGAGGCCCGGCCATGCCGCAGACCGACACCGCCCGGACGCCGCTGCCCGGCCCCGCCACCGTGCGTTCCCGGGTGCGCATCCCGCTGGCCTTCCCGGACGGCTTCCGGGTCGAGGCCGAGGTCTTCACCTTCCACGGCCTGGCGGACGGCGCCGAGCACCTCGCGCTCGCCCTCGGCGAGGTCGGCGGGACCCCGCTGGTGCGGCTGCACTCCGAGTGCCTCACCGGCGACGTCTTCGGCTCCGCCCGCTGCGACTGCGGCCCGCAGCTGCGCGAGTCCGCGGAGCGGATCGCCGAGGCCGGCGGCTACCTGCTGTACCTCCGCCAGGAGGGCCGCGGCATCGGCCTCTACAACAAGCTCGACGCCTACGCGCTGCAGGACGCCGGGCTGGACACCTACGAGGCGAACACCGCGCTCGGGCTGCCCGAGGACGGCCGCGACTACACCGCCGCCGCCCAGATGCTCACCACGCTCGGCGCGAGCGGCATCCGGCTGCTGAGCAACAACCCCGACAAGGCCGGCCAGCTGTCCCGGCTCGGCATCACGGTGGCCGAGCGGGTGCCGACCGGCGTCCACCTGTCCGAGAGCAACGTCCGTTACCTGCGCACCAAGGCGGACGGCACCGCGCGCACCCTCGGCCACGGCATCGAGTTCCTGTCGCTGGGCGCCTGACCTGGGTTCACCCGATCGGCGCAGGGCGCGCGCGGCGCCGGGGAGCGCGTGGAAGCGTCGGTCGGTGGGCCGCGCCATCCGTCGCTCCACCCCGCCCCGCGGCCCCGCCGGGCCCGCCCGGCGCGGACCGACCCCGGGAGAGCGCCCGTGGAAACCGACTCCCTCACCTCCGACACCCTGCGCGAACTGCGCAACCCCCGGCCGTACCCGGCCGTCTCGCTGACCATGCCGACGCACCGCCGCGAGCCGGACAACGCGCAGGACGCGGTGCGGCTGAGGAACCTCCTCGCCGAGGCCGAGCGGCGGATCGACGCAGATCCGGAGGCCTCCCGGCAGGACCGCATCGACCTGCACAAGCAGCTCGAACGGGCGGTCGCCGAGGTGGACCTGCGGCACTCGCTGGACGGGCTGGTGGTGTACGCGACCACCGAGGAGCACCAGGTGTGGAGCCTGCCGCGCGAGGTGCCCGAGCGGGTCGTGCTCAGCGACACCTTCCTGACCCGCAACCTGGTCGCCGCGAAGGCCCAGGAGCGCCCGTACTGGGTCATGGCGGTCGCCGCCGACCGGGCCACCCTGTGGGGCGGCGCGGGCCTCGCGCTGCACGAGCACGAGGCGGACGGCTTCCCGATGGAGGCGGAGGGCGTGGACTGGGACGTCCAGCGCGAGGAGCGCACCGGCGGCCAGCCCAGCACCTTCAGCGACGAGGAGACCCGGCGGTTCCTGCGCTCGGTGGACACCGCGCTCGGCGCCGTCCTCGCCGCGGACCGCCGGCCGCTGTTCCTGATCGGCCTGCCGCAGGCGGTGTCCGCCCTGCAGGAGGTCGGCACCGCCGCGGGCGCGGCCGTCGCGACCGTGCTCAAGGGCGGCCTCACGGACGGCCCCGACCGCGTCCTGCTGCAGGAACTCGCCCCGGCGATGGCCCAGTTCGCCTCGCACGAGTCGGACCGGGTGAGCACCGCGCTGGACTCCGCACGCAGCCGCAAGGCCTTCGCCGCCGGCCTGGACGAGGTCTGGGAGGCCGTCTGCGAGGGACGCGTCGAGATGGTCGCCGTCGAGGAGCACTTCCAGCGGACGATGCGGCTCGCCGACGGCCACCTCGCCCCGGCCGACGACGACCGGCCCGGCGGCTGGGAGGAGGGCGTCCGCGAGGACATCGTCGACGAGCTCGTGGAGACCGCGCTGGACAAGGGCGCCGAGGTGGTCTTCGTCCCCGACGACGACCTCACCGCGCACGACCGGATCGCCGCGGTGCTGCGCTACTAGCGCCTGCCTCGGGCAACCGGGTGGTTGATTCAGGGGCGCGGGGACCCGCGCAGTCCGGGGGCGGGCACCGTAGCGACATGGGCCGAGCCCGGATCCGCACGGCGATCCGCATCCGGGTCGCGCAGTTCCCCGCGCCCCTCACGGATACCCGTACGCCGTTGAAGACGACCCGGGCGGCGCAGCCCTGCGCGCGTCGGGCCGCGCCGCGGCGGAGGCTGGAGGAGTTGTGCACCCCCGGCCGAGCGATCCAGGAGCCGCCATGTCCCCGCACTCCCGCCTGCGCCCCCTCACCGGGCCGACCGCCCGGGCCGGCGCGATCCTCGCCGCGGCGGCCGCGCTGACGGCCCTGGCCGCCGCGTGCAGCAGCTCGGAGAAGACGGTGGGCGGGATCAGCCCGGCGGTCGTGTCGGCCGCCGCGGAGGCCTCCCGGCACGCCGCATCGGCCGCCGCCGAGGCCTCGGAGCTGACCGGCGAGGACGCCTCGGCCGCCGCGTCGAGCGCGGCGGCGCTGATCTCCGAGGCGGCCCTCGCCCGGGCCGCCTCCGCCTCGGCCGCGGCGGCCTCGGTGGAGTCCCGGGCGGCCGCCTTCGAGTCCTCGGTCTCCGCTCAGGTGTCGAAGTCGCGGCAGAGCGCCAGCGCCGCCCTGAGCGGGGTCGCCGGCACCGGCAACGCGATCGGCGACGTGGTGCTGACCGGGGTGCCCACCACCGCCACGGACGGCTTCCCGGCGGCCACCGTCACGATCACCAACTCGACCTCCCAGCCTGCGGGCTACGCCGTCCAGGTGGACTTCCTGGACTCCTCGGGCGCCACCGTGGAGACGGTCGTGGTCGGCACCTCGGACGTCGCCCCGGGCGAGCGCCGCACGGTACTGGCGCACGGTGACCAGAAGGTCGCCGCGGCCAGCGCCAAGGTCGCGCGGGCGCAGCGGTTCTGACCCGGCCGGGGTGCCGACCGGGTGACACGGTCGCATCCTGGGACGGGGGTTGTTCGACACCGGAGGTGGCCACTCATGCAGGGACGGGGAACGGTCGAGCCCGAGGCCGTCGTGATCGGAGCAGGCCCGTACGGGCTGGCGGCAGCGGCGCACCTGCGGGGCGCCGGCGTGTCCTTCCGGGCGTTCGGAGAGCCGATGGCGGGCTGGCGCGAGGGCATGCCCGCGGGGATGTTCCTGAAGTCGACACCGCGGGCGTCCTGCATCTCCGACCCCTCGGGCCGTTACGGCTTCAACGACTACCGCCACCGTGCAGGCCGCGGCACGGTCGGCGACACCTACCCGATCCCGCTGGACGAGTTCGTCGAGTACGGCGAGTGGTTCCAGCGCGAGCGGGTGCCCGAGCTGGAACGGACGCAGGTCGCGCGGGTCGAGGGCGCACCGGGCGGGTTCCGGGTGACCCTGGAGGACGGCGAGTCGGTGACGGCCCGCTCGGTGGTGGTGTCCACCGGTCTGCGGCCCTTCGCGTACCTGCCACCCGAACTCGCCGCACTGGCCGGGTCGGACCTGTGCTCGCACACCAGCGAGCACGCGGACCTGCGGAAGTTCGCCGGGCAGCGGGTGGCCGTGGTGGGCGCCGGACAGTCGGCGCTGGAGAGCGCGGCCCTGCTGCACGAGGCCGGGGCCTCCCCCACCGTGGTGGTCCGCGGCCCGCGGGTGATCTACGGCGAGCCGCCGGACGCCGATGTGCCCTCCACCCGACCGCTCATCGCCCGGGTGACCCGGCCGTCCAGCAACCTCGGCCCCGGGTGGGGCATGCGTGCCTATGCCGACATCCCCTGGCTGTTCCGGTTCCTGCCGGACGACGCACGGGCCGTTCGGGTCCGCAAGGTCCTCGGCCCGGCCGGCGCGTGGTGGCTGGAGGAGCGGGTGGACGGCCTCTTCCCGGTGCTCACGGGTCATCCGCTGGCGGCGGCGGAGGCGGTGGACGGCACCGTCCGGCTGAGCCTGGAGGGCCCGACCGAACTGCTGGAGGCCGACCACGTGCTGGCCGCCACCGGCTACCGGGCGAACGTGGCCCGGCTCGCCGTCCTCGACGAAGGGCTGCGCCGGGCGATCCGCACCACGGCCGCGGGTGCGCCGCGGCTCGCCCCGGGGCTGGAGTCGTCCGTGCCGGGCCTGTACTTCACCGGCCTGGCGGCGGCGGACACCTTCGGACCGGTCATGCGGTTCGTCTGCGGGACGCACTTCGCCGCCCACCGGATCGGCCGGCACGTGGCCGCCCGCAGCCGCGCCGCGTAGTCGGCGCGCCGAGGAGGCCGTCCAAGGGCGCCGGGAGCGAAGCCCGGCGCCCCCGCCTGCCGGGTCAGGAGCGGAGTGCGGAGCGGAGCAGACGGTAGGGGGCGGGGAGGCTGAAGCGGAGGACGGCCATCGCGGCGGGTGCGGGATCGTCGGCGGCGAACCAGGCGTGCTCGGTGCGGGGCTCCGGCCACAGGCCCCAGGGGCGGCGGCGGTCCGTCCAGGCGGTTGCCGCCGCCGACAGGGTGTCGAGGCGGCCCATCCGGAACCTGCGCGGGAGTTGCGGCCCGGACGGGACGGGCCGGCCGGTCAGCGAGAGGTGCAGGGCCCGGACGACGTCCACCCCGTCCACCGTCTCGAACAGGCGGAACTGGGCGCCGTTGCGGGGGTTGAAGTCCACCAGGTTGTAGCGGCCGGTGCGGCGGTCGTAGCGCCAGTCCAGGTCGGCCGTCCCGCAGTAGCCGATGGCCCGGCAGAAGTCGCCAGCGATGGCGGCCAGTTCGAGGTTGCTCCGGGTGTGCCCGCGAGTCGTCACGCCGGTCTCGGGCGGCCAGGAACGGTCCTTGACGCCGGTGAAGACGACCAGCGGCTTGCCGCCCGGGCCGCAGCACAGGTGGGTGATCCAGTCCTCCGCCGCGGCCTGCGGCACGTACTCCTGGAGCAGCACCGACAGCGGGCCGTCCGGCGGGCACGCGGCCAGCAGCGCGGCCTCGTCGGGGACCACCGTGGTGTGGCTGACGGCCGGCGCGGCGAGCCTGGTGAAGGGGGCGAGGTTCTTGAGCACCACCGGGTACCCCCAACTGCGGGCCGTCGACAGGAGTTCGGCACGGTCGGCGGGGGTGGCGGCACGGGGCGTCGCCACGCCGTGCCGACGGCAGAGTTCGCCGAGGGCCCCCTTGTCCGCGAGCCGGCGCGGTAGTCGCGCCGGGACGGGCGGCAACAGGAAGTGCGGGGCCAGTTCCTCCTGGTGCTCGGCGAGCAGCACGGCCGCCTCGTCGTCGGTGGGCACCGGGATCGTGCGCCGGCCGATCGCCCGGCCGGCCGCGAGGAGGGCGGCGACCAGCACCTCGGCGGGCTCGCGGCCGGTGCTCGGGCGGACGAAGGCCCGGCGCACGTACCGGGAGACGGCCGTGGGGGTCAGCCGGTCCTCGACCAGGGCGTACACCGGGACTCCGGCCCGGCCGAGCGAACGGGCTGCACCGGTGGCGCCGTAGGCGTCGGGGTACCGGCCGACCTTGACCAGCAGCACGGGGACCTCGCGGTCCAGTTCGGGTCCGTTGGCCTGCATCGGTGTCCACCTCCTCGGGCGGGTCAGCGCTGCCAGACGGAGACCCAGCCGACCTTGAGCGCGGCCGAGTCGGTGCCGGGCGACGGCGCGGTCTGGAAGCCGACCGCCAGGTTGAGCACGAGCTCCATGGCCACGTGCGGGATCGCGGTCGGCTCGGTGACCCGGAACCGCTGGACGCCGTCGACGTACCAGGTGACCGAGTCGGGCTGCCAGTCGACGGCGTACACGTGGTAGCCGTCGGCGAAGTCCTGGGGGCCGTAGTCCTTGCCGATGTGGGTGTCGTTGCCGTCGGGCGCGCGCCAGTGCAGGTTGGCGGACACGTGGGTCGCCGTGTTGATGAACTCCGCGATGTCGATCTCCGGCGGAGTGCCGCGGGTCTCGGCCGGGATCAGCCAGAAGGCCGGGAACATGCCCTCGGCCTGGGCGGGCACCTTGATGGCGGCGGCGTAGTAGCCGTAGGTGAAGGTGTGCCGCGGGGTGCCGTCCCAGTGGTCCCGCCCGGTGGTGACCATGCCGGAGGTCCAGGGGTAGGTCTTTCCGTCGGTGCCGTGGGTCTCCCGGCGCTGGGCGGTGAGGGTGAGGTCACCGTCGGCGACGGACACCTGGCCGGGCAGGTACCACTCCAGCTCGTGGTTGCCGGCGTTGGTGCAGCCGCCGAGGTTCCAGTCGTAGCAGGTGGTCCAGTCCGCGGTGTTCAGGCGGGAGCCGTCGAAGTCGTCGTGGAAGACCAGGTGCCAGGGGCCCGGCAGGTTCGGTGGCTCGGTCGCCCGCACGGTGCCCTCGCTCTCCGCCCGCGCCTTCGACGCCGGGGAGGTCAGGGCGGTCGGATCGGCGCACGCGGCGGCGCCCGCCAGCAGGCAGGCCGCGGCCAGCGCGCCGGCCCGCAGCGAACGGCCGTTCTGCCGGCCCGCCGGTGGGGGCGGTGCCGACCGGCCGGACCAGGTCCCCGGATCGGGAGGCGGCCAGCGCCGCCGCGGGTAGGGCAGCACCAGCAGCGTGGTGAGGACCGCCAGCACCACCAGCACCCTCCGGGGGGTGAACGTGTGGGTGAGCAGCATCGGGACGGCGGCCACCGCCGAGAGGACCGCGCTGCAGGCGAGGGCGGGCACCACGGCGGTCAGGGGGGCCTGCCGGACGCCGGCGGGCCAGCGGCAGCGCAGCACCAGGGCCGTGCCCGGCACGGCCAGCAGGGCGACGGCCGCGGTGGCGGTCCGCACCGGGCCCGCGGTCAGGGTGGTTGCGGCGACCCCGGCCCAGGCGAGCAGGGCGAGCACGAGGCGCAGGTGGGGGCCGGCCATCACGGCTGCCTCACTTCGGGTTTGGGCTGGTTGTCGACGCCCCCGGCCGGTGCGACGTCGGTGGGGCCGTCGGTGGACGGCGCCACGTACTGGTAGACCACCGCGTCCGGGCTGGTGTAGACGGCGCGGAACTCCGGTGAGCCGGCCGCGAGATCGGCCAGTCGGCGGACGGTGTCCTCGGGCAGCACCCCGGTCAGCCGGCAGTCGGCGATCTGGGCCCGGGTGAGGACGAGGTAGGACGGGCCGGCCACCACCGGGTAGGTCAGTTCCTGGCGGAGCACCGGCAGGGGGTCGGCCAGCATGCGGCGCTGCTCCGCCTCCGGGAGCTGGCTGAGCACGATCCGGGTGCGGTCCTCGTCGTAGTGCATCTCGCCGCCGGGGAGGGCGGTGCCGGTGGCGAAGACGATGCGGGTGCCCGCCGGAGCGTCCGTGGTGACCAGGCGCAGCGCCGCGACCTCCTGCGGGGTGAAGTACTTCAGCGCCTCCTTGCTGTAGTAGTTGCCGAACATGCCGGCGGCCAGCGCGGTGGCCGCGACGGCGGCGAGGGCGCGGTGCAGCACGGGACGGCGGCCGTCGCGCAGGAGGACCGTGCCGGCCAGGAAGGCGGTGGCCGGGAGCACGAAGAGGTAGGCGCGCAGGATCATCTCGCCGCCGTAGCCGTTGCCGAGCAGCAGGGGCAGGGGACCGAACAGGACGGCGACCAGGCCGGTGCGCCGCACCCACCGGTGGCAGACCAGTGCGGTCAGGGCGAGCAGGCCGATCGCCCCGGACATGCCGAGGGACAGCCAGCCGACCATCACCTGGGCCGGCGCCACGGTGCCGAGTTTCAGCTGGTTGGGCGGGCGGACGTTGCTCTCGGCCGCGCTCAGGTCGGCGATCAGGCCGCCGATGTTCTCCGACAGGTAGGGGCGGGCGATGGTGGCGTCCCAGGCGAGGGTCATCCCGACGGCGGCCGCCAGCACCGGCCACACCGTCCGGCGGTTGCGGCGGCGCAGGCAGAGCATGGTGAGAACGCTGATCGTCATCACCGGGGTCAGCGGGTGCGAGACGACCATGCCCGCGATGATCACCACGCTCATGGCGTACCAGCCGAGCCAGGGCGTCCTGGCGGTGAGCGCGGTGGCCGCCGGCCGCCCTTCGGCCGCGCTCTGCGCCGCCCGGCGTGTCTCTGCCAGCCGTCCGAGCACCAGCGCGAGCAGCAGTACGAACAGCACGAACGCGAAGGCCTGCGGCGCGAAGTAGTCCTGGCCGACCCAGGAGACCGAGTAGAAGAGCCAGACACCGCCCCATACGAGGCGCCGGCTGTCGGTGAGCGAACGGTAGAGCAGAAGCAGCGGTCCGAGCAGCAGCAGGTTGGTGATCAGCGGCCACCAGGCCGCGTACCCGAATGCGGAGTGCAGGCCGGTGGCGCGCAGGAAGAGCACGTTGAGCTGGAAGAAGCCCGGCCACTCGTTGTAGATCTCCAGTCCGCCGGCGTTCGGCACGGTGCCGTCGTGCCGGAGCATCGCGTCGACGACCGCGATGTGCTTCCATGCCCAGGCGTAGCGCAGCGTGGGGTAGAGCACGCTCGGGGTGGCGTGGATCAGGGTGATCAGCGCGACCACGTACGCCGCGGCCCAGCCCTGCGGGATGCGCGGCCGGTAGAGCACGGCGAGGAAGCCGGTGAGCAGGAGGGCGAAGCTCGCCCAGTAGAACGGCGGCAGGACCTGGAGCAGTCCGAGGTCGCCCATCCGGTCGAGCCGCGCACCGCGCAGGGCGAGCACCCACAGCACGATCGCCGCGGGCAGCGCTCCGACGGTGATCCAGGCCGCGGGGCCGCGGCCGCCGGCCACCCGCGCCAGCAGCGCCGACGGCGGGCGGCGCTGGACGGGCGGGTCGGCCGGACCGGCGATCTGCTGGTCAACCATCGAAGGGCCCTCTCCGGACAGTGGGCGTGACGGGCACGGGCGGCGGTCAGTCCTTGGGCGGACCCCCGACCGGGGCGCCGATGAATCGGGTGGCTCTGCGGTAGGCGCGCCAGCCGCGGGTGTAGAGGCTCTCCCTGATCGGCCCGACGCGGCTGCCGCGGCCGGCCGTCCAGTCCTCGAAGACGCTCTCCGGGGTGTCGTTGCGGACCATCAGCCGGCAGATCCGCATCGGGTCGTCGATCGCGGAGCTGAACTTGTTCTCCACGGCGGTCGCCGAGGTCCAGCCTGCGGCGCGGACCTGGCGGCGCACCGTGGGGCTGGAGTACCCGTGCGGGTAGGCGAAGGCGGTCACCGGGTGCCCGACCGCGTCCTCCAGGCGCTTCTTGCTGCCGACGATCTCGTCGGTGCGCCGCTGGCCGTAGACCGTGTCGAGCTGGGCGTGGGTCTGGGAGTGACCGCCGATCTCCACGCCGATCGCGTCCAGGGTGCCCACCTGGCGCCAGTTGAGCATCTGCGTGTCGGGCAGCAGGCTCCCGGTGGGACGGCCACCGGGCGGATGGAGGGCGCCGACGGTCACGTAGAGGGTGGCCGGCAGGCCGCGCTCGGTGAGGAGCGGGGCGACCGTCCAGTAGAAGTCGGCGTAGCCGTCGTCGAAGGTGAGCACCGCGGCGTTCGGGGGCGGCGGCGAGCCGCCGTGCAGGGCGGCGACCAGCCGGCGCAGCGGGACGACGGTCAGGCCGGCGTCGGCGATCCGGTCGAGCTGTTCCCGGAAGACCCGCGGGGAGACGGTGTAGGGCGCGAGCCAGTCCGGCGGGTCGTCCGAGACCGAGTGGTACAGGAAGACGGGGACGGCTCTCATCGCGGGCTCCTCACCGGCCGGAGCGCGGGCACGGACCGCCGGGGCAGCAGCAGGGCGGCGCGGCCCACGGTGTAGCCCAGCAGGGTGATTCCCGCCCCGGCGCAGAGCGCGCCCGCGGAGCGGAGGTCGGCCCGGCGCAGGCTGCGCAGCACGGCCGAGGGCAGCGTGTGCCGCAGGTAGCGGCGCTCGGAGGCCAGGGCGGGCCGCGGGCCGGTGTGCCGTGCGACGACGGCCTTGGAGCGGCCCTCGGCGTAGCAGCGGGCCCGGAAGTAGGACCAGGTGGCCCGTGCGGGCGGCACGTGGTGGTGGACGACGGCGGCCGGGTCGTAGCGCAGCACCGCCTCGGGGTGGCGGGCGGCCAGCCGCAGGCAGAACTCGGTCTCCTCGCAGCCCACCGGCCGGGTGCCGATCCGGCCGAGGTCGAGCCGGAAGCCGCCGGCGGAGACGGCCTCGGCGCGCCGGAAGGACATGTTGGCGCCGGTGAAGTTGCGGATCGCGGCGGGCCGTTCGGGCAGGCCGTGGTAGGAGCAGCCGACCACCCAGTCGAACTCGCCGGGGAACCATCCCGGCCGGCCGGTCTCCCAGCGCGGCCGGACGAACCCGCCGACGCCGAGCACCGCGGGGTCGCGGTAGCCGGCCAGCAGCCGGCTGCTCCAGTCGGGTGCGGCCGCCGCGTCGTCGTCGAGGAAGGCGACGACGTCCCCGTGGGCGGCACGGACTCCGGTGTTGCGGGCGCCGGACAGGCCGCGGCGCTGCTCGTTGCGGACGACCCGGACGCCGGGCCACTGCCGTTCGGCACGGCGGGCGAGCTCGGGGCAGTGGTCGACGACCAGCAGCAGTTCCTCCGGGGGCCGGTGCTGGCGGCGGACGGAGTCCACGGCGGCGCACAGGTCGTCCCAGCGGTCCAGGGTGTAGGCGCAGATGACGACCGACAGGCTGGTCCGTGTGTCCGGTGCGGTGGTCATGCCCGACTCCCTTCGGGGTTCCTCATCCAGCGTGGCAGAGTGAGCAGAAGAGGCACGGCGACGGCGCAGCAGGCGAGCAGCCAGGCCAGGCCGACGCCCGCGAGTCCGTACAGCGGCAGCATCACGAAGGTGAGGCCGACGGTCAGGACGCACTGGGCGACCTGGACGCCGATGAGCAGCCGGAGGTTGCGCCGGACGCGGGCGACGTCGATGGCGACGATGATCAGGACGGTGGGCAGCGAGGCGACGGCCATCAGCCGCAGGACGGGGGTGCCGTACCGGGCGTAGGCCGGGCCGAAGAGGGAGAGGACCCACGGCGCCGCGACCAGCACGACGGCGGTGGCGGCGAGCACCAGCAGCCCTGCGTGGCGGAGCATCCGCCGGGCGAGCTCGGGAAGCCGTTCCGGCGCGTGGGCGCCCTCGACGACGAGGGAGAACCCCATGCTGAGCACGGCGATGTTGAAGGTGTCGGCGATGATCCAGGCCAGCGAGTAGTACGCGTTCTGGGCGGCGCCGAGGTGGGCGAGCACGGTCAGGGGCAGCACCGTGTAGGTGGTGATGCCGGCGAGCTTGCCCAGGTAGTCGGCGACGGCGTAGCGCTTCACCCGGCCCGGCATCGGTGCGCCCTCGCGGTCGGCGCGCTGGTGGGCCGGGATGGCGTGGCGGAAGAGCACGGAGTTGGCGATCAGGATGGCCAGCACGAGGGCGACGGCCCACGAGGTGAGGATGCCCGTGCCGATCGCGAGGGCGGCGCAGGCGGCGAGGGCTCCGGCCTTGGCGGCGGCGAAGATCACGTTCTCGCCGAGGACCCAGCCGGTGCGGCGCAGGCCGGTGAGGGCGCCGTCCTGGAGGTCGAAGATGGAGTAGCCGGCGGCGGCGATGACGAAGGCGGTACCGAGCAGGGGGGTGCGCAGGAAGTCCAGGCTGGGGGCGATCACCGGGATGAGCAGCAGGAAGCCGACGGCCGCCAGTGCGCTGAACACGCCGGCGATCGCGTAGCACCGCAGGACGAACCGTCCTGTGTGCCGCCCGGCCCGCGGGACGAACCGGACGAGGACGTCGCCGAGGTTGAACCGGCCGAGGGCGGACATCAGGGCGGCGACCGACAGGGCCGCGTAGCTGGTGCCGACGGTCTCGGCGCTGTACCAGCGGGTGGCGAAGATCCAGAACAGCGCGCCGAGCCCGGCCGCGAGCACCGCGCTGGCGGCCAGGATGTGCCCGTTGCGCAGCAGCGGTTCGCCCGCGGTCCGCCGGAGCACCGCCCTGGCGCGGGCCCGCAGCAGCGCGCGGTAGCTGCACTCGCAGGGCAGCGGCAGCGGGCACGAGCACGCGCGGGTCGGTGCGGTGCGGCGGCGGGTCAGTTCCGGTATCACGGCCGGGCACCGCCACGTGTGCGTCGGCGCCCGTGGCTGACGAGGTAGCTGAACGGTCCGACGAGCAGGCCGCGGCACTGCAGCCGGACGAGCTCGCGCGGCGCCGGCGCGCTGTCGGGGCGCCGCCGGCCCGGGGCCAGCGGGAGCATCGCCGGCAGGCCGCGGACGAGGTCGCCCAGCATCGCCGGGCGGTGGACGACGACCGCGGTCAGGAACGCGCCGTAGCCGACGCCGTAGCCGTACACCTGGGAGCGGAGGGCCGACGGGGTGCGGCGGTGGCGGTGCCAGACCAGCGCGTCGGGCGCGTAGGCGACCAGGTGCCCGGCGGTGAGGACGGCGAGGAAGGCCAGCAGGTCCTCGCCGCCGCGGGTCGGGGTGCCGGCGCCGGCGGCCTCGTCGAACCCGCCGACGGCCCGCAGCGCCTCGGTGCGGAAGGCCATGTTGGCGCCGGTGCCGAAGCGGCTGACGGTGTAGGGGACGGGCGGGTCGCCGCCCTGGTCGGCGAGCGACCAGACGCGCGGGGCGAAGCCGCGGGAGAAGCCGCAGTGGCGCTCGAAGGCCACCTGGGAGGGCGTGTCCAGTTCGGCGGGCAGGACCAGGCCGGTGACGCAGCCGATCCGGGGGTCGGCGCGGAAGGTCTCCCGCAGGGCGCGCAGCCAGCCGGCGTCGGGCAGGGTGTCGTCGTCGGTGAAGGCGCACACCTCGCCGGTGGCGGCGGCCAGGCCGGCGTTGCGGGCCCGGGAGACTCCGGGCGCGGGTTCGCACAGGTAGCGGATGCGGTCGCCGTACCGGTCGCGGACCAGGTCACGGGTGGCGAGGTCGCTGGGGGCGTTGTCGACCAGCAGCAGTTCGGCGTCGGCGGGCGCCGCCCGCAGCAGGGCGTCCAGGCAGGGCGGGAGCAGTTCGGTGCGGTCGCGGGTGCAGATGATCACGGTGAGCGAGGGCGGGGCGGCCGCCACGGGCGGCGGCGCGACCGGCGTTGCACCCAGTCCGGTGCCGGCGGCGAGCAGGGCGGCCCGCAGGCCGGAGGTGTCGCCGGGGGCGGCGGTCGCGGTGACCATGCCGAGCGGGTGGCTGTGCCGCCGGACGAGGGCCAGGACGGGGCCGCCCGCGGGCGGCGGGGCGGCCGCGCCTCCGGGGAGCTTCAGCTCGGTGGGACGGGCCAGGTCGATGTCGAGGATCGTGGCCGGGGGCTCCGGCAGTACGGCGGCGGCGGCGGTCATCATGGTGATCACTCTCCGATCCGTGCACCGCGCTGGTGCCAGACACTGCAGAGGTAGCCGAGGGGGCCGTACACCAGGCCCTGCAGCTCGCGCCGCCCGAGGCCGGGCACCGGCTCGGGGCCGTGGTTCTCGGTCGCCCGCCGGCGGTGGACGGCCTGCCACTGCCACAGGCCCCGGGGGAGCCTGCGGAGCAGGTCGCCGAGCACCTCGGGCCGGTGCGCGACGGCGGCGGTCAGGTAGGCCCCGAAGCCGACCCCGAAGTTGAAGATCTGCCGGGCCAGGGCCTCGTCGGTGCGCGGGTGGCTGTGCCAGACGATCGCCTCCGGCTGGTAGGCGATGTCGTGGCCGCCGTTGTAGACGGAGAAGAAGGCGTAGAGCTCTTCGCCGCCGCGGGCCGGCGTGCCCGCGCCGGTGGCCGGGTCGAAGCCGCCGACGGCACGGAGCACCTCCGTCCGGAAGGCCATGTTGGCGCCGGAGCCGAAGCGGCCGACGGAGAAGCGCTGCAGGGGGTCGGCGTTCGCGTCGCGCAGCGACCAGCTGCGGGCCGCGAAGCCGCGGGAGTAGCCGCCGTAGCTCTCCAGCGCGGCCTGGGCGGCGGTGTCGAGCTCGGCGGGCAGCACCAGGCCGGTGACGCAGCCGATCCGCTCGTCGCCCTGGAACGCCTCAACGAGGGCGGCGACCCAGCGGCGGTCCACGACGAGGTCGTCGTCGGCGAAGGCGCAGACCTCGCCGCGGGCCGCCGCGAGACCGGTGTTCCGTGCACGGGCCGAGCCCTGGACCGGTTCGCTCAGGTAGCGGACCCGGTCGCTGTAGTGCTCCAGCACCATGTCCCGGGTGTCGGTGCCGTCCGGGGCGTTGTCCACCACGACGACGTCGATGTACGGGTAGTCGGTGCGCAGCAGCGAGTCGAGGCAGCGCCGCAGCGTGGCCGGCCGGTTGCGGGTGCAGACCACCACGGTGACGGTCGGCGAGTCCGCGGGCACCCGCGGCGGCCCGGTCCGGCGGGGACGCGCCGCGGGTGTCGCGGTGGACAGGGAGGGAACGCGCAGTTCCCGGTGAGCGGCTTCGACCAGCGCCCGGCGCAGCGTGGCGGGATCGCCTGCCGTGCCTGTGGCCTCGACCAACCCCAGCGGGTGTCCGTGCAGCCGCACCAACGCCAACACGCGGCCCTCCGGGTCGACGGGGCCGAGACCGCCGGGCGCATGCAGCCGCCCGGGCTCGTCCAGGTCCAGCTCGACCACCCGGACGGGGGTGTAGAGCGATTCTCGTGCGGCTGGGCGCGGGCAGGCTGCCGGGGTGCGCCGGTCGTAGCCATTCATCATCGCTCCCCCACGGCAACGGGCGCCGCGGACCTGGCTCCGGGACGCTCGGCGATCAGCGTCCGCAGCACCCTGCGGCCGTCGGAGACGGCGTGGAGGTGCGAGCGACCGCTGCGGCGGGGAAGTTCGAGGCTCGGGACCTCGGCGATGCGCAGACCCGAGCGGAGGGCGTGCGCGATCATCTCGGCCTCGATCTCGAAGCCGGACGAACGCAGCCGGAGTTCGTCGAGGAAGTTGCGGTTGAACGCGCAGTAGCCGTAGCAGAGGTCGGTCAGCACCGTGTGGTACAGCCGGTTGACCACGGCGATCAGGGCGCGGTTCCCGAGGGCGCGGATGCGGGTGAGGTCGAGCGATCCGCCGCCGGCGATGCAGCGCGAGCCCTTGACGAAGTCGTACCCGTTGTCGAGGAAGTGCAGGTAGTGCGGGATCTCGCCGGGCCACATCGAGCCGTCGGCGTCCATCATGACGATGTACTCGCCGGTGGCGGCGGCGAATCCGGTGCGCAGGGCGTTCCCCTTGCCCGGGCCCGTCTGCTGGACGTTGCGCACGGTCGGCAGGCAGTGCCGCGCCATGGCGAGGGTGGCGTCGCTGGAGGAGCCGTCGACCAGGATGACCTCGTCCACGCATCGGGGGATCTGCTCGAACACCCAGGGGATGTTGCGGGCCTCGTTGTGGGCCGGCACGACCAGGCTGACGGTGTGCCGGGGGGCGAGGTCCCCGGCCCGGCGCATGGGCTGCGGTGCACCCTCCGCCCTGTCGGTGGCTCGGCGCATGGGCCGGCCGTTGTGCATCGGGTACGGCTGGTGCGGGTCGGAAGACGCAGTGGTGCTCATCGCGAGCGGCCTCTCGGGAGGCGGCAGGGCACAGGGGTGCCCGCGGAAACGGGGTGGAGACGGATCAACGACGCTCGGGCTGCGTCCCCCGCGGCCTCGGTGAGCCCCCCGGGCCCTGCCCTCGGAATGCGTCGGTCGTCTCGGGCGCACGCGGCGCCGACGGTGACGGCCGGTACCTGGCGTCCCGCCGTAGCGGTACCGGTTGGAGCCATCATCCTCACGGCGGTCACGCCGAGTCAAGGGCTTTGGGGGGGTTTATCTGAATTGCCCGAATTGTCGACGGGCGGTCGACGGCCCCTCACTCGGCGAGGTCGACCGTCTCCGACAGGTTGGCCTCGGCGATCCGGCGGGCGATCTCGCCGGGACGGACGGGACGGCCGAAGTGCCACCCCTGCGCCCAGTCGCAGCCCATCAGCCGCAACCGCTCGGCGTCGGCGCGGTTCTCCACGCCCTCGGCGGTGACGGTCAGCCCGAGGGTGTGCGCGAGCGAGACGAGTCCGCTGACGATCCGCCAGCCGAGGTGGGTGTCCTTGGCCGGGTCGTGCAGGTCGCCGACGAAGGAGCCGGCGATCTTCAGCCCGGAGACCGGCAGGTCGCGCAGGTAGGCGAGGTTCGACCAGCCGGTGCCGAAGTCGTCCACGGCCAGCGAGACGCCGAGGTCGACCAGGCCGTGCAGCGACTTGAGCGCCTCGTCCTCGGGGCCGACCACGGTGGACTCGGTGATCTCCAGCTGCAGCTTGCCGGGCTGCAGACCGCTCGTGCGCAGGATACGGTCGAGGTCGGCGACCAGCCCGGCGTTGCGGGCCTGACGGACCGCCAGGTTGACGTTCAACTGCGGCGCCCGGTCGCCGAACCGGCGCACCCAGTCGGCCGCCTGGCCGCAGGCCTGCTCCAGCACCCACCGCCCGAGCGGCATGATCAGACCGGTCTCCTCGGCGGTGCCGACGAACTCCTCGGGCCCGAGCACGCCGAGCTGCGGGTGACGCCACCGCACCAGCGCCTCGACCGCGGCGAGCGACCCGTCGGCGAGGTTGACCAGGGGCTGGTAGTCGATGAAGAACTCGCCGCGGTCCAGCGCGGACGGCATCCGCACGGACACCGCGTACCGGCTGACCGCGCGGGCGTTCTCCTTGGGGTCGAAGAGCGTCCAGCGGCCGCGGCCGGCCTCCTTGGCCCGATAGAGCGTCAGGTCCGCGGCCCGTACCGCGGCGCCCGGGGTGGTGGTGGCGACCCGGCGTTCGAGGACGCCGACGCTCGCGCCGACGGCGAGCTTGTGGTCGCCCACGATCACCGGCTTGGCCAGCGCGGCGAGCACCGTCTTGGCCGCGGCCACCGCCTCCTGCTCGCCCCGGCAGTTCTCCAGCAGCACCACGAACTCGTCGCCGCCGAGCCGGGCCACCATGTGGCCGAGCGGGGTGAGCGCGGCGTCCAGCCGACTGGCGACCGCCGTCAGCAGCTGGTCGCCCATGTCGTGGCCGAGGCTGTCGTTGACCACCTTGAAGCCGTCGAGGTCGACGTAGCACAGACCGAACCGGGCGCCCGGCTCCGGCTCCTCGAAGAGCCGCTCCAGCCGCTCGAAGAAGGCGGCCCGGTTGGGCAGGCCGGTGAGCGGGTCGTGGGTGGCCTGGTGGCGCAGCCGCTCCTGCAGGCGGTAACGGTCGGTGATGTCCTCCAGCATGGCGACCTGGTACTTGGGCACGCCGTCCGCGTCGCGGATCAGCGAGACGGTCAGGTGCGTCCAGACCACCTCGCCGTCGCGCCGGTAGTACGGCTTGTCGACCTGGAAGTACTCTCGCTTGCCGCTGATGAGGTCGCCGTAGGCCTCCCACACGCCCGGGGTGTCCTCGGGGTGGACGAGGTCGCCGACCCGGCGGCCCGCCATGTCCTCCGTGCCGACCCCGAAGATCTCCCCGATGGCCTTGTTCACGGCCAGGATGTTGCCCTCGACGTCCCCGATGCCGATGCCGATCGCCGCGCTCTCGAACAGCGCCCGGAAGCGGGCCTCGGACTCGCGCAGGGCGCGCTCCACGCCGTGCCGGGCGGTGTCCGCGGCCAGCCGGATCGCCTCCTGCTCGCGCAGCGTCCGCTCGCGCAGGGCCGCGGCCCAGCCGGCCGCGAAGGCGCCGGAGAGCATCGGGCCGACGCCGTCGGCGGCGGGCTGCCGGTGCAGGATCTCGACCGCCCGGGCCAGCACCTCCGGGTCGGTGAAGTGCGCGTCGACCAGCAGCGCGCCGGCCTGCCGGGCGGGCACGGGGTCGAAGGGCCGGGCACGGCGGGCCCGGTCGAGCAGCTCGGCGGTGCGGTCGACCAGGCTGTCGACGACCCGCGGGTGGACCGCTCCGCCGTGGTTGCCGCCGAGCAGCCGGGCCCACTCCTCGCGCAGGCCCTCCGTGCTGCCGGCCCCCACCGGCAGCCCGCCGCTCACGGGAGTCGTCCGACGCCGGCCACGCCCGTCATCCGCTCCGGATGCGGGCCGACCTCCTGCGGATCGTCCGGACGCCATTCGGGGAGGTAGACCACCCCGGGCTCGACCAGCTCGAAGCCGTCGAAGAAGGCCTCGATGGCCTCCCGGCTGCGCATGGTGAGCGGGGTCGGGGTCTTCCGGTACAGGTCCTGGTGGGAGCCGGCCTGGTCGGGACGGCCCTCCAGCGAGGCGTGCGAGAGCACCAGGGCGCTGCCGGGCGGCAGCGCGTCGCGCAGCGCGGCGACCAGCTTGTGCGGGTCGTCGGACTCCGGCACGAAGTGCAGCACCGCGACGAGCAGCACCGCGACCGGCTCGCCCGCCGCGAGCAGGCTGCTCACCTCGGGACGGGCGAGGAGGTCGTCGACGTGGCGCAGGTCGGCCTGGACGACGCTGCTGAGCGGGTCGTCCTCCAGCAGCAGACGGCTGTGCGCCACGGCGACCGGGTCGTTGTCGACGTACACCACGCGGGCGTCGGGGGCCGTCCGGCGGGCGGCCTCGTGGACGGGGCCGAAGGTGGGGATCCCGGAGCCGATGTCCAGGAACCGGGTGATGCCGGACTCGGCGAGGTACTGGACGGCCCGCCGCAGGAACGCCCGGTTGGCCCGCATGATCCGCGGGAGCTCCGGCCAGAGCTCCACCGCCTTGCGGGCCATCTGCCGGTCTGCCTCGAAGTTGTGCGAGCCGCCGAGGTAGTAGTCGTACATGCGGGCCGCGTTGGGCTTCTCGAGGTCTGTTCCGGCGGGCACCCAGTTCGGTTGCCGCATGACGGCACCCCCTCCGGTTCAGGAAAAAGCCAACAACTCGACACGATTTTCCTATGATCTGATCTTCCTTGCAAGCGGAACGGGAGTTCCCGGCTCCACCCCTGCCGGCCCCGGATTCCTTACGCCGTGCGGTTCCTGACGCCTTCGGCGGAGAATGGTCACGATGGCCGGACGCATCGAGGACTACGCCCTCATCGGTGACCTCCAGACCGCCGCCCTGGTGGGCAAGGACGGTTCGGTCGATTGGCTCTGCCTGCCTCGCTTCGACTCCCCCAGCTGCTTCGCCGGACTGCTCGGCGACCGCCGGCACGGCGCGTGGCGGATCGCACCCGCCACCGGCGGCGAGTGCACCCGGCGGCGCTACCTCGGTGACAGCCTCGTCCTGGAGTCCCTCTGGGCCACCCCCGACGGCACCGTCCGGATCATCGACTTCATGCCGCAGCGCGACCGCGTCCCCCAACTGGTGCGGATCGTCGAGGGCGTCTCCGGCACCGTCCCGATGCGCGGCGAGCTGCGGCTGCGGTTCAACTACGGCCGGGTCCACCCCTGGGTCCGCCGCACCGAGCACCACCGGGTCGCCGTCGCCGGCCCGGACTCCGCCTGGCTGCGGGTGCCGACCGGGGTGCACACCTACGGCGAGGACGGCACGACCGCCTCCGACTTCACCGTCTCCGCGGGCGACCAGGTGCCCTTCGTGCTCACCTGGCAGCCCTCCCACCTGCACGCCCCGCCCCGGGCCGACTCCGCGCGGGCCCTGGCCGGCACCCTCGACGGCTGGGAGCGCTGGGCGTCCGAATGCCACTACGACGGCGAGTGGCACCGCGCCGTGCTGCGCTCGCTGATCACCCTCAAGGCGCTCGCCTACGAGCCCACCGGCGGGATCGTCGCCGCCCCCACCGCCTCACTGCCCGAGGTGCTCGGCGGCGAACGCAACTGGGACTACCGCTTCTGCTGGCTGCGCGACTCCAGCCTCACCCTCTCCGCGCTGCTGCGCGGCGGCTTCCGCGAGGAGGCGGCCGCCTGGCGCAAGTGGCTGCTGCGGGCGATCGCCGGCGACCCCGGCGACCTGCAGGCCGTCTACGGCGTCGCGGGCGAACGCGGGCTGCCCGAGATCGAGGCCGACTGGCTGCCCGGCTACGACGGCTCCACCCCCGTCCGGTTCGGCAACGTCGCCGTCCGCCAGCTCCAACTCGACGTCTACGGCGAGGTGGTGGACACCATGCACCTCGCCCTGCAGGCCGGGATCCCGATGGAACGCCAGGTCTGGAGCCTGCTGCGGACGCTCATGGCCTACCTGGAGAAGCACTGGACGGAACCCGACGAGGGCCTGTGGGAGGTGCGCGGCACCCGGCGGCACTTCGTGCACTCCAAGGTGATGGCCTGGGTCGCCGCCGACCGCGCCCTCAAGATGGCCGAACTCACCGGCCTGCCCGCCCCGGTGGACCGCTGGCGGGAGATGCGGGACGCGGTGCACGCGGACGTCTGCGAGAACGGCGTGGACCGCCGCCGCGGCCTGTTCGTCCAGGACTACGGCGGACGGGACCTGGACGCCGCCACGCTCTTCGTCGTGAAGAGCGGCTTCCTGCCGCCGGACGACCCGCGGGTGGTGCGCACGGTGGACGCCGTCCGCACCGGGCTGGACCACGGCGGGCTGATCCGGCGCTACTCGGCGGGCTCCCCCGCGGACGGCCTCCCCGGCAACGAAGGCGCCTTCCTGGCCTGTTCGTTCTGGCTCGCGGACGCCCTCGGCGCGATCGGGCGGACCGGCGAGGCCCGCGACCTGTTCGTCCGGCTGGTCTCGCTCGGCAACGACGTCGGACTGCTGGCCGAGGAGTGGGACCCGCACTCCGGACGCCAACTCGGCAACATGCCACAGGCGTTCAGCCACGTGGCCCTGGTCAACTCCGCCTTCGAACTCGCTGCCGGGCATTCCGGGCAGGGGTGACCCCAGGGGTTCTCCGCCGCCCTGGGGTTGCCCCCGCATGCGGGAGGGCGGCCGATCCCACGGCCGTGGGATCGGCCGCCCGGGGTCCGCGATCAGGTCGCGGTGCGGGTCACAGCGCCGTGCAGGTCAGCGTCGGGACGGCGTTGCTGCCGCCCGAGTTGGTGGCCCCGAAGCCGAAGCCCGCCGAGCCGCCTGCCCCGATCGCGCCGTTGTACGCCGCGTTGGTGACGGTCACCGTCTGGCCGGTCTGGGTGTAGCTGCCGTTCCAGAGGTTGGAGATCTTCTGCTGGCCGCCGTAGGTCCAGGTGACCTTCCAGCCGTTGATCGCCGTGGTGCCGTTGTTGGTGACGGTGACGTCGGCGTTGAAGCCGGCGCCCCAGTCGCTGCTCACCTTGTAGGTGGCGGTGCAGCCGGAACCGTTGCCGGTGCCGGAGGTGGTGACGGAGAGCGCCGTGGAGGCCGCCGAGACGTTGCCGGCCGCGTCCTTCGCCTTGACCGTGTAGCTGTACGCCGTGGAGGCGGTCAGACCGGTGTCGGTGAACGAGGTGGTCGCGGACGAGCCGACCAGCGTGCTGCCCCGGTACACGTCGTAGCCGGTGACACCGACGTTGTCGGTGGAGGCCGTCCAGGACAGCGAGACGCTGCCGGAGGTCTTCGCCGGCGAGGTCAGACCGGTCGGGGCGGTCGGCGCCTGGGTGTCGGTGGTGCCGCCGGCCGAGGTGGTGACGGAGAGCGCCGTGGAGGCCGCCGAGACGTTGCCGGCCGCGTCCTTCGCCTTGACCGTGTAGCTGTACGCCGTGGAGGCGGTCAGACCGGTGTCGGTGAACGAGGTGGTCGCGGACGAGCCGACCAGCGTGCTGCCCCGGTACACGTCGTAGCCGGTGACGCCCACGTTGTCGGTGGAGGCCGTCCAGGACAGCGAGACGCTGCCGGAGGTCTTCGCCGGCGAGGTCAGACCGGTCGGGGCGGTCGGCGCCTGGGTGTCGGTGGTGGTGCCGCCGACCGGCGGGTAGGCGTTGGCCAGCAGCTGCTGGAACTGCGCGGAGAACCAGGCGCCGGCGAGCGGCGAGTTCGGCAGGGCGCCGGACATGCTGTTGCCGTTGCGACCGTTGCCCGTGTAGGTCGGGTCGCACATCCGGTCGAAGCCCTTGCCCTCGTCGTTCTGGATCACCTGGCTCGCGCCGTCGGACTCACCCGGGGGCTTGGCCCACACGTAGGCGTCGATGCCCGTGGCGGGCGCGGCGGTCGGGCGCTCGCCGAGGCCGGCACCGCTCTGGTTGCACCAGTTGCCGGCGTGGATACGGCGGTCGACCCGGCCGCCGTTGACGTAGTCGTCGACGGAGGTCAGCGGGCCCGGGCCGGCCGGACGGGCGGTGCCGCCCCAGCCGTTGCGGGAGGTGTCGATCAGCATGCCGATGCTGCTGTTGAAGCCCTCGCCGACCAGCTTGGTGCGCAGCGCCTGGGCGAAGGACAGCTCGTCGACGTAGTAGTTCCAGTCGACCCACTTGGACTGGCGCACGGTGGTGCCGTTCACCGAGTCGGTGACCTTGAAGTTCGGCTCGGTCAGCGCGCTGTAGTTGGCGGTGTTGACGATGAAGCCGGCCACGTCGTTGACGGTGGCGCCGCCGGTGGTGGCGGCCTTCTTGAACTCGGTGGCGGCGGGGCCCATGTTGGAGTCCCAGCCGAGCCAGCCGTGGTGCGCGGCGTCGATGTAGTTGTAGACGTTCGGAATGGCGCCCAGGGTGTGCAGGGCGTAGCCGACGCCGGCCTCGTAGTTGCCGTTCGCCTTCATGGTGGCGCAGGCGTCGGTCGAACCGGCGGTGCCGCCGGCGTTGGTGACCAGGTTCGGCAGCGAGTCGGGCTCGATGACGTTGACGATCCGCAGGCCCGCGTACTTGGAGTCCGACATGATCGCGGCGATCGGGTCGATGTACTCGGTCTTGTAGCGGCCGATCTCGGTGGCGCCGAGCTCGCCGTTGGAGGCGAGGGCGGAGCAGTCGCGGCCGGGCAGGTCGTAGATGACGATCTGCACCAGGTTGGCGCCCTGGGCGAGGGCGGTGTCCAGGTGGGCGCGCAGGCCCTTGGCGGCGGAGGAGCCGCTGATCGCGGCGATCCGGTCCATCCAGACGAAGGTCGGCTGGTTGGCGACCGCGGAACCGCCGGGCTCGGCGGCGGCCTTGGCGGACCAGTCCGGGTTCACGTAGACCTTGGCGCCGGCATACGGGTTGTCGAGCTTGGCCTCGGCCGCGGCTGCGGGCTGGACGGCCGTCGCGAGCGGCAGCACGGCTGCGACGCCCAGCGCCGCGGCCGCTGCCGACGTGCGCAGACGCCGCATGATGGGGGAAGGCACTTACGGAGTCCTTTCGGGTGGGGGAGGGACCCTGACGTGCATCGGAGGGAGTCGCGGGTGGGAGCGCTCCCATTTACTGGGGATCGACGATACGTCGATGGAACAGTCGGAGCTTGGTCGACGAGTCGCCGGAGCGGCGGATCTTCTCAACCCGCCCTTCAGGGCCAGGCCCTGAGCTCATGGGATATCAAGCCACGAAGGCCATGCCCCGTCAAGGCATCGGACGGAGTTGGCGATGCGAAACCTGAACTCCCGTGGGAGCGCTCCCCTTTTGGGCATGCTGCACGGTCGCCCGCCGCACCCGTAGCGTGGAGACGGCGGTCGCCGCCCGGCGACCGGACGGAAGGAGCGGCGGTGACGGAGTCCTTCGACCGCAGCGGGACGGGCAGCAGCAAGTGGGCCCGGGCCGGCCGGGGCCGGATCGCCCTCGGCCTCGCCGACATGGACCTCCCCGGCCCCGCCGCGATCGGCGCCGCCCTGGCGGAGCGGGCCCGCCACCCGGCGTTCGGCTACACCGTGGCCGATCCGGACGGCCCGCGCCTGGTCGCCGACTGGTACCGCCGGCGGCACGGCGCGGCCGTCGACCCGGCGTGGGTGCTCTGCCTGCCCTGCGGTCCGCGCACCGCGATGCGGCTGCTGCTGGACGCCGCCGCGCCGCTCGTCCGCGGCCGCACCGCCGTCGCGGCGGCGCCGGAGTGGGGCGGCTTCGCCGGGCTCTGCGCGGCGGCCGGGCTGCCCTTCGCCGCCGTCCCGTCCGGCCGCGCCGACGACCCGTCCGGGCTGCCCGTCGACCGCTTCGCCGCGCAGCGCCCCGGGGTGCTGCTGGTCAGCAGTCCGCACAACCCGACCGGGCGGCTGCGCACGGCCGCCGAGGTGGGCGCGCTGGCCGCCCTCGCCGCCGCCGAGGGCGGCCTGCTGGTCTCGGACGAGGTGCACGGCGACCTCGTCCACCCCGACCACGGCCTGCCCCACCCCGTCGCGGTGGCCGTCGCCGATCCGGCCGCGGCCCGGCACACGGTAACCGTGGGATCGGTCGGCAAGACCTTCAACACCTCGGGCATCCCCAGCTGTTGGCTGCTGGTGCCGGATCCCGGCCTGCGCGACCGGGTCCGCGACCGGGCCGCCGCCCTCGGGGTGTGGGAGGGCGGACTGCTGGAGCAGATCGTCCAGCGCGCCGCCCTGGCCGAGGGCGGCGACTGGCTGGACGGGCTGCTGCGGCACCTCGTCGCCGCCCGGGGCCTCGCCCTGGCGGCGCTCGGCCCGGCCGTGCTCGCCCGCCCCCAGGCCTCGTACCTGCTGTGGCTGGACGGGGCCGCCCTCGGTCTGCCACCCGAACGGGCGAGAGAGCAGGCGATGACGGAGCGTGACGTCGAACTGGCGGACGGGGCGGACTTCGGAGCGTCCCGGCCGGGGCTGCTCCGGCTCAACTACGCCCTGCCGCTGCCGGTACTGGAGCGCGCGCTGCACCGGCTGGCATGCGCCTGACCTGCGTTGAGCGGCGGCGATGTTTGCCGCGTAGCAGACTGAGCAGGAAATACCGGGCCGCAACCGCGTACCGAGGGATGGTGAGTCCGGTGATACCCGTCCGTCCGCAGCGCAGCACCGAAGGAATCGATCAGACACCCAGCGTGACGCCGCTGACCGAGGCGTCCGCCGAGACCCATCTGGCCGGAATCTGCTTCAAGATCGGGCCACCCGCCCTGGTCGGGGTGGAGGCCGAGTGGTTCGTCCACGACAGCCGATGTCCCGAGCAGCCGGTCCACCCCGCCCGCACCGCGGCCGCCCTGGCGGCCCTGCCCGAGGACCACGACGGCCCGCTCTTCCCGGCGGGCTCCCGCTTCACCCGCGAACCCGGCGGCCAGGTCGAGCTCAGCTCCCGGCCCGCCGACTCCCCCGCCGCCTGCGCCGCCGACCTGCTGCGCGACCAGGCCGCCCTGCGCACCGCACTCGCCGGGCAGGGTCTGCGGCTCACCGGCAGCGGCACCGACCCGCTCGGCCGGACCCGCCGGATGCAGGCCGAACACCCCCGCTACCGGGCGATGCAGACCTTCTTCGACCGCGCCGGGCCCTGGGGCCGGATCATGATGACCGGCACCGCCTCCGTCCAGGTCTGCGTGGACGCCGGCACCGAGGCCGCCGTGGCCCGCCGCTGGCGGCTCGTCCACCGGCTCGGCCCGGTGCTGGTCGCCGCGTTCGCCAACTCCCCGCTGCTGGACGGCCGGCCGACCGGATTCCGGTCCAGCCGCCAGGTGGTGTGGTCCCGGATGGACCCGACCCGCACCCTCGCGCCGCCGCCCGACGGCGACCCGCGCGAGGCCTGGGCCCGGTACGTGCTGGACGCCGAGGTGCTGTGCGTGCGGCGGCCCGAGGGCCGGCCCTGGACGGCGCCGCCCGGCCTCACCTTCCGGCAGTGGCTGCGCGGCGCCGGCGAGCGGCCCGCGACCCTCGCCGACCTCGAGTACCACCGCACCACGCTCTTCCCGCCCGTCCGGCCGCGCGGCCACCTGGAACTGCGCATGATCGACGCCCAGCCCGGCGACGGCTGGCTCGTGCCGCTCGCCCTGGTCACCGCGCTGCTCGACGACCCGGAGGCGACCGACGCCGCGCTCGCCGCGCTGGAGCCGCTCGGCCACGACCGGGCGCTGCCGCCCCCGCGCTGCAGCCTCTGGCGGCGGGCCGCCGCGCTCGCCACCACCGACCCCGAACTGCGGCAGGCCGCGCTCACCTGCTTCGCCGCCGCCGAACGGGCGCTCGCCCGCCGGCCCGACACCGCCGGGCTGCGCCGCGCCCTGGCCGAGTACGCCGACCGCTACCCCGCCCGGGGCCGCTGCCCGGCCGACGACCAGCTGGACGCCGTGCGCGCGGGCCGCCGCCCCGCCGTCGAGGAGGACGCACCGTGCTGAACGCCGACCGCACCGACCCGGCGACGCTCCGCGAGGCGATCGCCGCCGAGCTGCTGGCCGCCCGCGACCGCACCGCCGGGCTCACCGGCTGCGTGGACGACCACGACCTCACCGCCCAGCACTCCCCGCTGATGTCGCCGCTGGTCTGGGACCTCGCGCACATCGGCAACCAGGAGGAGCTGTGGCTGCTGCGCAACGTCGGCGGCCACGACCCGATGCATCCCGAGATCGACCCGCTCTACGACGCCTTCGAGCACCCGCGGGCCGAGCGGCCGAGCCTGCCGCTGCTGCCGCCCGAGGAGGCCCGGCGCTACGCGCACGAGGTCCGCGGCAGGGTCCTCGACCTGCTGGAGGCCAGCCCGCTGGAGGGCGCGCCGCTGCTGGACGCCGGCTTCGCCTTCGGCATGATCGCCCAGCACGAGCAGCAGCACGACGAGACCATGCTGATCACCCATCAGCTGCGGCAAGGCGCCGCCGTGCTGGCCGCCCCTCCCCCGCCGGCCGCCCCGGCCGACCGGCTGCCCGCCGAAGTCCTCGTCCCCGCGGGCCCGTTCACCATGGGCACCGACACCGAGCCGTGGGCACTGGACAACGAGCGGCCCGCGCACCGGGTGGACCTGCCCGCGTACTGGCTGGACACCGCGCCCGTCACCAACGCCGCCTACCTGGCCTTCGTCGAGGACGGCGGCTACCGGGAGCCGCGCTGGTGGACACCGGCCGGCTGGGAGCACCGGATGCAGGCCGGCCTGACCGCCCCGCTCTTCTGGAGCCGGGACGGCGGCCAGTGGCTGCGCCGCCGGTTCGGCACCGTCGAACCCGTCCCGCCGGACGAGCCGGTGCTGCACGTGAGCTGGTACGAGGCCGACGCGTACGCCCGCTGGGCCGGGCGGCGGCTGCCCACCGAGGCCGAGTGGGAGAAGGCCGCCCGCTTCGACCCGGCCTCCGGCCGCTCCCGGCGCTACCCGTGGGGGGACGGACCGCCCGCCGCCGAGCACGCCAACCTCGGCCAGCGGCACCTGCAGCCCGCCCCGGCCGGCAGCTACCCGGAGGGCACCGCCCCCTGCGGCGCCCGGCAGCTGATCGGCGACGTCTGGGAGTGGACGGCCAGCGACTTCCTGCCCTACCCGGGCTTCGCCCCGTGGCCGTACAAGGAGTACTCCGAGGTGTTCTTCGGCCCGGAGTACAAGGTGCTGCGCGGCGGCTCCTTCGCGGTGGCGCCGGTCGCCTGCCGCGGGACCTTCCGCAACTGGGACTACCCGGTCCGGCGGCAGATCTTCGCCGGGTTCCGCACCGCCCGCTCCGCCGGCGGCACGGAGGGCGCCTGATGTGTCGCCACCTCGCCTACCTCGGCGGTGAACTGCCGCTCGGCGCGTTGCTGTTCGACCCGCCGTACGGGCTCGTCCGGCAGTCCTGGGCGCCCCGGCGGCAGCGGTACGGCACGGTGAACGCCGACGGCTTCGGGATCGGCTGGTACGCGTCGGGCGACGAGCGGCCCGCCCGCTACCGCCGGACCGGGCCGATCTGGGCGGACGAGAACCTCGCCGACCTCGCCCGGGTGGTGCGCACCCGGGCCCTGCTGGCCGCCGTCCGCTCGGCCACCGCCGGCTGCGCGCCCGGCGAGGCCGCCGCCGCGCCGTTCGCCGCCGGGCGGCTGCTGTTCAGCCACAACGGCGCCCTGCCCGGCTGGCCGGAGCGGTACGGCCCGCTCGCCGCCACCCTGCCGCCGGCCGATCTGATGGCGCTGGAGGCGCGCAGCGACTCGGCCCTGCTGTGGGCGCTGCTGCTGGCCCGGCTGCGCACCGGCGCCGAGCTGGGCGAGGCGCTGGCCGACACCGTCCGGGAGGCCGCCAAGTACGGCGACGCCAGGCTCAACCTGCTCGTCACCGACGGGACCTCGATCGCCGCGACGGCCTGGGGCGACACGCTGTTCCACCGCTCCGGCCCGGGCGTGGTGGTCGCCTCGGAGCCGTACGACGACGGACCCGGCTGGACCGAGGTCCCCGACCGCACGCTGCTGCTCGCCGGACCGGCGGGCGTGGCGCTGCACCCCATCGACCGCGCCGAACCGGCGCCCGCCGCACAGGAGTCCGCCCGACCGGGGCGCACCGAGGAGGAGAGCGACCGGCCCGCACCCGCGGCCGGCCGCCCGATGCGAGAGGACGACTCGCCGTGAGCACCTTCGACCTGACCCGCCTGCTGCCCGCCGACCACTTCAGCCACGCGCTACGGCACGACGTGCAGCGGGGCCTGACCGCGAGTCCCAAGTGGCTGCCGCCGAAGTGGTTCTACGACGCGCGGGGCAGCGAGCTCTTCGAGGAGATCACCCGGCTGCCCGAGTACTACCCGACCCGGGCCGAGCGGGAGATCCTGACCGACCGGGCCGGCGAGATCGCCGCGCTCACCCGGGCCCGCACCCTGGTGGAGCTCGGGTCGGGCTCCTCGGAGAAGACCCGGCTGCTGCTGGACGCGCTGAACGGGATCGGCAGCCTGCGGGGGTACGTGCCGGTCGACGTCAGCGAGAGCGCGCTGGAGGCCGCGGGCAAGGCGCTGATCGCCGACTACCCGGGCACCGACGTGCACGCGGTGCTGTCCGACTTCACCCAGGGGCTCGGGCTGCCGCCCGGCGGCGGGCCGAGACTGGTGGCCTTCCTCGGCGGCACGCTCGGCAACTTCGTGCCCGCCGAGCGGGCCGGCTTCCTGCGCACCCTGCGGGCGGCCATGGAGCCGGGCGACGCGCTGCTGCTCGGTACCGACCTGGTGAAGGACCCGGCGGTGCTGGTCGCCGCGTACGACGACGCGGCCGGGGTCACGGCCGAGTTCAACAAGAACGTGCTGAACGTGCTCGACCGGGAGCTGGACGCCGACTTCGACCCGGACGCCTTCGAGCACGTGGCGTTCTGGGACGCCGAGCAGGAGTGGATCGAGATGCGGCTGCGCTCCGTCCGCGACCAGACGGTGAAGATCCCGGCGCTGGACCTGCCGGTGCACTTCGACGAGGGCGAGGAGCTGCGCACCGAGGTCTCGGCGAAGTTCCGGCGGGAGCGGGTGGCCCGGGAGCTGGCGGCGGCCGGCCTGCGGCTGACCCACTGGTGGACGGACGCCGAGGGCCGGTTCGGGCTGTCCCTCTCGGAGCCCGTCTGAGTCAGCTGAATCCTCATACTATTCAGCTCTTGAACGCTCGTCCGGAATGGTTTGCCCCAATGACCGGATAGTGCGTACATGTGATGAACGGGCCGGGGGTACGATCCTGACGCCTCTCTCAATGTCGAGTACACAGGAGTCAGTGATCGTGAGCGTCACCCAACAGCCCGTAGCGGCCCGCGCGCAGTCGCCGGACCGACTCGGCTTCGTGGTCTTCATCACGGCGGCGGCCGCGCTCGGCGGCTTCCTGTTCGGCTACGACAGCTCGGTGATCAACGGCGCCGTCTCCGGCATCCAGGCCCGGTTCGGGATCGGGGACGGCGTCACCGGGCTGATCGTCTCCTCGGCGCTGCTCGGCTCCGCGGTGGGCGCCGCCCTGGCCGGCCGGTTCGCCGACCGCTACGGCCGGATCCGGGTGATGAAGGCCGCCGCCGTGCTGTTCGCGCTCAGCGCCGTCGGCTCGATGCTGCCCTTCTCCGCCTGGGACCTCGCCGCCTGGCGCGTCCTCGGCGGCGCCGCGATCGGCATCGCCTCGGTGATCGCCCCGACCTACATCGCCGAGGTCGCCCCGACCCGCTACCGCGGCCGGCTCGCCTCCTTCCAGCAGGCCGCCATCGTGCTCGGCATCGCCGTCTCCCAGCTGGTGAACTGGCTGCTCGCCGAGGCCGCGGACGGCGACACCCGGGGCAGCCTGCTCGGCCTGGAGGCCTGGCAGTGGATGCTCGGCATCTGCGTGCTGCCGGCGGTGCTGTACTTCGTGATGTCGGCGATGATCCCGGAGTCCCCGCGCTTCCTGATCTCCGCCGGGCGGCTGGACGAGGCCCGCTCCGTGCTCCGCGAGGTCGAGGGCGAGGGGACGGACACCGAAGCCCGGATCGCCGAGATCCGCGGCCTGATCGCCTCCGACCACCGGCCGCGCTTCCGCGACCTGCTCGGCGGCCGGGCCGGGCTGCTGCCGATCGTCTGGGTCGGCATCGGCCTCTCGGTCTTCCAGCAGCTCGTCGGCATCAACGTGATCTTCTACTACTCGTCGATCCTCTGGCAGTCCGTCGGCATCGACCAGAGCAACTCGCTGATGATCAGCTTCATCGGCTCGGTGATCAACATCGCCGGTACCGTGATCGCCGTCCTGCTCGTCGACCGGATCGGCCGCAAGCCGCTCGCGCTGATCGGCTCGGCCGGCATGGCCGTCACCCTCGGCGCCGCCGCCTGGGCGTTCTCCTCCGCCACCGGCACCGGCGACGACGTCACCCTGCCCGACCTGCAGGGCACGGTGGCGCTGGTCTCGGCCAACCTGTTCGTGCTGTTCTTCGCGCTCTCCTGGGGCGTCGTCGTCTGGGTGATGCTCGGCGAGATGTTCCCCAACCGGATCCGTGCCGCCGCCCTGTCGGTCGCGGCCTCCGCACAGTGGCTGGCCAACTGGGCGATCACCGTGTCGTTCCCGGCGATGTCCCGGTGGAACCTCTCGGCCACCTACGCCCTGTACGCGGCCTTCGCGCTCGGCTCGATGGTCTTCGTGGCCCGCTTCATGAAGGAGACCAAGGGGATCCGCCTGGAGGACATGGGCTGATCCTCCGGGAGTCGAGGGGCGTCCGCGGGGTGCGGGCGCCCCTCCGCCGTGTCCGGCCGGCCGCGCCGGACGGAGGCGGGGCCGGGGGCGGGGGCGGGGCGGGGCGGGGCACCTTAGCGGCCGCCGCGGCGGGACGCGGCACAATCGCGCACTCTCCGCGCCCGGCCCGGCACATCCGGTACCCATGACGCCAGGGAGGGATGTGTCCTTGATCTTCCGCCGGATTCGCGCCACCCGCAGACCCGCCGCGGCCTGCCCCTACGCCCACCAGCACGCGCCCCAGCCGCCGGCCCCGCCGGCCGCGGCCGCACCGTCGCCGACCGGGGCGCTCGCGGGCGAGGCCGTCGCCTTCGTCCGCCAGTTCCACCGGGAGCAGCCGGGCACCGGCGACCCCGCCCCGCGGGTCCGCCAGGTGCTCGCCGAGATCGAACGGACCGGCGGCTACCGGCACACCGCCGAGGAACTCGCCTTCGGCGCCCGGCTGGCCTGGCGCAACGCCGCCCGCTGCATCGGCCGCCTCTACTGGCGCAGCCTCGTCGTCCGCGACCTGCGGCACGTCGACACCCCGGACGCGATGGCCGAGGAGTGCTTCGAGCACCTGCGGACGGCCACCAACGGCGGCCGGATCCGCCCGGTGGTCTCCGTCTTCGCCCCGGACCGGCCGGGGCGGCCCGCCCCGCGCATCCTCAACCAGCAGCTCGTCCGCTACGCCGGTCACCCCGACGGGGAGGGCGGCTGGACCGGCGACCCGGCCGGTGCCGCACTCGCCGCACTCGCCCGCGGGCTCGGCTGGAAGAGCGGCGAGGACCGGTTCGACGTGCTGCCGCTGATGATCCGGCACCGGCCCGGCGAGGAGCCGCGCTGGTACGAGCTGCCGGACGACGCGGTGCTGGAGGTGCCGCTGCGGCATCCCGACCACGCGTGGTTCGCCGGGCTCGGCCTGCGGTGGTACGCCGTGCCGGCGATCAGCGACATGACCCTGGAGATCGGCGGCGTCCGCTACCCGGCGGCCCCGTTCAACGGCTGGTACATGGGGACGGAGATCGGCGCCCGGAACCTGGCCGACGCCGACCGGTACGACATGCTCGGCGAGGTGGCCCGGCGGCTCGGCCTCGACACCGGGTCGGAGCGGAGCCTGTGGCGCGACCGGGCGCTCGTCGAACTGAACGTGGCGGTGCTGCACTCCTACGAGCGGGCCGGGGTCACCATGGCGGACCACCACACGGAGTCGGCGCGCTTCCTCGCGCACGTCGCGCGGGAACGGCGGCACGGGCGGCCCACACCGGCGGACTGGAGCTGGATCGTGCCGCCGGTCTCGGGCGGGCTGACGCCGGTGTACCACCGGTACTACGACCCGGTGGACCCGGACCTGCGGCCGGCCTTCCTGCCCGGCGACGCGGGGGCGCCCTGAGCGGCGGCGGGGAAAATCGCTGGCCGGAGTGCTGACGGGTGGTCACAATGCGCGGGTGGAACAGAGTGTGCAGCGCAGTGTGACGGCAGTGGTGACCTTCGAGGGCGAGACGCTGGGGGAGGTCGGGCCGTTCCCGGTGGACCATCCGCGGTGGCAGGAGGTCGGGCCGGTCGCGCGGGGGCTGGAACAGCGGCTCGGGGTGCCGGTGCTGGTGCTGCGCCTGGTGTCCGTGGCGGGCGGGGAGGCCGGACGCGGCGGGCACGTGGTGTACCACGCGGAGGCGCTGCGCCGGCCGGAGGCCGTGCTCGACGAGGGATCCGTCCGGCTGGAGGAGGACCCGCTGCGGGCCGTCTGGGCCACCGCGGAGGGCCTGCGGGCCGCCCTGGACTGGGCCGAGGAGGCGCTCCGTGCGTGCGGCCGCCCGGCGACCGGCCCCGCCGAGCAGGTGAAGAGCTGGAACCTCTCGGGTCTGGTCCGCATCCCCACGGCGGACGGGCCGGCCTGGCTGAAGACCACGCCGCCGTTCGGCACCGACGAGCACCGGCCGATCGCCCTGGTCGCCTCGCTCGACCCGGCCCTGGTGCCCGGCGTGATCGCCGCGGCGCCCGGCCGGCTGCTGCTGGAGCACGTGCCGGGCGAGGACTGCTGGGGGCTGCCCGAGGACGCCATGCTGGACGCGGTCGGGCGCACCGTCGCCGTCCAGGCCGGGCTGGCCGCGGCACTGGCCGCCGACCCGGCGGCGCACGGGCTGCGCGACCGCTCGCCGCGGCGGGTGCTGGAGCAGGCCAGGGAGCTGCTGCCCCGGCTGGACGACCTGTCGGCCGAGGAGCACGGGCGGGCCGGGGCACTGCTGGACGGCCTGCCCGCGGTGATCGACGCGTTGGACGCCTGCGGGCTGCCGCTCACCCTGGTGCACGGCGACTTCCACCCGGGCAACTACCGCTCGGACGGCAGCGCCACGGTGCTGGTCGACTTCTCGGACGCCTTCTTCGGGCATCCGGCCTTCGACGGGCTGCGGCCGCAGGACTTCCTGGGCGAGCAGCGCTGGGCGGACGTCCGGTCCGTCTGGGCCGCCGCCTGGTCGGCGGCGGCCCCCGGCTCGGACCCGCTGCGGGCGCTGGAGCTCGCGGCCCCGCTGGTGCACCTCGGCTACGCCGTCCGCTACCAGGAGTTCCTGGACGGGATCGAGCGCAGTGAACGGATCTACCACGAGGGCGACCCGGCCTCCGAGGTGCGGGCCGCACTGGCGGCGGCCGACGCCCTCAGTGTTCCGGGCCGTTGAGCAGCCGGCAGACGAAGTCCTCCTCGACCGCCCGCAGCTGCACGAGCAGCGCGGGCCGGGTGCTCCGGCTGATCTGCTCGGTGACGGAGACCGTCACCGAGCGGCGGCCGTCCGGGGTGGCGGCGGCGAACTGGGTGTAGCCGGCGGTGTTGCCGGTGTGGCCGTACACGACGCCGCAGCGGGTGGTGTAGCGGAAGAGCGCGAGCCCGGCCGCGTTGGTGCCGGGCCCGGCGGGCTCGGAGGCGCCGGGCACCCAGTCCGTCTGCTGCTGCCGGGTCGAGGGCTTCAGGAAGCCGTCGCCGCCGTAGGCGCGGATGAAGGCGGACAGGTCGGCGGGGGTGGAGACGATGCCGCCCGAGGCCCAGGCGCCCGAGGCGCCGAACAGCGTCGAGACGTCCTCCGGCGGGCCGGGCGGGACGACGTCGTAGCCGTGCAGGTAGGGCTCGGGCAGTTCGTAGCCGCGCGGCAGGGTCGTCTCGCGCAGGCCGAGCGGGCGGTTCACCAGGCGGGCGAGGAGCTCCTCGTACGGGCGGCCGGTCGCGGCCTCGGCCATCAGGGCGGCGGCGATGTTGTCCGAGTTGGAGTACCGGTACCGGGTGCCGGGGGCGAAGCCGAGCGGCTGGTCGAAGACGTAGTCCAGCAGGTGGTGCGGGTCGAAGACGTGGTGCGGATCGGCGGTGATGACGGCCCGGAAGGCGGCCGAGTCGCTGTAGTCGGGCAGGCCGCTGGTGTGCTGGAGCAGCTGGCGCAGCGTCACCGCGTGCCAGGCGGCGGGCAGGTCGGGCAGCCGTTCGCCGATGGTGTCGTCCAGGCCGAGGGCGCCGCGGTCCACCAGCCGCAGGGTGACGGCGCCGCTGAAGGCCTTGGCGGCGCTGGCGATCCGCATGTGGTCGGTGATGCGGGGCCGGCGGCCGGTGCCGACCTCGGCGGTGCCCGCGCGGTGGACCTCGGTGCGGTCGCCGTACCGCAGGACGGCGATGGCGCCGGGCGGGCCGCCGGGGGCGGTAACCAGCTCGCGCAGTGCGCGATCGAGCGACGGGCGGCCGCCGTCCTGGCCGCCGCCCTCGCCCTGACCGGCCTGCTGCCCGGCACCGCCCTGGCCGGCGGCCGGGGCGGCGGCCAGGACGGCGGCGGGGCGCAGGGGCCGGCGACGGGTTCGGGCCGGGTGGGGCGGTGGCTGCACGGTGGGCTCCGGGTGGGCGGACCGAGGGGACAGCAGCCAGTGATGACCGTCCGTCCGACCGGGCAAACGCATCCCGGGTGGCTGTGACCCGGAGGGGAGAACGAAACCCTTCGAACGGCTGCCACCGTACGGACCCGGGCGAGCCGGAGCGGCCGGGAGTACCGAGCCCGGACTGCGCAGTTCTCCCCGGCCTTCGGCCGGGAGGTGCCCCCACGCGCCCCTGGGTGGTTGCCCCTCTACGGCTTCGGGTCGGCGGCGGGGTGGCGCAGGGCGAGGCCGTCGAGGAGGGCGGCGAGGCCGGTTTCGAAGGCGCCCTCGTCGATCGCGCGGCGGTGTTCGGCGAGCAGGTGGGCCTCGCCGAGGTGCGGGTAGTCGGCGGCGTAGACGGCGGCGTCCTCGGGGAAGCCGCCGGCGAAGGAGCCGAGGGCGGAGCCGGTGATGAAGTAGCGCATCAGCGCGCCGATCCGGGTGGCCTGGCCGCGCGGCCAGCCGGCGTCGACCAGGCAGCCGAAGACGGCGTCGGCGAGGCGCAGCGCGTTGGGGCGGCGGCCGGGGCCCTGGGCGAGGACGGGGACGACGTTGGGGTGGGCGGCGAGCGCGGCGCGGTAGCTGCGGGCCCAGTCGCGCAGGGCGGTGCGCCAGTCCTCCGGCGCGTCGAACATCGACAGGTCGACCTCGCCCATCACGCTGTCGACGACGGCGTCGAGGAGGTCGTCCTTGGTGGCGAAGTGGTTGTAGAGGGAGGGCCCGCTGACCGAGAGCTCGGTGGCGAGGCGGCGGGTGGAGAGCGCGTCCAGGCCGTCGGCGTCGACCAGGGAGAGCGCGGCGGCGACGATCCGCTCGCGGCTGAGCAGCGGGGTGCGCGGGCGGGCCATGCGGTCGCGGCCTCCGATCGGGTGGGGTGTCGCACATTCTTGCAGGCGACCCTTCCGCGGGCGGCGCGGTGGGGCTACGCTCCCATTAAAACTTGCACTGCTAGTTTATGGAGCGTCCGCCGCCATGAATCTTGAGCTGTCCGAGGAGCAGGCCGCCGTCCGCGACCTCGCCGCGGCCTTCACCGACCGCGAGATCGTGCCGCACGCGGCCGCCTGGGACCGCGCCGAGTCGGTGGACCGCGGCATCGTCGGCAAGCTCGGCAAGCTCGGTTTCCTCGGTCTGACGATCCCCGAGGAGTACGGCGGCAGCGGCGGCGACCACCTGGCGTACTGCCTGGTGCTGGAGGAGCTCGGCCGCGGCGACTCCGCGGTGCGCGGCATCGTCTCCGTCTCGCTCGGCCTGGTCGGCAAGTCGATCGCCGGGTACGGCACCGAGGAGCAGAAGCGGTCCTGGCTGCCCCGGCTCACCTCCGGCGAGGCGCTCGGCTGCTTCGCCCTCACCGAGCCCGGCACCGGCTCCGACGCCGCGAACCTGACCACCCGGGCCGTCCGCGACGGCGGCGACTGGCTGATCACCGGCGGCAAGACCTTCATCACCAACGGCACCTGGGCCGAGGTCGCCCTGGTCTTCGCCCGCACCGGTGAGGAGGGCCACCGCGGCATCACCGCCTTCCTGGTGGAGACCGGCCTGCCCGGCTTCGAGCGGCGCACGATCCACGGCAAGCTCGGGCTGCGCGGGCAGGCCACCGCCGAGCTCGTCCTCGACGGCGTCCGGGTGCCCGACAGCGCCCGGCTCGGCGCCGAGGGCCAGGGCTTCCGGGTCGCGATGTCCGCGCTCGCCAAGGGCCGGATGTCGGTCGCGGCCGGCTGCGTCGGCATCGCCCGGGCCTGCCTGGAGGCCGCCGTGAAGTACGCCGGCGAGCGCGAGCAGTTCGGCAAGCCGATCGCCTCCCACCAGCTGGTGCAGGAGCTGCTCGCCGACATCGCCGTCGACGTCGAGGCGTCCCGGCTGCTCACCTGGAAGGTCGCCGACCTGATCGAGCGCGGCCTGCCCTTCGCCACCGAGTCCTCCACCGCCAAGCTGTACGCCAGCGAGGCGGCGGTGCGCGCCGCCAACAACGCCCTGCAGGTGTTCGGCGGCTACGGCTTCATCGACGAGTACCCCGTCGGCAAGTACCTGCGCGACGCGCGCGTCATGACCCTCTACGAGGGCACCAGCCAGATCCACAAGCTGCTGATCGGGCGATCCCTGACCGGCATCAACGCGTTCTAGAACCCACGAGAACAGGAGCCCGACGAAGTGCGTCCCGTCTACTTCGCCGCCGCCCGCCGCACCCCGATCGGGCGGCTGCGCGGCGCGCTGTCCACCGTCCGGCCCGACGACCTGTCGGCCGCCGTCCTCTCCGGTCTGCTGGCCGAGGTGCCGCAGCTCGACCCGGCCCGCATCGACGACGTCTACTGGGGCGCCGCCAACCAGGCCGGCGAGGACAACCGCAACGCCGCCCGGATGGCCGTGCTGCTCGCCGGACTGCCCGACAGCATCCCCGGCGCCACCGTCAACCGGCTGTGCGCCTCCGGCATGGAGGCCGTCACCAGCGCCGCCCGGGCGATCGGCTCCGGCGAGGCCGAGGTCGTCGTCGCCGGCGGCTGCGAGTCGATGACCCGCGCCCCCTTCGTGCTGCCCCGCCCCGACGAGGCGATGCCGCACCGGATGGAGACCTTCGACACCCGGCTGGGCTGGCGGCTCACCAACCCGCGGATGAAGGAGCTGCACGGCGTCCTCTCCATGGGCGAGACCGCAGAGGAGGTCGCCGCGCGCTTCGGCGTCACCCGCGAGCAGCAGGACGCCTTCGCGCTGCGCAGCCACCAGCGGGCCGCCGCCGCCCGCAAGGACGGCCACTTCGACGCCGAACTGCTGCCCGTCGTCCGGCCGGACGGGGTCACCGTCACCGCCGACGAGTCGATCCGCGAGGACACCACCCTGGAGAAGCTGGCCGGCCTCAAGCCGGTCTTCCGGGCGGGCGGCACCGTGACCGCCGGCAACGCCTCGCCGATGAACGACGGTGCCGCGGCCCTGCTGCTGGTCTCCGAGGAGGCGCTCGGCCGGCTCGGCCTGGAGCCGCTCGGCCGCTACGTCGCCGGCGCCTCGGCCGGCGTCCACCCGGACGTCATGGGCATCGGCCCCGTCCCCGCCACCCGCAAGGTGCTGGCCCGGGCCGGCTGGCAGGTCGGCGACGTCGAGGAGGCCGAGTTCAACGAGGCCTTCGCGGCCCAGGCGCTCGCCTGCGTCAACGAGCTCGGCTTCGACCACGACCTGGTCAACCCGAGCGGCGGGGCGATCGCGCTCGGCCACCCGCTGGGCGGCTCCGGCGCCCGCATCCTCACCACCCTGCTGCACCGGATGCGCCGGACCGGCGCCCGGCGCGGCCTGGCCACCATGTGCGTCGGTGTCGGACAGGGCACCGCCGTACTCGTCGAGAAGAACTGAGGGCAGATCAGATGACGCGATTCGCAGGCAAGGTCGCCGTGGTGACCGGCGCCGCCCAGGGCATCGGCGCGGCCACCGCCGCCCGGCTCGCCGAGGAGGGCGCGACCGTGGCCGTCGTCGACCTCACCGCCGAGCGGGCGCAGGCCACCGCCGACGCCATCACCGCCAAGGGCGGCACCGCCCGCGCGTACGGCTGCGACGTGGCCGACTACGACGCGGTCGACGCGGTGTTCGCCCAGGTCGTCGAGGACCTCGGCGCGCTGCACATCCTGATCAACAACGCCGGCATCACCCGGGACAACCTGTTCTTCAAGATGGCGAAGGACGACTGGGACGCCGTCCTCACCGTCAACCTCACCAGCGCCTACAACTGCAGCCACGTGGCGCAGAGGTACATGGTGAAGCAGAAGTACGGCAAGATCGTCTCGCTGAGCTCGCGCTCCGCGCTCGGCAACCGCGGCCAGGCCAACTACGCCGCCGCCAAGGCCGGCATCCAGGGCCTCACCGCCACCCTGGCGATCGAGCTCGGCCCGTTCAACATCAACGTGAACGCGGTCGCCCCCGGCTACATCGCCACCGCGATGACCGCCGCCACCGCCGAGCGGGTCGGCTCCTCCGCCGAGGACCACCAGGCGATGGCCGCCGAGCGGACCCCGCTGCGCCGGGTCGGGCAGCCGGAGGAGGTCGCCTCGGTGGTGGCCTTCCTGGCCAGCGAGGACGCCTCGTACGTGAGCGGGCAGACGCTGTACATCAACGGCGGCGCCCGCTGACGGGAGCTGCGCTGCGCCTGTTCCGGGTTCGCGTTACCAGCCAAGTGAACGTCACCTGAATTGCGCAGTTCCCCGCGCCCCTGAGTGGTCGGCCCCCTGCTTCGGCTGGCCGCGCGCCCGCTGACACCGCCCCGGAGTCATGTGGGCTTACCGAATCCGGGGGTGGTCTTTACCCGATCCGGTGGCCCACTGCGGTGGGGGCGACGGCCCCGGGGTGACTATGGATCAACGGGCCCGCGCCCGGTGGGATGTGGGGTGCCGACCGACCGGTCGGCACCCCTCCACCGAGGAGTCCCATGGGCACGCATCCCGTCACCGCGGGTCCCCGCTCCACCGTCCGGGCGCTCGCGCTGCTCGCCGTCGGGGCCACCGCCCTGGCCGGCGGCACCGCCGTCGCCCGGCCGGCCGCCGGGTCCGCCCTCCGCGGGCCGGCCGTCCACGTCCGGCCCGCGTCGAGCGGCCACATCAGCGCGGCCGGCCGCACCGCCCCGATATCCACCGCCGAGTGCGTCGCGCAGATCGGCATCCACTGCTACTCGCCGCTGCAGTACCGCACCGCCTACGACCTGGACCCGCTGTACCGGCAGGGCGTCACCGGCAAGGGCCGGACGATCGTCATCGTCGACTCCTTCGGCTCCCCGACGATCCAGCACGACCTGGAGGTGTTCGACAAGCAGTGGGGGCTGCCCGACACCGACGTCGAGGTGGTCAAGTGGGGCGACGTTCCGCCGTTCGACCCGACCAACGGGGACCACACCGGCTGGGCCGGCGAGACCACCCTCGACGTCGAGTACGCCCACGCGATCGCCCCGGACGCGCACATCGTCCTGGTGGAGACCGGCGTCGCCGAGACCGAGGGCGTCACCGGCCTGCCGGAGATGATGGACGCCGAGAAGGCGATGATCCGCTCCGGCCGGGCCGACGTGATCTCGCAGAGCTTCGGCGCCACCGAGAACACCTTCCCCGGCTTCGACAAGCACGACTTCTCGTCCATCGAGAAGCTGCGGTACGCCTTCAAGGAGGCCGCCGCCCGGAACGTCACCGTGCTCGCCGCCTCCGGCGACAACGGCGCGACCGACGCCATGGAGAACGGCAGCGACCTGTACCCGTACAGGGTCAACTCCTGGCCGTCCGCCGACCCGCTGGTCACCTCCGTCGGCGGCACCCAGCTGACCCTGGACGACAAGGGCGTCCGCACCGCGCCCGACAAGGTCTGGCACGACGACTACGGCGCGGCCGGCGGCGGCGTCTCCGGCGTCTTCGAGCGCCCCTGGTACCAGGCCGGCGTCGCCAAGGTGACCGGCAACCACCGCGGCACCCCGGACATCTCGATGAGCGCCGCCGTCGACGGCGCGGCCTGGACGTACGAGTCCTACGACCCGACCCGGGTCGGCTGGCACCTCACCGGCGGCACCAGCGAGGCCACCCCGATCTTCTCGGGCGTCGTCGCGCTCGCCGACCAGCTCGCCGGGCACCGCCTCGGCCAGCTGAACTGGCGGATGTACGGCCTGGCGATGCTGCCCGCCAAGTGGAGCGGCATCAACGACGTCACCGCCGGGGACAACTCCTGGGACAAGGTGACGGGGTACCAGGCGGCCCCCGGCTACGACCTGGCCTCCGGTCTCGGCACCGTGGACGGCACCCGCTTCGTGCACGCGCTCGCCGGACGCTGACCGGCCCCGCACGTCCGGGCCGTCCCGCCGCCGGCGGGGCGGCCCTGCAGGTGTCCGCGGGGCCGCGGCGTCCGTCAGCCCTCGGCGGCCGCGGCCGCCAGCTTGGCGAGGTAGCGCTCGGCCGCGCGCAGCTTGCGGCCCTCCGGACCCGGCAGGTGGGCCCGCAGCTCGATGATCTCCGGGGCGATCCGGATCGCCTCGACCGGGTCCGCCACCGCCCGCCAGCAGGCCTCGGCGTTGGTCGCGGCCCGCTGGGTCTCCGGGTCCTCGGCACCGGCGGTGCCGAGCAGCGCCAGCGCCACCTCCCGGTACAGGTCGGCGGCGAGCACCGTACGACCCGCCAGCCGGGAGACGTGCGCCCGGACCTGACGGACCTGCAGCACCTCGGGGGCCGCCGCACCGTGCGTACCGAGGGCCTCCTCCTCCAGGGCGAGGGCGAGTTCGGCGGCGGTGTCGTGCTCGCCGGCGTCGGCGGCACGGACGATCCGGCCGACCGCCTCGCGGTAGTCCGCGACCGGCTCGGCCGCCGGCCCCGCTGCCGGCTCCGCGGAGGGGGACGCCTCGGGGACGGCCCGCTTGCCGAGCTCGACCCGGGCCGCGGAGCCGCCGGGCGCCTCCGCGGGCGCCCCGATCGGGTCGGGGACCGCCGCGGTCCGCGCGGGTTCGGCCGCCGCGGCCGCAGCCTCCGGCGACATCGGCGGCGGCACCGGCGGGTCGCCGGGCAGCCGCTTGCGCAGCGAGACCGGGCGCGCCGGACGCGGCGGGGTGGGCGGCACCCCCGGCTTGAGCAGCGACACCGGGCCGCGCGGCACCGCCTGCTGCGCTTTCGCCAGGGTGATCCGCGGCGCGGCCGCGACGGGTGCCGCCGGGCGGGGACGGCCGGGGCGGGCCCCCGGCCGCTTCGGCTGGACGGCCGAGGGGCGGGGCGCCTCGTTGAGCCTGGCCGCGGTGGAGGTGTCGCCGATCTGCCGGGAGGTGTTGCGGAAGACCGGGCGGTCCGGGGCGTGCGACTGCAGGACGGCGGCCTCCGGCCGGAGCACCGAGTGCACCTGCCGGCGCAGCTCCTCCGGTGCGAGCACCGGCCCGGCGCCCGGGACGCCGACGTGCAGCACCTCGATCAGCGCCCGGGTGAACGTGCCGACCTGGTCCGGGTCCGGGTTGACCACGGCCCACAGCGGCACGCCGTCGGTGAGCGGAGAGATCGTGCTCTGCACCAGCGGCCAGGCGGTCTGGTCGGCGCTCAGGTCGGCGACGACCAGGGTGTCCCACTCCTGCGGGCGGTGCTGCAGCTCCGCGGCGACGGCCTGCCAGGGCAGGGTGTCGTGCGAGCGGGCGTCACGGAGCGTCAGGAAGAGCTGCTCGCCACGCCGGTCGGTGACCAGGTGCCCGCCGATGTGGACGAGCAGCGGGCCCGGGTGCCGGGAGGCGGCGCGCAGATGGGCGAGGACGGTCTGCGGGTCGCCGGCACCGGGCAGGTGCACGGCGTCGACCGCGTCGGAGGCCAGCAGGACGTGCGGCGAGACGGCAGCCAGCATCGCGGACAGCACCGGTGCCTGTGCGCTGCCGCGGCCCCAGGGCCGGCGGCCGCTGCTGCCGTAGCCGCCCTCGACGACCAGGATCCGGCCGCGCAGACCGGCGCCGAACCCGCGCAGCGGCGGGGTGGCCGGCAGCCCGGTCGGCCCCGGGCCGGGCGGGACGGCCGGGGCGGGCGGGGGCGCGGACGGCGGCACGGGGGCCGGGCCGGGCGGCTGCTGTGGCAGCTGGGGCTGCTGCGGCGGGACGGACGGCAGGGTGATCGCCGGCATGGTGGTCGTCCAGCCGGTGTGCGGCACGGGTGCGGGCGGTTCGGTCTGCTCCTCGCCGGGCCGGTATTCGGCCGGCCGCGGGGGCGTGTCCGTGTCGAACGGTCTCCGCTCGCCGCCGCCGGAGGCCGCTGTCACGTCCGCCACGCCCGGTCACCGCCCCGCCCCGCCGCCCGCCGCGGCCTCGCCCTTGCCAGCGCGATGCCCTCCACCGCGCACGATTTCGCCACCATACGGGGTGATCCCGGGCCGCTTCCAGGCCGGGTCGCGATGACCGCCCGGGCGGGTGGCGCAGCCGTCGGTCCGTCAGTAGGTCACGGTGATCCGGCGGGCCGGCCCGTCCACCCGGACGGTGCCGCCGTACGGGATCACCACCTGCGGGTCGGTGTGCCCGAGGTCGACGTCGAACACCGCCATGGTGTCGGGCGCGTACGCGGCCAGCGCGCGGAGCACCGCCTCGCGCTGCCCGGCCCGGTGCGCGGCGCGCTGCGCGGCGTCGTTCGGCCGGTCGAAGGACCACGCCTTCGCCCGGCCCATCAGCAGCGCGGGGAAGCGGGCGAGCAGCCCCCGCTCCCCCATGTTGCGCAGGATCCGGAACACCTCCTCGCCGGACGGGAGTTCCTCCGAGGTCTCCAGGAAGAGCACGCAGCCCTCGTACGCCTCGGGGCTGCGGATGCCCCGGTCGGCCATCAGCAGCCAGCCGAGGATCTCCAGGTTGCCGCCCCAGCTGACCCCCTCGACCACCCGCTCCGGCCGGTGCCATGTCCAGCCCCCGGCGGGCTGCATCGGCGCCTCGGACTCGAAGGTCGCCGGCTCCTGCCAGGGCCGGTCGATGTCGTTGAACTCCGCGGGCTCGGTCAGCTCGTACGGGCCGGAGGTGAACAGCGCGGCGCGGGCCGAGGCCCCGGTGACGGGGTGCAGGGCGCCGGGGCGGCCGAACTCGGTCATCACGCTCGCCCCGTGGTAACCGACGATGCCGAGGTTCCACAGGTGGGTCAGCAGGTTGGTGTTGTCGCTGAACCCGAAGAACGGCTTCGGATTGGCGCGGATCAGCTCGTCGTCGAGGTGCGGCAGCACGGTGATCTGGTCGTCGCCGCCGATGCTGGCGATCACGGCCTTGACCTCCGGGTCGGCGAAGGCCGCGTGGATGTCGGCGGCCCGTTCCTGCGGCGAGCAGCCCATCCGCCGGGTGGTCGGGTACTCCACCGGCTTCAGACCGAACTCCTCGGTCAGACGGCGCAGGCCGAGGTCGAAGGGCAGCGGCAGGACGGCCGGCAGGCCGGAGGACGGCGAGAGGATCGCCACCCGGTCGCCGGGCTTCGGCTTGGGCGGGTACACGGGAGCTGTCATGCCCCGATCGTAGGTTCGGCGGGCCCGTGTGCCGAAGCGGTTTCGGCGCCCCGACGGGAGGTCCCGGACGGGAGGTCCCGTCCGGTGACGGCCGGTCAGTCCCGTTCCTCCCGGACGACCAGGAGGGTCTTGCCGGTGGTCGCCCGCATCTCGATCGCGGCATGCGCATCGGCCGCGCGCTCCAGCGGGAACCGCTGCCCGATCAGCGGCCGGAGCCGGCCCGCCGCACCCTCGGCGAGGGCCTCGGCGGTGGCGGCGCGCAGCAGCACCGGGTCGGGCCGGGCCGGTGCGACGAGCTCCACCCCGCGGTCCTCCGCCGCCTCCGGTGGGATCGCCGCCCAGCTGCCGCCCGCCAGCCCGTAGCTGACCATCCGCCCGCCGGGCGCGAGCAGCTCGAAGGCGGCCCGGGCCAGATCGCCGCCGACCCCGTCGAGGACGACGTCCAGGCCGCCGGTGCCGGACCGCACCAGCTCCGGCCAGCCGGCCTCCCGGTAGTCCACGGCGAGCTTCGCGCCGAGGCCCGCCGCGACGGCCGCCTTGCGCGGGCCGCCCGCCGCACCGACCACGGTCGCCCCCGCGGCCGCGGCCAGCTGCACCAGCAGACCGCCGACACCGCCGGCCGCCGCGAGGACCAGCACCCGGTCCCCGGCGGCGACCCGGACGGCCCGTAGCTGGAGCAACGCGGTGCGGCCGTCCGCGAGCAGCGCGACCGCCGCGTCCAGGGCCAGCCCGTCCGGCACCGCGACCAGGTCGGCCGCGGCCGCGAGCGCCCGCTCCGCATAGCCGCCGGACCCGCCGGTGGAGGTCACCACCCGGCGGCCGAGCAGCGCCCCGTCCACCCCCGCGCCGACCTCCGCCACCGTGCCGCCGACCCCGTTGCCGGGCACCAGCGGCGGCACCGCCGCGAACGGCCCACGGCCGCTCGCCCGGAACTGCGTCTCGACGAAGGTGGTGTTGGCGTACGCGACGTCCACCACCACCTGCCCCGGACCCGGCACCGGATCGGGCGCCTCGCCCGCCACCAGCACCTCGGGCCCGCCGAACTCCGTCAACCAGACCGCTCGCACGACCGCTCCCCGGCTCGCTCCGACCTCTGCGCCCCAGCCTGCACGTTCAAGCGGACTTCAGGTCAAGGGCCGGAACCGGAACCGACGCGCGCCCGCGGTCACACCGAGGCCACCGGGCCGGTGTACCGGTCGGTGTAGTGGGCCAGGTACTCGGCGAGCTCCGGCGCGGCCGGCGCCTCCTCGTGCTGCAACGCCTGCCAGAGCCGGTTCTCCACCCAGAAGCGGTAGGCGAACTCCTCGAAGCCCGGGGCGCAGTGGGCGACCGCCGCGCTCAGGTCCACCGGCCCCTCCGCCTCCTCCCACTCCGGCAGGCAGGCGAAGTCCAACGGCGACCCCACCACGAACGCCTCCCCCGAAGGCCGCAGGTAGAGGTACCAGAACACGCAGTCCTGCTGGTCCCGCAGGAACCGCACCAGCCGCGCGCCCGGCTCGAACGGGCTCGGCAGCGGCTGCGACACGTCCGTCCAACAGCCCGTCACCGACACCTCGTCCAGCACGTCGTGGCAGCGGGCCGAGGTCTGCAGCGCCACGAAGTCGGCGGGCAGCTCGCAACCCGTGCCGGCCAGCGCCGCCGCCACCCCGTCCAGCAGCGCCACCCGCTCCGGATCCGCCGGCCCCGGCCCGCCCAGCCAGCCGAACCCCCCGTCGAACCGGCCCGCCGCCAACGGCGGCAGGCTCGCGTACGGGTACCACTCGTAGGTGCCGCGGCACGGCCGGTGCACCCCCAGATCGGTGGCGCACCACGCCGGGACGAACTCCACCGGCCGGTCCGGTCCCACGCTGCTGACGGTGCCCACGGCTGCTCCTCCGGACGCGCTCGACTGCTCGCTCCGCATCCTGCCGCCTGGCACTGACAGCGGGCCCGGACCGGAGATCAGCCCAGGTGCGCGAGGATGACGGCGGCCTCCGCACGGAGCCGCTCGGCACGGTCGGGACGGCCCGCCCGGTCGTACGCCTCCGCCGCCTCGGCCCGCTCGGCGGCCTCGGCCCGGACGATCCCCACGATCTGCTCCTCCGTCAGCTCCCGGCGGGCCACCTCGGCGGCACCCGCACCGATCGGGATCAGCTCGACCGCGAGGTTCCGGTCGGCGCCCTCGGGACGCTCCACCGCCTCGGCGTTGTCCAACGCCGCGAGGGTGGGTCGCAGGGCATCGACGGTCACCTTGTCGCGTGCCTTCATGGCCACCGTGAGGGCCGCCCGCAGGCGGGGTCGCAGGGGCAGGTCCGAACTCGTCATGCCGCGACGCTAACCGGGCCACCACCTCCCCCGCGACCCATATTCGTGCGAGTACGGCCATGGGAAATCAGGGGCGCGGGGAACTGCGCAATCCAGGAGTGGGCACCGTACGAAATTCGGCCCGGCCCTGATCCGCGAGGTGGGCCGCACCCGGGCCGCGCAGTTCCCCGCACCCCCGGGGCGGGGCCTCTCAGGCGGCGAGGAGGTCGCGGAGGAGGGCCACGGTGTCCGGGTCCAGGTCGCGGCCGGTGCGGCGGCTGAGGGCGTCGAGGCGGTTGACGGCGCGGACGAGTTGGTCGCGGGCGCCTGCGGAGGCGTACGCGTAGAACAGGTCGCGGTGCAGGAGTTCGACGTCCGGGGCGACGGCCAGGGCCCGGAAGATGGCGGCCTCGGCCGTCCGGTGGTCGCCGTACTGGAGGCGCCGGACGGCGAGTTCGTGGGCGGTGTCGACGATCGCGGCGAGCATGTCCTGGCGTTCGGGTTCGGCCCAGCCGTACGCGTCGGCGGGGGCTTCGGCGAACGGCGCCCCGCGGACGAGGGCGAGGGCGTGGGCGAGCGCCGCGTCGGCGGTGGAGCTGGTGGAGCGCATGCCGCGGCGGTAGAGCCCGCGGAATTCGTCCCAGTCGCAGCTGACGGTCGGGGCGAGGGCGTAGCCGTCCGGCTGGTCGGTGCGCAGGTGGGGGCGGCCGTCGGCGGAGGTGCCGAGCCAGGCGGCGAGGCGGGTGAGTTTGCCGGGGAGCGGGCTGGCGGCGAGGGCGGGGGCGAGTTCGGCGAGGTGGGCGGCGCCGGGGTGCAGTTCGCGGTCCAGGGTGGCGTGGTCGATGCCGGGCCGCAGGGTGATGAGGGCGGCGAGTTCGGTGAGGCGGGGGACGGCGGCGGGTTCGGTGCTGCCGGTGGCGCCGGTGATGTCGACCGGTCCGAGGACGCGGAGCCTGGGCGCGGAGCGGCCGGTGTGGGCTTCAGGTGAGCGGAGGATGGCGAGCAGTTCGGCGCTGTCGGTGCGGGCGGCGGCCGCGCGGGGTGTGCCGGCGGCCGGGGAGGCGACGTCGGGGGCCGGGTCGTGGGTCGGTGTCGGTTCGGGGGCGGGTGCCTGGTCCGCGGAGCGGTCGGGCTGCCGGGGGACGGCGGGCTGCGGCGGGCGGCCCGGTCCGGAGGCGGCGTGCCGGCCGATGCCGTTGGCAGTGTGCCGGGGCGGGGGCGGTGTGTCGTCCCCGCCCGCGCCGGGCAGGTCGGCCGTCGGCCGGTCGGCGGGCGGCGCCTCCACGGCGGGCCGGTCCGCGGTCGGCTGCGGCACGGGGGGCCGGTCGGCGGCGGCCGGGACGGGGGTGAGCGGCGGTGCGGTCGGGTTGACGGGGGTGACCGCCCGGACGACGGCCGTCCCGGGCTGCGGCGGGGTGGCGGTCGGGGCGGTGCCCGCGAAGGGGCTGGCGCCGGTGCCGATGACCCGGGCGATCAGCCGCGGCGCGGCGTCGTCGTCGCCGTCGGCGCTGTTGGCGCTGTTGGCACCGCTGGCGCCGTTGGCACCGTTGGCGCCGTTGGCCGGCCGCCTGTCCGCGGTGCTGCCGACGGCGGCCAGCACGGGGACGGGGGCGGGCAGTTCGGCCGGTTCGAGGTCGTCGCCGGGGCCGTCCAGGGTCCACTCGGGTGCCAGGTGCTGGGTGGTGTCGCCGGAGGCGCGGACGAGTTCGGCGAGGTTCGCGTACTGGGCGTCGTCGAGGCGCTGCAGTTCGACCTGGAGGTGCAGGCCGGGCAGGGTGGCGGCGCCGGTGGCGGGCAGGGTCCAGCGGGCGACGGGTCCGCTGCCGCGTTCCGGGGCACGGGTGATGACGGCGAGGCAGCTCCGCGGCTTGGCGTCGAGCAGGCGGCCGAGTTCGGCGGGCACCTGGCCGGCGGGCGGTTGGGCGGAGAGGACGATCTCGGGGACCCAGGCCTCGTCGGACCGGCCTCGGCTGCGGGCGTCGCGCGGGCTGGTGGCCTCGGCGGCGACCAGGGTGGCGCGGGCCCGGGCGGTGCGCGGGCCGAGTGCGCCGAGGGCCTGCTCCAGCGAGTCGTAGCGGTGGACGCGTTCGGCGGCGCGGCCGGCGATCGGCAGGTCCTCGGCGAAGCCGACGAGGTGCAGGTGGAGGCGGTCGGCGAGCGGGCTGTGGGCGAGTTCCAGGGCGAGGGTGCGCAGCACGTCGCGGGCGTCGTCGGGGTGGCCGGAGAGGTGCACCAGCCGGACGGTCTCGAGGTCGGCGAGGACGACGGAGCCGTCCGGCGAGGTGCCCAGGGTGACCAGGGCCGGGTAGGGCGCCGAGGCTTTGGCGGCCTGGCCGGGCGACAGCAGTTCGTTGGAGTCCTCGGGGCACCACCAGACGTTGGCGGCGTGCGCGGCCCGGAAGGGGGCGATCGGCACGGCCGGCCCGGACAGGTGGAGTTCGACGGTGCGGCCGGGGGTGATCCGCGCGGCGACCAGGGAGGGCAGCCGCTTGCCGGTGCGGACGGTGTTGCGGGCCAGGGTGCGCAGGGCGCGGTCCAGCAGTTCCAGCGCGGGCACGTTCTGACGGGCCTTCAGCTCGGCCTCGAAGGCGGCGGCGGACGGCGCCGGCATGGTGATCCGGTGCCGGGGCCGGCGGACGCGCTGCTGGTCGCCGCGGCGCCGGGCGACCGTGCCGATCATGATGGCCGCCAGCAGCACGCCGACGGTGGAGGCGGCGAGCGCGGTGGTGTAGTCGCCGGAGGCGGCGTGCGCCTCGTGGCCGACCCCGGCGGGGACGACCGGCGGCGGGGTGTGCTTCGCCGGTGTGCTCGGCGCGGGGCTGTGGGGGGCGGGCGTGCTCGGTGCGGGGCTCGCGGGTGCAGGCGTGGCCGGCGCGGGAGTTGCGGGCGCGGGGGTGGACTGCGCGGGCGGCTGCGGGGCCTGCTGCTCGGGTTGCGGCTGCTGCGGGGCGGGCTGCGGGGCACCGGGGACGGCCAGCACCGTGCCCGGGACCAGCACGTCCGGGTCGGTGAGCCGTTCGCCGTCGGGGGCGCGGACGCCGCGGTTGGCCTCGAAGAGTTCGGGCCACCTGTCGCCGCTGCCGAGTTCGCGCTGCGCGATGGCGGAGAGGCTGTCGCCGGGGGCGACGGTGACCGAGGAGTGCTGCGGGGCGGGCGCGGGGCTCTGCTGCGGGGCTGCGCCGCCGCCGGCGTCCGGCCTGGCGTCGCCGGGCATCAGCAGCTTCCAGCCGGGATGGATCGGCCGGTCTGCGTCGAACCGCCGCCCGGAGTCGTCCATCACCCGGCCGTCGTTGAGCCGGGCGATCTCCTGCCACCGCTCCCCCGAGCCGAGTTGGTGCTCGGCGATGGACCAGAGGCTGTCGGCGGGCCGGGTGTCGCGGACGGTGTAGACGGGGTGGTCCTGGGCGGGTGCGGCCGGGGCTGCGGCCGGCGCGGCCGCGGGCAGCGCGGCGTACTGCGGCGCGGCGGGCAGCGCGGCGGCGACGGCCTGCGGGCCGCGTTCGGGGACGGCGGCGAAGGCCGAACCGGCCACCGGCAGCAGGGCGAGGACGGCGCCGACCAGTCCGGCCGCGATGCGCTGGCTCCAGCCGAAGGCGGGGATCCGGCGGGCGACCCGGCCGCGGAGCTGGGCGGGGATCTCGATCAGCACGGACAGCGCGAAGCAGAGCCAGGCGATCCAGCCGACGCCGACCAGCGCCCACAGGAAGAGCCGTCCGTCGTCGGGGCTGGTGAGGACCTCCACGGCGCTGCCGCCGGTGGCGGGTTCGCCCATCGAGGCGACCGCCAGGGTGCCGTAGCCGAGCAGCGCGGGCAGGCCGGCCAGTAGGGCGACCAGCGCGAGCAGCGCGCCGAGGGCGGCGGCCACCGAGCCGGCGGTGCGGCGGCGCCGCGTCCGGACGGCGGCGGGGCGCCGGACGCCGGCGGGTGTCCGGTCGCCGGGGGCGCCGGTGCGGGCGGGGGCGCCGGTGCGGGCGGGGTCGTCGGCTCGTCGCGCGGCCATCAGCCGTTCTCCGCTTCCGTGATGCCGGGCACGAGGGTGGCCTTGCCGTACCCGTGCACCTCGAGGTGGGTGAAGTCGGGGATCACCGCGCCGATCAGGGCGCTGGTGTAGGTGCCGGTGGTCCGCACCTCGACGGTGCGGTCGTCCACCAGCCGGGTCGTGCCGGTGAGGTTGTAGGCCCGCAGGTAGTCGTCGGCGGCCCGCTCGGCGGCCTCCTGGCTGACGATGCGGTAGCCGTGGCCCTGCAGCACGGCCTCGACGTCGAGCTGCTGGCTCGCGACGCGGGCGGCCTCCTGGGCGCGGGCGTCGGCGCGTTCGACGGCGCGCAGCCGTCCGCCGAGGTCGAGCACGATGCCGACCAGCACGACCAGGGCGGCCGCGCAGATCGCCACGTACACCGACAGTGCGCCGTCGTCCGGGCCGCGGCGGCGCCGCGGCGGTGTTCTCCGGTGTGCCACCGGCCCCCCTCTCCTGCTCGGTCGCCGCGGTGGCGGTCGACCCTGCTCAGTCGCCGCGGTAGCGGTCGACGACCGAGGTGAACTCCCCCGTCATGGTCTTGTCCCCCTGCAGCGCGTCCACACCCAGCAGGTCGCGCAGCGGCACCGAGCAGCGCACCCGCACGGTGACGGTGGCGAGTTCACCGCCGGGGGTCTGCAGGGTGCCGTAGGACACCGGGGTGACCGGGTCCTGCGAGCAGCGGACCTTGCGCCGGCCGAGGACGTCCTGCACGGCGTCCGCGGCGGCCTGCCGGGCGCCGTCCTCGCCGCGGGCGAGCGAGGCGGCGCGGGCGCCGGCCCGGGCGGCCGCGTCGACGACGGCGCCGGTGCTCTGCACCCGGCCGGCGGCGACCACGATCAGCACGAAGGCGAGCACCACGGGCAGCAGCAGCGCCGCCTCGACGGGGACGGCGCCGGTGTCGCGGCCCGCGGGCGGCCGCCGTCGGGCGGCGCGGGCGGTCACCGCTGCCCGCCCTGCGGGACGAACCGCTCGCGGGGTGCGCTGAGCGTCTCGGTGATGGTCAGCCGGTCGAAGAACGGCACGACCGACTGCGGACGGACCGTCACCGTCATCTGCTGGGTCTCGGCGTCGGAACCGGCGTGGTCGACGCTCTCGAGTTCGGCGAGCCGGCCGAAGCGGGCGAGGAACTCCCGTACCCGCACGTCCCCGTCCTCGGCGGTGGCACCGCGCACCCGGCCGGCGTCGACGCCCTCGCGCAGCGCGGTGAGGGCGACCTGGTCGGCGTACCACCAGAGCGAGGCCTGCACCACGAGCATGACGGCGGTCAGCACGACCGGGAAGACGATGGCCAGGCCGAGGACGACCGCCCCGCGGTCGCGCAGTGCGGCGGTGCGCGGCGCGGCGGGGACGCGCGGGCGTCGGATCACTTCACCGCGTCCGGGACGTCGGTGGGGATCTTCTGCTCGGCCTTGCCGGCGAGCAGTTTGACGGCGGCCAGCACCGCACCGGCGATGGCGACCAGGACGATGATGGTGAGGGCGAGTTCGATGCTGATCGCGCCGCGGTCGCCGGAGGCGCGGGCGGCGCGCAGTCTGCCGAGGCGCACGTGCAGGTAGGGCATGCCGAGGTGCAGGGGCAGCAGGACGGGCAGCAGGAGGGCGGTGGCCAGGGGCTTGAGCCTGGCCGCGGTCTCGGTCATGGTGTGGTCTCCAGGACGGGCGGTCGGGTGGTCGTCGGCTGCTCAGCTGACGTCGAGCATCTGGTACAGCGCGGGGAAGACGATCAGCACCGTCATGAGCAGGGTGAGCGCCGAGCCCGGCGCGACCATCCGCTCGCTGTCGGTGTTGGCCTGCGCCAGTTCCTCGGCGAGGAGTTCGCCGCGGAGGCTCTTGGCGCGGGCACGCAGGGTGTCGTACACGGCGGCGCCGTCGGTGCCGGAGATCCGCATGATGTCGGCGAGGTCCTGGAGGGGGGTCAGACCGAGTTCGGCGGCGAGGGCGTCGAGGCCGTCCCAGGGCGGCAGGCGGTCGGTGGCGGCGCGTTCCAGGGCGTCCCGGATCCGCCGGAAGACGGTGCCGCGGCCGACCGCGGCGGCCCGCCGCAGGGCCTCCGCCGGTCCGCAGTCGGCGGCCCGCTCCAGGGCGACGAGTTCCAGGTAGGCGGCGACGCCGTGCAGGTACTCGGTGCGGGCCTCCTTCGCCTCGCCGGCCACGATGCCGTCCGGGACGAGCCAGAGCACGGCGGCCAGCAGCGGGCCGGCGAGCAGCGGCACGGCGACCGGCAGGCCGATCCCGGCGACCGCGGCCATCGCCACCAGGTAGCCGGGCAGGACGAGTCCGACCAGCGCGAACAGCAGCTTGTGCGCCATGAACCGGGCCGGGCTGCGGCCGATCAGGGCGAGCTGCTGGTGCGGGATCCGGGCGCCGGGCAGCCGCAGCGAGTCCGCGCCGATCCGGTCGTACCAGGCGGGGCGGGTCTCCTCGGCGGGGCGCGGGTCCGGGGTGCGGTGCAGCCGGCCGAGCGCCTGGCCGAGGTCCGGCGGCGCGGGCCGGAGTTCGGCGAGCAGCAGGGCGAGGCCGCCGGCCGCGGCGCCGCCCGCGAGCACGGCCCAGGGCGAGATCATCGGGCCTCCTTGGCCGCGGCGGCGGCCTCCGGCGACGGCTCGGCCTCGACCGGGTCGCCGGGCAGCCGGCCGGCCTTGCTGCGCCGGTCGGGCTCGATCAGTCGGGGCAGCGGGGTGTGGGCGGCGAGCGACCGCATCCAGGCGATCACCCCGACGAACGCGGCCGCGACCACGGCCAGCACCACCTGGCCGGTGACGCTCGCGTACGGCGCGGTGTAGCGCGGGTTGAGGGCGCCGGCCGCGATCACCACGAGGATGATGCCGACCAGCCAGCGGACGGTGGTGCGGTGCTTGGCCCGGTCGGCCTCGATGGCGCGGCGCTGGCGGACCTCCTCGCGGACCGACTCGGCGATGTCGGCGAGCGCCCGGGCCAGGCCGGGGCCGCTGTCGCCGGACCGCAGCAGCAGGGCGGCGAGCACCTTGTCGGCGGTGGCGTCGGCGAGTTCGTCGCCGAAGGCGCGCAGCGCGTCCTCCGGTCGCCAGCGGGACTGCAGCCGGGCGGCGAGGTCGCCGATCTCGGCCTCCAGGGCGGGCGGTGCGGTGCGGCGGCTGGTGACGATCGCCTGGTTGAGGCCGACGCCGAGCAGCAGCACGTCGGCGAGGCGCTGCGTCCACTCGGCGAGCGCCTCCAGCCGTTCGATCCGCCGGGTGTCGGAGCGGGTGGCGTCGTACAGCCAGGGCAGGCCGAAGACGGCGAGCGGCAGCAGCAGCACGGTCAGCGGGATCCCGGTGAACAGCCAGGCGCCGGCGCCGCCGGCCACCGCGAGCACGGCCTGGACCCGCCGCGCCCTGGCACGGCCGGGGCTCGCCGTCCCGGGGGCGCCGTACCAGAAGGTGTGCAGCCGGCCGCTGCCCGGCCGGGCCTCGGGCTTCTCCTCCCGGGTGCCGACCAGGCCGGCCACCAGGGCGACCAGCCCGCCGGCGACGGCGAGGCCGCAGAGCACGAAGAGCAGCATCAGCGGGCACCGCCGATCCGCAGCCCCAGCGGGGCGCCCCAACTGCCGTACGGGGACTGCAGCAGGCCGGCGTCGAAGCCGGCCCGGCGCAGGTCGTCCAGGCACTGCGGCGGGGTGTGCGGGACGGCCCGCGGCTCGCCCTGTTCGGTGCGCGGGCCGAAGACCTGGTTCATCGCCGGGCGGCCGCTCTCGCCGAGGCCGGTGACCTCCAGGACGTGCGAGACGAAGCGGTGCCGGCGGCCGCCGACGGCGGTCTCGTCGACCATGGTGACGTGCACGACGAAGTCGACGGCGTTGGCGGTGAGCCGGTAGGCCAGGCTGTCGGTCATGTGGGCGCCGTACTCCAGGCAGAGTTCGGCGATGCGGTCGACCACCATGTGCGGGGCGCGGGCGTGCAGGGTGCACATCGAGCCGCCCTCACCGTTGGTCATCACCCGCAGCATGGGCACCACCTCGGCGGAGCGGACCTCTCCGACGATGATCCGCGAGAGCGTCATCCGCAGCGCGGCCGGGATGAGTTCACCGATCGTCAGCTCGCCGGCGACCCGGCCGTCGACCCGCTCGCCGTTGCCCTCCCGGGCCTCCATCGGCACCACCTGGCGCAGGTGGCCGAGGGTGTGCAGCCACAGCTCGAACTCGGTCTCCAGGGTGCCGACCCGCTCGTCCGGCGGGATCTCGGCGGCCATCGCGCGCAGCAGGCTGGTCTTGCCGACGCCCTGGGTGCCGGTGACCATGACGTTCTTCTTGGCCCGGATCGCCGCCGCCAGGAAGGCCGCCAACGTCGCGTCCAGGGTGCCGAGTCCGACCAGGTCGCCGAGGGTCGCCGAGGCGACCCGGTGCCGGCGGATCGCCACGTACGGGCGCGGGGTGACCTCGGTCAGCGCCTGCAGGCGCATGCCGCCCTCCAGCCGCAGCGCCAGGGTGGGGCTGGCGGTGGAGAGGCTGCGCTCGCCGCCGCCGTGCTGGCGGGCCAGGTCCTGCAGCAGCTCGACGAGTTCGGCGTCGCTGTCGGCGATCGGCGGCACCTGCCGCAGCGGCTCGTTGGCCCGTGACACCCAGACGTCGTCGCAGCCGTTGACCAGGATGTTCTCGATCTCCGGGTCGTCCAGGTACGGCTGCAGCCGGCCGGCCCGGAACAGCAGGTCGTAGACGGCCTCGGCGAGCGCGCGGTCCTGGTCGCGGGTCGGCGGGATCCCGTGGGTCTGCGCGTACGCGTCGGACCAGCGGGCGACGACCTCCTCGATCAGCGCCCGGCCGCGCTGGCGCCTGGTGGCCCGGTCGACCTCGCCGGAGCCCTCCAGTTTGGCGAGCTGCTGGTGGAGTTCGGCCGCGACCTGGCGCTTGAGCTCCCGGGCGACCTGCGGGTCGACGGCCGGCCGGACGCCGACCGGCTGCAGTGCGGGCACCGCCGCGACGGGCGCGGCGGGCCCGGACGGCCGGACGGGACCGGGGACGACGCCGGGGCCGGGCACGGCACCGGGGGTCGGCAGCTGCCAGGGCGGCGAGGACGGCCCCTGCTGGAGCGGACTACCGCGCACGGAGCACCTCCCCGTACCCGTTCTGCGGCTGCTGCCGGTCCGGCGGCGGGAAGGGCGCCGGCGCCGGCGGCTGCGGGACGGCCGGCGGTGCGATGTGCTGCGGGAAGCCGACCGACTGCGGATCGGGCACCGGCGCCCACGGCTGCCGCGGCGTCACCGGCCCGAGCACCGGGCCGGGCGCGGGGGCCGCAGCGGGCTGCGGGTAGGGCTGGGCCTGGGGGTACGGCTGCGGCTGTGGGTACGGCTGGGCCTGCGGGTACGCCTGGGCCTGCGGGGCGAGGCGCTGCCGGCGGCGGGCCGCGACCTCCTGGATCCGGTCGGCCGCGCTGCGCACCGTCCGCATCAGCTCGGAGCGGACGAACCGCCGGTCGGCGGTGTCACCGCCGTCGGAGAGCACCCTGGCGGTGCGCGGCGCGTAGGGCAGCAGGCCCAGCGCGGAGACGCCGAGTTCGCGGGCGGCCTCGGCCAGCGGGTACGGGCCCTCGCCGACCGGCAGCAGGCCGAGCGCGTCGGCACCCGGGCCGGCGCTCTCCAGGTCGTCGCGGAGCGCGGCCAGCCGCGGCCGGGCGGCGGACAGGCCGCGCAGGGTGGTCCGGACGGTCGCCACCACCACGTCGGCCCGCCGGGCGAGCACCGCACCCGGGCCGGTCGCTCCGGACCGGCCGAGGTCGACGATCACGTCGTAACCCTGGCCGTCCAGGGCCTGGAAGGTGTCGGCGAGCGGCTCCCAGGTGTACGCGAGGCCGGGCGCCTGCGCGGGGTCGGTGAGGCCCGGCAGCAGCAGCCGCTCCGCGGTGCCCTCCGGGGAGAGGTCGACCAGCTGCTCCCAGACGGTCTGGGCGAGCAGGCCGCGGCGGTCCGCCACGGCCAGGTTGCGCAGCCCGTACACAGCGTCGATGCGGCCCTCCAGCGCGCCGGCCAGCACGGCGCCGCCGTCCGGATCGCACTCGGCGAGCAGGACCTTGCGGCCCGGCGGCAGCGGCCAGCTGAGCAGCAGGGCGAGGGCGGTGGTGGTGGCCCCGGGCGCGCCCGGGCCGCCGACCACGGCGACGACCGCCATCAGGTGCCACCTCCCGTACCGCTCTTCGGACTTCCGGTGGCCTTGCCGCTCGGGGCACCCGTCGGCGTACCGGCCGGGGGTGTGACCGCCCCGGCCTTCCCGTCGTCCGCGGTGGTGCCGCTCGTGGACGGCGCGGGTGCGGGGGCGCCGGCCCGCGGCGCGAGGATCACCTGGAACCGGCCGGAGGACACCCAGACGGCCAGCCGCGGTCCGTCGGCCGAGGGGACGGCCACGTCCACCACCTGGCTGCCGTCGGAGTCGACGCGGCCGACGGTGACCACCACCGCGGCGATCGTCTCCGGCGTCCGGTCGGCCGCCTGGTCGCCCTTGGCGTCCGGGGTGGACACCACGAGCACCTGCAGCCCCGGCTGCAGCCGGGTGGCGGGCAGTTGGGTGCGCTTGGCGGCGAGGCCGACCTTCTGCTGGTCGGGGCGGAGCACCGGCTCCGCCGTCAGGTCCGCCTTGAGCAGCAGGGCGCCGCGCTTGAGGTCGGTGGTGGCGCGCAGGCCGATGGTGCCGGCCCGGTCCCGGGCGTCCAGCGGGCGCAGCAGCGGGTCGCCGGCGATGTGCGCGACCACCAGGTCGTCGGCGGTGATGGCCTGCCCCATCGGGACGTCGCGAGCCACCGCCAGCACGGCGATCCGCTGCCCCGAACTGGTGTAGAGGGCGGCGCCGCCGAGGCCGCCCGCGGCGATCAGCGCGACGGCCATCGCCAGCACGGCGGGCCGCCGCCGCCGGGCCCGCAGGGTGCGCGGGGGCACGTGCGGGGCCGGACGGTGCGGGTCGGGGGCGAGGGCGGCGGTGCCTGCGCTCGGCGTCGGGACGTTGCGGGTTTCCACCGGGCTTCGGCCTTTCCGGAACTGGTGGTTCGTCGTGGGGTCGGGGCGTGGCCGGCGGTCAGTTGAGCGCCTGCACCTCGGCGACCTTCAGCGGCAGCGGCTGGTCCGTGTCGACGCGGTAGTCGACCGCGAACACCCGCGCCCCGGTGTCGGAGCGCACCGCCTCGACCCGCCAGGTCAGCGTGGCGGTGAGGTAGAAGCTCTGGTCGTGCTGGCCGCCGGACGCCTTCCGGTAGGTGTGGCCGCAGGGCGGTTCGGTGCCGGCGCCCGGGGTGTAGGCGGTGCCGGGGCCGGTGCAGTCGGCGCCGGCCGAGCCGTCGCCGGTGTCCCAGTGCACCTTCGTCAGCCGGGCGGTGGCGGTGACGCTCATCGTCCGGCCCTTGGCGGTGGCGCTCTGCGGGCCGGCCGTGGTCGGCCCGGCGGTGTACCAGAGCCAGACCGGCACCCCGACGACGGCGGTGGCGGCCGGGGCGGCGTGCAGCGCCGGCGAGTCGAAGTGGATCATGCCGAGCGCCTTCATGCCCAGGTCGTACGGGCGGTCCGGCGGCGGCGGGCCGCCGGGCGGCTGGGCGAAGAACATCGGCGGCTTCGGCGACAGCTGGCCGCCGACACCGCGGCAGTTGACCTCGTACACCGCACCCTCGGACGGGCTGTGGCCGTCCCAGGCGGGGTCGCTCGCGGGCGGCTGCGGCTCGGAGCGGTGGTAGTAGCAGCCGTCCGCGGTGGAGAACCAGCCGAGGTCGTCGTCCCAGCAGGGCCACTGCTGCCCGTTCCAACTGCACATCTGCACCCCGCCGTCGGACCCGCCCGACGACCCGCCGCTCCCGCCCCCGGGCTCGGCCGTGCTCCCGGGCTCGGTGACGACCACGCAGATGTCCCGGACGGCGCACGGATTGACGGTGCCGCCCCCCTCCGCCGAGGCCGGGGCCGCGGAAGCGAGCAGCAATGCCGAGAGCAGCAGCGTGCGGAAGACCTTTTTCAGCACGTGCGATCCACCTCGCGTTCGAAGTCCACGATCATCCAACGGCTGTCGTTCCTCCGCAGCGAAACGGTCGCCGGATAGCGGGTGAGCCGCTGCCGGGGATCCTTTACCGCTCCGGTCGTTGCGTCGGCCTGGTGCCAATCGGTGACGTCGAGGCAATCCTGCACGACGGCCGTCTGCGGATCGGCGGAGAGATCGACCTTCTTCACCAGTGCCGAGTTGCGCGGACTCCCGGTCATCACCAGCTTTGCGTCGTGCAGTTGGTGGAGGCTGGCCAGCGCCTCGCTCAGCGCCTGACCGGTCGAGTACGCACGCAGTTGCGAGCCGTCCGAATCGGAGCGGGCGAACGCCTCGACCTGTGCCTGCCACCAGGCTTGATAGGTGCTCAGGACCGTTCGGGCGACGGCTCCGTCGGGGCCTTCGGTGGGGGCGCTGCCGCCCGTACCCGGACCACTCGAAGGAGTTACTGCAGTCCCACCGGGAACAGCTGTCACAGGAGTACCCAGACGGTCCGCAGAACCCCCGGCGTCGGCGGCGGAACAGGCACTGAGCGCCAACAGCAGTGCCACCCCACCGATCCCGACCGCCCCAGGGCGCAACACATTTCCGCGCTGCCGCATCGCCCCACCTCGTAGCGCCAGACCTCGTCCGCGGCCGTGGTCGCACAATTCCTCTGCCGTCCCTCGGCGCCGCCGCGGGGACATCGATTCTTCGCCACCCGCCCCGGCACAGCAACACCTCGGGCGGTCCGACCTTACGCGTTCGGCGGATCGGTTGGGGTGTTTTCTCGCCAGAGCACGGCCAACAGTTCGTCGGAAAGCGACAATCCGGCCAATGCGCCCCGGACGGCGGCTCGATTGTGCATCAGCAGCCGTCCCCCGTCGGCCGGTACGAGTTCGACGGCCTGTCCGGCTTCGGCCGCGCCGCCGTCCCGCAGGGCGAGTTCGTGCGCGAGGACGGGCGCGAGTTCCTGCGGGCCGAGGGCGGCGGGTGCGCCGGGGACGCCGCGGTCGAGGGCGTCCACCAGGAGCCGGCTGAACGATCCGTCGCCTCCCGGGCGGACGGCGTCTCGGCCGCGCCGCCCGGCCTGGTACCGGCCGATCCGTCCCCAGAGCGGGACGCGGGAGTGGCTGAGGAGCTCTCCCGCGGCGTCCTCCCGGGCGAGGGCGGCCCAGGTGTCGCGGTCGGCGACCGCGTCGACGAGCAGCAGGGTCTCCTCCTGGTCACCGTGCACCATGGCGCTGACCACCCAGTCCCAGGCGAGGCCGCGCCGGTAGGCGTTGTCGGGGGTGGAGCCGGCGGTGACGAGCGCGATCCGCCGTCCCCTGGGGTCGGCGGTGAGCTGGCCGAGCAGGCAGACGACCAGCCACCGCGCGGGTCTCGCCGCGGCGGCGCGCAGCGCGGTGAGCATGGTGTTGGCGTCGGCGTCCGGGGGCAGCAGGTCGACCCGGCAGCCGCGGGCCCCGGCGTCGAAGGTCCGGCCGGGCAGTGCCGCGGCGAGGGTGCGGGCGCCGTCCGCGGCCCGTTCCGAGCCGGACCAGCTGCGGTCCGGCCCCCCGTCCGCGCCGATCACCACCAGTTCGATGCCGCCGCCCACCCCGCACCAGCCCCCTTCCGCCTCCGTGCCTGGCGACAAGCTACCGCCGGAGGACCCTTCGGGCAGGGACCATCGGCCCTACCGGCTCCGCGGCCGCGGGCCGAGCATCATGCCATGGAGTACGAGGACCCTGTGGAGGAGCTGAGCGAGGCCGAGTGCCGCCGCCTGCTCGGCACCGTGCCCGTCGGGCGCGTGGTGTACACCGAGCACGCGCTGCCCGCGGTGCTGCCGGTGGCGTTCGAGGTGGCGCAGGACGGCCGGCTGGTGCTGGCGCTGCGCGCCGACAGCGCCACCGCGCGGGCGCTGGACGGCACGGTCGCCGCCTTCCAGGCCGACGTGCTCGACCCGGAGACGCGCTCCGGCTGGAGCGTCCTGGTGCACGGGCACGCCGAGGTGGTCCGGGACCACCGCGCGCAGGACGGCCTGTACGACGCGGGGCTGCGCCCGTGGGTGGGCGGTCCGCGGCCGGTGTACGTGGCGCTGACCCCGGAGCTGGTGGGCGGGCGGCGGCTGCGCGCGGTCGGTACCGCCGCCGCGGCGCGCCCGGCCCCCGCTGACAGGTGACCGGTCGGTAGGCATACTCTCCGACTGTCCCCGCCGGACGCAGCCGTGGGGACCGGAGCCCCGACCCCACCTGGAGCGCACCTTGACGACCTTCGCCTCGCTGGCCGACCTGAAAGCCGCGGTCGGCACCGAGCTCGGCACGAGCGAGTGGCACACCATCGGCCAGGAGCAGGTGAACCTGTTCGCCGAGGCCACCGGTGACCACCAGTGGATCCACGTCGACCCGGCGCGCGCCAAGGAGAGCCCGTTCGGCGGGACGATCGCGCACGGCTACCTCACGCTCTCACTGATCCCGGTGCTGGCGAAGGAGTGCTACGGCGTCGAGGGCATCGCGATGGCCCTGAACTACGGCTCGGAGAAGGTCCGCTTCCCGTCGCCGGTGCCGGTCGGCACGGCGGTGCGGGCCACCGCCGAGCTGCTCTCCGCCGACGAGGTCCCCGGCGGGGTGCAGGCGCTGGTGCGGTTCACCATCAGCAGTGAGGGCAGCCCCAAGCCGCACTGCGTCGCCGAGACGATCACCCGCTTCTACGCGGCCTGATCCTCCGCACCCGGACGGGCCCGCCGGGCGGCGGGCCCGTCCCGGCGTGTCCGGGGCCCGACCGGCGGGTCCGCCGAACGGCTCGCCCGATCATGTTTCGGCCGGGCCCGCACGGGCCAGGAGGGGTAGTGTCCGGTTTCGACGGTCGTCGTACGGCAGCGGAGCCCCAGCCGCCCCACCCGTACGCGTCCGGCCTGCCGGCCTCCGCGACCGCGGACGCCGGACGGCCACCGCCGTACGGATGTCCCGACGTGGAGGTGCCGTGCCCAGCTCCGTCCCCTGGATCTCCCGCGCAGCCGCCCTCGCCGCATGGTTCGGCACCTCGTTCACCGACGGCGGAGGCATCGGACGACTGCCGCGCCGCACCTGGCATCGGATCCGGACGGACGCCTTCGGCGCCGATCCCACGGGCGAGCGGCTGGAGCGCGTACGGCGCTCGCCGCAGTTCCGCGACGGAGCCTTCCAGAACCCCGTCCCGACCCGGCGGCTCGCCGACGGGCAGTCACCGCTCTCGGTCAGCCGGGCCCAGCTCGCCGGCGACCGGGCCCGCCGGCTGCCGGCCGCCCCCGTCCCGCTGCACCCGCTGCGCCCGATCGACCTGGCCGCGCCGCCCGCCTCCGGCCTGCGGCTGACCTGGCTCTGCCACGCCACCGTGCTCGCCGAGCTGGACGGCCGCCGGGTGCTGTTCGACCCGGTCTGGGGCGAGCGCTGCTCGCCGTTCTCCTGGACGGGCCCCAAGCGGCTCCACCCGATGCCGATCGGCCTCGCCGAACTCGGCCCGGTGGACGTGGTGGTGGTCTCGCACGACCACTACGACCACCTCGACATGCCGACGATCAAGGCACTGGACGCGAGCGGCGCGGTGTTCGCCGTCCCGCTCGGGGTGGGCGCGCACCTGGAGCACTGGGGCGTACCGCCGGAGCGGATCGTGGAGCTCGACTGGTGGGAGTCGGCCGAGGTGGCGGGGCTGACCCTGACCGCCACGCCGGCCCGGCACTACTGCAGCCGCGGGCCGCGCACCCACCCGTACGCGCTCTGGGCGTCCTGGGTGGTGGCCGGCTCCGAGCACCGGCTGTTCCACAGCGGGGACACCGGCTACTTCCCCGGCTTCGCCGAGATCGGCGGCCGGCTCGGACCGTTCGACGCGACGATGGTGCAGATCGGCGCGTACAGCGACTTCTGGCCCGAGGTGCACATGACGCCCGAGGAGGGCGTGCGGGCGCACCTGGACCTGGACGGCGGGCTGATGCTGCCGATCCACTGGTGCACCTTCAACCTGGCGCCGCACCCGTGGGAGGAGCCGGCCGAGCGGACGGTGGCGGCGGCGCAGGCGCTGGGCGTGCGGTTCGCGGTGCCCCGGCCGGGTGCGCCGTTCGAGCCGGCCGACCCGCCGGCGCCGACCCTGTGGTGGCGGGCGGTCGCCCGGGTGCCCGGGGACGGCGGCCCGACCGTGCCCGCGGCCCCGGCCGCTCCGGCGCCGTCCGCGTCCCGCCGCCCCGCGGCGACCGCGGACGACGACGGGATCACCGTCTGAGGACGGGGCCGGACGGGCGGGCGCTCAGCCGCGGGCCCGGACGGCCTTCCAGGCGACGTTCTGGACCACCAGGGTCGCGACACCCGCGATGACGATGCCCAGCATGTTCAGCAGGAGTTGCACCGCCGAGCCCCGGCCCTGCGCGAAGTCGCCGTAGGCCACCGCGGCGGCGGCGTTGGCAGCGGCCGGCACGGTGGTCACGGAGATGGCGACCCCGACCAGTGCACCGGCCTTCGCCGAGGTCAGCGAGAGCAGTCCGGCGACGCCGGCCAGCAGCGCCACCACGAAGGAGGTGGCATCCGGCTTCCAGATGAACGAGGTGTTCGGCCTGCCGGCCTCGAACATCTCCTTGGTGAACAGTCCCCACTGGTCCATCAGGAAGCAGAAGCCCACGGTCAGCACCATGGCGACGGCGAAGCCGACGACCAGGGCGTTGAGCGACCGGAGGACCGGTCGGCCGCGGCGCTGCACCAGGGCGACGCAGAGCCCGGCCAGCGGGCCGAACTCCGGCCCGACCGCCATCGCGCCGACGACCAGGATCGCGCTGTCCAGGACGGCGCCGCAGGCCGCGAGCATGGTCGCCACCGTCAGGAAGGCCAGATAGACGGCGGTGAGGGTGGACTCCTCGTGCGTGATCTCCGAGACCGACTCCCAGACGAGCGCGTCGGCGCCTTCGCCGGGTGCCTCCTCCTCGGCCCGGTCGGCGGCGGCGGAGATCGTCAGCGCGACCTCCTCGACGTTGATCGCACCGCGCTCGGCCAGCCCGATGGCCCGCAGGGCCCCGAGGAGCTCGTCCGCGGCCTCGCGGGCCACGTCGCAGAGCACGACGTCGCCCTCCGGACGGACCGCCGAGTCCGGCAGGATGATCACGTGGGTCGCCCCCACGGAGGCGTCGAGCGCCTGCAGGACACGGTCCCGCAGGTCGGTGGGGACGATCAGACGCAGGTGAAGCACGGACGCTCCGGAGGTGCGGGCCGGTCGGACGCGCCCACCCTAGGGCCCGCGCGGGGATCAGGCCCGGTCGGGGCGGGCGGCGGCGTGGGCGCGCATCGCGGCCTCGACCAGGGCGACGGCGGCGCGCGGGTCGGCGACCTCGACCACCAGGCGGCTGTAGCGCTCGTCGGCGAGTTCCACGACCACGGCCCCGGCCGGGTTGTGCACGTCCCAGAACACCCACTCGCCCTGGGAGCGGAAGGTCCCGGCGGTTATCACGCCGGGCAGGTGGGTGCCGCCCATCCTGATGCCCTTGGACTCGTGGACGATGCCGGGGTCGGCGGTGGCGCCGCGGACGTTCGCCAGCGGGATCTCCAGACGGCTCCTCAACGCCCAGAGCTTGTCGAGTCCTTCGACCTCGACGATCAGGGTGTCGTCGACGACGGACAGCTGTGCCATCTGATGGCTCCTCGGGTGGGGTGAAGCGTGCGGCGGTGAGGCGTGCGGGGAGGGGTGCGGGTGGTCAGCGGGTGAGGCGGTCGGCCAGCGCCAGGACGGCGGCCGCGCCCGGGCGGCCCTCGGCTGCGCGGCCGCGCAGCCGCACGCCGAGCACGGTGGCGGCCAGCGCCTCGGCCAGCGGCGGCGCGGCGCCGTCGCCGAGCACCCCGGCGAAGGCGGCCTCCAGCGCGGCGAGCCCTTCCTCGACCAGGGCGGCCGTGTCCGGGTCGAGCGGGGCCCGCTCGGCGGCGGAGAGCAGCAGCAGCCCGGCGGCCGGGCCGCTGTCGTACGCGGCCGCGGCCTGTGCCAGGGCCGCGGGCAGGTCCGCGGCCCCGGCGACCGCCCGGGTGAGCGGCAGCACGTCCCGGTCGAGGTGGCGGCGGAGCGCGGCCAGGTAGAGGCCGCGCTTGCTGCCGAACACCTTGTAGAGGCTGCCCCGGTGGACGCCGAGCGCGCTCACCAGGTCGTCCACCGACGTGCCCTCGAAGCCGTGCGCGGCGAACAGCCGGGCAGCGGCTTCGACGGCCTCGTCCTCGTCGAAGGCTCGTGGTCGTCCCATGGCCGGAACGTTAGCGAATTGAAGAACGGTCAGTCAAGAACGATCGTTCAACAACCGGGGGACGGCCGGGTCAGCCCGCCAGCACCTCCTGCAGGGCGGCCGCCTCGCGGACGGCCCGGGAGCTGCCGCCCCGCGCGGCCAGGGCCGTGACCTCGGGGATCGGGCCGCGGGCGGCGCAGCGGCGGGCGCAGTCGGCGGCCACCGCCAGCAGCTCGCCGACGCCGCGCGGCGGTTCGCCCGCCAGCAGCCGGGGCAGGGCGGCCACGAGGACCGACCAGACGGTGCCGTGGGCACCGGTGTCGGCGGCGGCGCGCAGCGACTCGGTGAGGCGGTTGGGCTTCACCGGGCCGAGGGCGACGAGTTCGGCGCTCTCGTGGCCGAGCAGGGCGCCGTCCAGGTCGCCGCGGGCGGCGAGCACCAGCAGGGCGTCGACGGCGGCGGTGCGGTCCTCCGGGTGCCGGGCGCCGAGGCCGTAGGCCAGGGCGAGGTGGATCGCGGGGCCGGCCGGGCCGCCGGCCTCGGCGAGGGCGGGGAGCAGGTCTGCGCCGCCCCGCACGTCGAGGTCCGCCGCGGAGGCGAAGCGCTCCATGAGGCGGGCGGCGGTCTCCTCCCGGTGGTGCGGCAGGACCGCCGTCCACTGCTCGCGGGCGGGCGGGGTCCACCAGACGTCGCGCCGTCGGAGGTGCCGGTCGGCGGCGTCGAGCAGCCGTTCGGCGTCCTCGGGCAGACCGGCGTCGGCGGCCTCCTGGTCGATCAGGCGGCGGGTGGTGGAGAGCCGTCGGCCGTCCCGTCCGCGCCCGCCGGAGGGCGCCCGCACCACGGTGGGACGGCGCGGGAGGCCGCCCTCGCGCAGCCAGCCGGCCAGCCGGTCGCCGGCCGGGGTGCCGACGGCCGCGGCGGCCGCGATCACGGCGGGCTCGGTGGTGGGTACCACCCGCAGCAGGGCCTGCCCGAGGTCGACCGGGCCCGGGTCGGCGCCGAGCGCGGCGTACCCGGCGAGCCGTTCGACCAGGACGACGGGGTCGATGGATCCGGTGGAGTCGGTCGGGGTGGCCAGCAGGTACGGCAGCGGGCGGGTGACCAGCCGCAGGACGGCCTCCTCCAGCCGGGCGGCGGTCTGCTGGTCGAAGGGCGTGGACCAGGCGGTGCGGAAGCTGCCGTGCCGGTACGAGCGGTCGGCGACCTGGCGGGCCCGGTCGACGGTCATCCGGCCGGCGGCGGCCTCGGCGATCAGCCCGAGGTCCCGCGCGTGGGGGTGGGCCCTCAGCACCGGGTCCAGGGCCTCGGCGAGGGCGGCGCGGTCGGTGTGCGCGTGCCGGACGAGCCCGTCCAGGACGCACTCCCAGGGGACGAGGCCGGTGTCCCCGGCGAGCACCGCGCCGAGCTCCTCGGCGAGTTCGGCCGGGGTGGCGATCGGGGCGGGCACCGGCCGGGGCTGCGGCGGGGGCGGCAGCAGCTCCCGGTACTCCTCGGCCTGCACCTCGGCGCCGAACAGCTCGGCGGCGCGCCGGTGGTGGGCCGGGTCGAGCTGTTCGGCGGCGGCCCGCAGCTCGGGGAGGACGGCGGTGCCGGCGGCGGTCAGGTGCCGGGCGACCACCTTGAGCGCCTGCTCCTGGAGGGTGCGGTCGGGGTGGCCGAAGGCGCCGGCAGCGGCGAGGACCACCGGCCCGGCCCGGTGGGGCGCGGTGCGGGCGGCCCGGTCGAGCCAGCCGAGCTGGGCGCGGACGAGCTTCTTCTCCGTCCGGAACAGCACGGTGGGGCTCGCCTCGTCGAGCACCTCGGGGTCGAGCCGGCCGGCGGCGTCCAGCGAGGCGAGCACCTCCTGGGCCAGGGCGGCCGTGGTGGACGGGCCGGAGAGCAGCGCCAGCAGGGTGCGGGCCCGCTCGGCGTACTCGTCGGCGGTGGGGGCCAGCGCCCGCAGGACCGCCAGGTAGGTCCGGTGGTCGTTGGGGCGGCCGCCGCCGCGCAGCAGCCGGGCGAGGCAGCGGTCGAGCAGGTCGGCGCGGTCGAGGACGCCGTCGGCGGCCAGCCGGGCGAGGACGGCGGGCCAGCGCTCGGAGTCGTCCCGGGCGACCCAGGGGCCCTCCAGTTCGCCGGCGAGGTCGGGCACCTCGAAGACCCGCGGGGCGAGCACCGGGGTGAACGGGTCGGCCACCAGCCGGGCGTGCAGGTCGCGGCCGGGCGGCAGGTCGCCGAAGGCGCGGTGGCGCGGTTCGGGCCGGGACCGCTCGCGCACCCACTGGGTGGTGAAGGAGTCGGTCGCGGGCACCGGACTGCCGGTGGAGCGGACGAGGTACTCGAGCAGCGGGAAGTGCTCGGACCAGCCCCAGCCGGGTGCCCTGCGCTCGGCGAGCCGGGCGGTGACGACCTGCCGCCACTCGACGGGCTGACGCTCGATCACCTCGACGAGCAGCGGGTTGCGCCAGCCGGCGCGGTCCTCGAAGACCCGGCTGCCGATCCACTCGGCGGCCGCGGTGGGCGAGGTGTGGCAGCCGGCGCCGGCCACCAGCAGGGCCGTCCACCGGTCCGGGGAGCCGGACCAGCTGTCCCGCAGCTCCTTGCGGAGGGCGCGCAGCGCGGGCACCTCGGCGCGGCGCTGTTCCGGGGCGAGCTCGGCGAGGGCGGCGGCGACGGCCGCGGTGTCTCCCTTGCGGGCGAGGTCGGCGACGCTCATCGCGCGGCCTCCGGCTGTCCGGCGCGGACCAGGCCGACCGCGAGCACGTGCTTGCACGGCCCGCGCCCGCCCCGGTACTTCGCCCACCAGAGGCAGGTGCAGCCGAGCTGTCCGTCGGCGCCGGTGCGCACCCGCTGCACGTGGTCGCCGACGGTGACCTCGGCGAGGCCGTCGCCGAGCCGGACGGCGTCGGCGGCGGCCAGCGCCCGGGCGGCCCGCAGCCGAGGGTTGTGCGCCTCGGCGCGCCCGGCGTCGTACGGCAGCACGCGGTGGAAGTGGGCGGCGTCGGCGGGGTCGTAGCCGATCTGGCCGGCGGTGCCGAGCCGGGTGAGCGCCGCACGGACCCGCCCGAGGGTGAGCCCGGACTGGGCGGCGAGTTCGGCCGGGTCGATCCTGGGCTCCCAGGCGAGCAGGGTGGCGATCAGCTCGGCGTCCTCGGCGGAACCCTCGGCGGCGAGGGCGGTGAGCACCCCGCCCTCGCCGGAGAAGCCGCGCGAGGCGTCGGGCGAGAGCGTGAGGGTGAGCCGCATCCCGGGCAGCACCACCTCCCAGGCGGAGGCGGCGGACGCACCGGGGGCCGCCGCGGCGGGCGGGCCGTAGACCCGCAGGCCGAGGGCGTGCCGCAGGACCCGCTGCAGGGCGGCGAGCCGCTCGGGGCCGGGCAGGCAGACGGCGCCGGGCACCGGGCGGCTGGTCGGACGCAGGGTGCGTCCGGCCGGCACGACCCAGCCGGTGGTGGAGCCGCGGCCGCCGGTGCGGGGCAGGGTGCGCAGGAAGCGGACGGCCTCGGCGGCGGGCAGGTCGGCGCGCAGGTCGAAGCCGGCGGTGAGCACCTGGGTCTCGGCGAAGCCGCGCAGCCAGCGCTCGGGCAGCGGGACCTTCTTCTCGACCATCGGGCCGTCGAGGGTGGTGACCTCCAGGGCGTCGGGGCCGACGGCCAGGTGCAGCGGCTCGCCGGCGCCGATCCGGCTCAGGCCCTCGCGGAGCGGGTTGTTGACGTCGACGTTGGTGGTGCCGTGGCCGGGGTCGTCGCCGTCCAGGCCGTCGGCGAGGACGTCGAGGCGGGCGTGCACGCCGCAGCAGCCCGAGAAGGACTCGAAGCGCAGCCGGTCGCCGCCGGCGGTGACCACCGGGTCGAGGGAGGCGCGCAGCTGCGGCTGGTAGTAGCGGGCGGCGGCGACGTCGGCCACCGCGAGGAGGGCGGCCGCGGCGGCCGCGGGCGAGGTCAGGAAGCCGCTGAAGAACCGCGGGTTGGCGGTGGCCCCGAGCGGGCCGGCGCCGCCGGAGGTCTCCAGGGCGAGGGTGCGCCCGGCGGTGTTCCGGTGCACCGCGGAGGGGCGCAGGTAGGCGTACGTCTGCACGGCTTGCGTCATGGCGAGGACGCTAGGTGCGGGGACTGACAGGCCATCGCTTATGGAACACGTTCTACTCTACCGACGCACCACGGGTAACCCAGGTCACACCGCGCTGCGGGGGCGATCTGCCAGTATGGGGCGGTGAACGACGCCATGGACCAGGGGATGCCGGCCGACGACCAGGTGGCCCCGTTCGTCGAACTGCTGCGGATCGAGGAACTGGACGAGAACCTGTTCCGCGGTCGGTGCCATGCCGGCGCGCCGATGCGCGCCTTCGGCGGCCAGGTCGCCGCGCAGGCGCTGACCGCGGCCGGGCGGACGATCGGCGCGGAGCGGTCGGTGCACTCGCTGCACGGCTACTTCCTGCGGCCCGGCGACCCGACCCGGCCGATCGTCTACCAGGTGGACCGGGTCAGGGACGGCTCCTCGTACGCGACCCGCCGGGTGACGGCGGTTCAGCGCGGCGAGGCGATCTTCACCATGTCGGCGTCGTTCAAGCGCCCGGAGTCCTCGACGGAGCGGCAGCGCACGATGCCGCCGGTGCCGGGGCCGGAGGAGCTGCCGGACCCGTTCGTGGCCTGGGAGCGGGCGAACCCGGAGGACTTCGCGAAGTCGACCGGCTTCCGTGCGCTGGAGATGCGCTTCCTGCCGGCCGACGCGCCCGGGATGCCGGCCGAGCTCCCGGGCGTGCCGCAGCAGTTCGTCTGGCTGCGGACGGGCACCCCGCTGCCGGACGACGACCCGCTGCTGCAGGTCTGCGCGCTCACCTACCTGTCCGACCTGACGCTGGCCTCGACCACGGCGCTGCACCTGGAGCCGCACCGCTTCGGGCGGAAGGAGCCGCGGCGCACCCTGCTGGCCTCGCTGGACCACGCGATGTGGTTCCACCGCCCGTTCCGGGCCGACGAGTGGCTGCTGTTCGCGCAGCGCAGCCCCTCGGCCTCGGACGGACGGGGCCTGGCGCTCGGCGAGTTCTACAACCGGGACGGCCTGCTGGTGGCCTCGGCGGTGCAGGAGACGCTGCTGCGGGAGGCGCGCGCGACCCGTCCGTGACCGATCGCGTCATACCCGTGCGGGACCCCGGGCCCTATCATGGTGAAGGTGACCAAGGTTGACCTGTCACCCCGTCCGGTGGAGGCGATGTCGCCCCGTCAGCTGGAACGCCGCGGGAACCTGATCGCGGCCGCGCTCGCGCTGGTGACCGAGATCGGCGTCGAGCGGCTGCAGATGCGCCAGGTGTCCGAGCGCTCGGGGGTCGCCCTCGGGACGACCTACCGCTACTTCTCGTCCAAGGACCACCTGCTCGCGGCCGCGATCGCGGAGTGGCACCACTCGCTGCTGACCGACCTGGTGGGTGAGGCGCGCGGCCGCCGGGCCGGGCTCACGGCCAGCGACCGGATGGTGCGCTTCGTCCGGCACGGCATGCGCGCCTACCAGCGGCAGCCCGAGCTGGCCCGGCTGCGGGTGTCGGTGGCGGCGTCCACCGACCCGTTCGCCAGCGAGGCGCTGCAGGCGATGGCGAAGGCGGACGGTGCGGCGCTGCGCGCGGTGATGTCCGAGGTGCCGCCGAGCACGGGGGACGTCGTTCGGCACATCGTGGGGCACGCCTGGCAGGGCGAGCTGACGGCCTGGGTGACCGGCCGGACCACCCTGGACGACGCCCGCCGACGGCTGGAGGACGTGGTGCGGCTGGTGCTGACGCCGTACGAGGCGGCCGATCCGGCGGCCTGACGGCGAGTCTTAAATCGGGCGTAAGCGTTCCTGACGTTCCTTGACCGCGGCCCGGCACGCCCCGACGCTGGACGGACTCCGCCCCGGCCAGCCCCGGGACCCCCGCCGCACGCCCGACCACCAGGAGCCCTGTCATGAACACGCCCTCCCGCCGGCTGCTGCTCGGCGCCGCGCTCGGCGGCGCCGCCTCCGCCGGGCTCCAGATGGCCGCCCGCGGCGAGACCCCGGCCGCCCCGTCGGTCTTTGGCTGGCAGCTGCGCTGGTCGCCCTCCCCCGCCTTCGACGGACTGCGCGCCTTCGAGACCGTCGAGGACGACCGGGCCGGCTCGCACCCGTCCGCCCGGCCGCACATCACCACCGACGGCGACGCGTACCGCTGGACGATGCACACCGTCGACCGGGACTCCGCCACCGACCGGCAGCGCCACGAGGTCACCGGGATGCGCAGTCCGGCGGGCGGCCCGCCGCTGGAGTGGCGGGCCGGCGAGACCTGGCGGACCACCTACGCGGTGTACGTCCCGTCCTCGCTCCGGGCGACCACGACCTTCACCCACATCATGCAGATGAAGCAGCCCGGCAACGGCACCGCGCCGATCGTGGTGCAGTCGCTGCGGCGGGTCGGCGGCAGGGAGACGGTCGAACTCGCCCTGCCGCAGTCCGGGGTGGTGGTCGGCCGGACCGACCTGGCGGCGCTGCACGACCGCTGGGTCGACGTGGACTTCCGGATCAGGATCGGCGACGGCTCGAAGGGCACGGTCCGCTGGATCCTGCGCAGCGGCGGGACGACCCTGGTCGACGCGGCGAAGGAGGGTGTGGACACCTTCCTCGCCGACCGGGTCCGCCCCAAGTGGGGCATCTACCGCTCGCTCGGCGACACCTCCGGCTCGCTGCAGGACTGCCACCTGCTGATCCGGTCGATGCGCGGCTACCAGCTGGTCCCCGGCCCGTCCGGGACCTACCGGGCCGAGGAGGCCGTGCTGCGGCGGGGACGGCTGGAGACCGACCCGTCCGGGATGTCCTGGGCGTCCTTCGACGGCGGTGCCGGGGCCGGGGCCGAGTGGACGGTCGAGGCGGGCGCCCCGGCCGCCGCCACCCTCTCGCTGCGCTACGCCAACGGCGGTGCCGCCGACCGGCCGATGGACGTCGCCGTCAACGGCGGCCGGGTGGTCGCCGCACGCGCCTTCCGGCCCACCGGCGGGTGGGACCGCTGGGAGACGGTGGCGCTGCCGGTGACCCTGCGGCCGGGGCCCAACACCGTCCGGGTCACCGCCGTCGGTGCCGCGGGCGCGCCGCGACTGGAGCGGATCGCACTCGGCTGACCCGCGGCGCCCTCAGACCACCTCCACCGGGTGCACCACGACCGCGTCGAAGAGGTAGCCCTCGCGGTTGAACGGCGCCTCGGCGCCCTGGGTGCGGCCGAGCAGGTCGGTGGCGCGGGCGCGCAGCCCGTAGCGGCCGGGCGCCGCGGGGCGCCAGTCCAGCGCCCAGCGCCGCCAGCCGTACCGGCTCGGCGGGTCGAGCAGCTCGGCCGTCCGCCAGACGCGGCCGCCGTCGGTGCTCACCTCGACGGCGCGGACGGCGGCCGCCCCCGACCAGGAGCGGCCGTGCAGCCGGTGGGTGCGGCCGGCGGCCAGCACCGCCCCGGGTGTCAGTTCGAAGGCGCTCTTGACGGACTGCCGGGTGAGCGCCGGACCGCCGTCCGCCGGCTGCCCGGGGCCGAACAGCCGGTAGAACTCGGTGCTCCACGGCGACTCCAGCGGCCGGTCCGAGACCTCCAGGGACCCGAGCCACTTGACCGAGGCCACCCCCACCCAGCCCGGCACGACCAGCCGGGCGGGTGCCCCGTGGTCGGGCGGCAGCGGTTCCCCGTTCATCCCGTACGCGACGAGCACGTCCTCCGGGGCCTTGGCGAGCGGCAGCGGGCGGCGCACCCGGCCGAGGTTGCGGCCGCCCACCCGGTACTCGGGGTCGAGGCCCACCGCCAGCACGTCCACCGCCGCCGGGCCGAGGCCCGCCCGTTCCAGCAGCACGCCGAGCGGGACGCCGCGCCAGGCCGCCATGCCGACGCCGCCCAGCCCCCAGGCGGTGCCCGGGGCGGGGGTGCCCTGCTGCTCGGCCCAGAACCGGCGGCCGTTTCCCGCGCACTCGAGCACCGCGTCCAGCGTGGTCGCGGGCAGGGCGTGCAGGTCGGCGAGGGAGAAGACCGCGCCCGGGCCGCGCAGACCGCTGCCGTGCACCCGCAGCCGCCAGGTGTCCGGGTCGATCCGCGGGGTGCGGGTGTGGTTGCGGACGAAGAACCGCTCGTTCGGGGTGTGCGGGCCGGGGCCGGTGGGCGCGTCCCAGCGCATCTCGGCGTTGCCGTCGTGCGGCACGAACCACTCCGGGGGCAGCGGCTTGACGATCCCGCGGCCCCCTCCGTCGGACGTTCCGGGGGTCACGGCTCCACGGTAGTACTCCGGACGGGTGCGGGCAGCCCACCGCGGCTCCCGCACGGACCGGCCCTGACCTGCGATGACGGACTCGACGTCGATCTTCCGCCGGGACTTCACCCGGTTGTGGCCGGCCTTTCACACCGGTCTGCCACGCTCCGGGGCATGATCGCACCATCCGCCCCGATTCCCCCGCGGGACACCCGCTTCCCGCTCCCCCGCCGCCACCGGCGGTGGCTGGCCTGCGCGGCCGTCGCCGCATCGGTCGCGCTCGGCACCCTCGGCGTGGCCGCCACCGCGGAGACCGTCCGGCACCACCAGCGCACCGAGGCGGTGCAGGCGGCCCGCTGAGCCGATCGAGTGGTGCCGGGCGGGCCTGCGGCCGATACTGCCGTCATCGACACCGACCCCTGAGCGAGGGGGTGGTCCCATGGCCACCGGCACTGTCAGGACGTACTACCGCGGCCACGGCTACGGCTACATCAAGCCCGACGACGGCGGGCCGGAGCTGACCGTCTACTACGACTCCATCGTCGACGCCCCCGAGCACGTGCTGGCCGACGGCCAGCGGGTGGAGTACGACGTCACCGTCCAGGAGTTCCGCGAGGTCGCCGAACACGTCCGCGCCGTGGAGTGAGGAGCCCGCTCCGCCGCCCCGGGCCGGGCGTCAGTCGCTGCGGGAGTGACGGCCGCCGCCGGGGGCGGGGTGGAGTTCGGCCTGCGGGGCGTAGCGGGCGGCGGGGGCGCGGAGCACCCAGTTGCGGCCGGCCGGGGCGATCAGCTGCATCCGGTGCAGCAGGCCGAGCACGTCGCGGCGCAGGGCCGTGCGGTCGGCGAGGTAGTCGCACTCGGGCTGTTCGGGCAGCCCGTGGTCGTCGGTGACGTCTCCGAGGGCGCCGTCTATCAGCGCGTCGGGGACGAGGACGGCGGGCGGGGCGGCCTCCTCGGGCAGCGGGCGGAGCTCCTCCACCAGGCGTTCGGCGACCAGCAGTGCGATGCCGGCGAGCGGCCCGTCGGCGAGGTCGGAGAGTTCGTCGGCGGGGTCGAGCAGGGCCATGCCCTCGGCGCGTATCTCCGCCTCCAGCCCGAGGAAGTCGGCGAACAGCTCGGCCTCGGCGGTCAGCCGGCCGAGCAGCCAGGCACGTTCCGGGGCGGCGAGTTCGTCGGTGAGGACGACCGGGTTCTCGGCGAGCAGCCGGCGGACGGCCAGCGCCGGGGTGCCGGCGGGCCCGACCGCGGGCGGGGCCGGAGCGGCGAGCAGGGCGCGGGCGAGCTCGCGGTCGAGCGCGAGGCCGCCGTCGGGTCCGGCGGTGGCGACCTGCCAGTCCGTCAGCAGCGCGGGCACCTCGGGCCGTTCGAGGTCGGGCACCCGCCGGTCGGCGATCGCGCCGAGGGCGAGGACGAGGGCGGCGTACCCGTCGGGCCCGAAGCCGGACACGGCGCGGTCGGCCAGCGGGGCCTTGTGCAGCCGGGCGTGGGCGGGGCCGACGGTGAGGGGGTAGCCGAGGATTTCGCCGAACCGTTCCGTCAGCCAGTCGGCGTGACGGAGGATCAGCGGGAAGCCGGCACCGTGCGGGCCGTCCGGGGTGACCAGCGGGTGGGCGAGCAGCAGCCGGGCCGCGGTGCGGCGCTCGCCCGCGGCGGCGCCCTGCGCGGCGGCCCGGGTGCGGTCGGGCCGACGGTGCCGGCCGGGGGCGGCGGGGGCCGGGACGCGTCCGGGCGGGGTGTCGGGGCGGGCGCGTCGCAGACCGCGGGGCCGGGCGGCCGAGGCGGCCCGGTGGACCGTCGGTCCGTGCCACCAGCTGGTGCCGGCGGCCTGGCCGTGCACCTCGGCGGGACGGCCGCCGAGGTGCCGGGCCGGGTAGAGCCCGAAGACGGCGGTGAACAGCCGGTGCGCGTCCGCCTCGTCGGCGTCGGCGAAGCGCCGGGCCAGCAGCTCGGCCTGCGGGTACGCGCCGGTGAGCGCGTGGGCCGTGAGCTGCCCCGCCCCGCCCATGCGCCCGTCCGCCACGCCGCCGGCCGCCCCGCGGGCGCCGGTCGCGTACTCGTGCTGCTCCATGTCGGAGCCCAGCCTAGACGGTGGCCGGGGCCGGACGGCACGCCTCCGCCGGTCGGTCGGGCAACCGCCGCTACGGGCGGGTAACCTCCCCCTTCCGCCACTGCCCGGCGTCCCCTAGGGTCCTCGCATGCCGAACCTGCCCGACGTCGCGCGGTCGTCCGTACCCGCCTTCGCGCTGCTCACCGTCGTGGCATCCTGATCGTCTTCGACCGGCCGAGAGCCCGGAGGGCACCCCCGCATGACCGTCTCCGCACGACTGCGCGCCGCGCGCGGCCTCGTCACCGCCTTCGCCGCCACCTCGGCGGCCCACCTGGGGGCGATCGCCACCGGCGCGACCGTGCTGCAGAACGCCACCAAGCCGGCCCTGATGCCGCTGCTGGCCGCGCACAGCCTGGCCTCCGCGGAGCGGGCGCCGAAGCTGCTGGCCCCGGCCCTGCTGGCGAGCGGCGCGGGCGACGTGCTGCTGCAGCTGGGCGGGGACACCGCCTTCCTGGCCGGGATGGGCTCCTTCGCGGCGGCGCACGTCGCGTACGTGACGATGTTCGCCGGGCAGGGCGCGTTCACGGACCGGCGGCGGACCCTGCTGGTGGCCGCGGGCTACGCGGCGGCCTGGGCGGCGATGATCTCCCAGCTCTGGCCGGACCTCGGCGGGCTGCAGATCCCGGTGGCGGCGTACAGCCTGCTACTGGCGTCCACCGCGGTCTCCTCGGCCGGGCTGGGGCTCGCGACCGGGATCGGCGGCGGCCTCTTCCTGCTGTCGGACAGCCTGATCGCCGTCCGGCTGGCCGGCTGGAAGCTGCTGCCCGGCCACAACGTGCTGGTGATGGCGACCTACATCGCCGCGCAGTACCTGCTGGCGCGCGGTGCGCTGCGGGCCGAGGAGGCCCGGACGGAGCCGCGGGCCGCCGACGGAGCCGACGCGGCACGGCTCGGCGCCCCGGCCTGATCGGACGGGGCGCCGGGCGGGCGGGCACCGGCCGGCATCAGGACTGCGGGGCGCGGCGCCGCAGCAGCCAGAAGCCGCCGAGGCCGGCGGCGACCAGCGCTCCGCCGGTGGCCAGCTCCCGGGGGCTCGTCCCGGTGACCGAGCCGCCGACGCCGGTGGCCACGCTGCCGTGCGGCTCGGGCGCCGCGGTGCCGTGGCCGGCCGGGGTCAGCGGGGCCAGCACGCCGACGGTGCCGGTGAACGCGTCGCCGTTGGGGCACTTGCCGTCGACGCCCCAGGAGGCGGGCTTCTCGGTGACCTGCTCGGTGAGGGTGAGCTCGGTCGCCGAGAGCAGCGCGATGCTGCCGGTGTAGGTGCCGTTCGGACCCGCGGTCAGCGTGACGGTGCCGCCGGTGAACGCCTTCGAGCTGGCTGTGATGGTCTTCGTCGTGCTGCCCGGGCAGACCACGTTGACGGTGACCTTCTCGCCGGGGGCGGCCTGCGCCGGAGTGACCTTGGCCGGTTCGGGCCCCTTCGCGGGCACGGCGGGCGCGGCGTGCGCGGTCGGCGCGGCGAGGGCGAGCAGGGCGGTCGTGCCGAGGACGGCGGCGGTACGCGGGATGCGCATGCCGGACCTCCAGGTTCTCGGATGCGGCCGGGGGCGGGGTCGCCCCGTGGTCGGTCGGCTGCACCCGGTCACGCCCGACGCTAGGCAGCACCGCCCCGCGCGGCCACCGCACGCGACCGTTCGGGTCCGCACCGTCACTGCGGGTGCGGACCGCCGTCTCAGACCTCCAGGTCGACCACGACCGGGGCGTGGTCCGAGGTGCCCTTGCCCTTGCGGGCCTCGCGGTCGACGTAGCTGTCGGTGACGGCGTCGGCGAAGGCCTTGTTCGCCAGCGTCAGGTCGATCCGCATGCCGCGGTTCTTCGGGAAGGCGAGCTGGCGGTAGTCCCAGTAGGTGTACGGGCGGTCGTACTTGAGCGGGCGGGGCACGACGTCCTGCAGGCCGGCCTCGTGGAGGGCGGCGAGCGCGGCCCGCTCGGGCTCGGTGACGTGGGTCAGGCCGGCGAAGGCCGCCGGATCGAAGACGTCCTCGTCGCTCGGGGCGATGTTGAAGTCGCCGAGCACCGCGAACGGGCGCTCGCCGGCCGCGTCCTCCAGGACGGACTGCCGCAGCGTCTCCAGCCAGGCCAGCTTGTAGCGGTAGTGCGCGTGGTCGACCTCGCGGCCGTTCGGCACGTACACCGACCAGACCCGGACGGGGCCGCAGGTGGCGCCGATCGCGCGCGGCTCGACCTCGGGCAGCAGCGCGTCGTCCGCCTGGTAGCCGGGCTGCTCGGGCAGGCCGCGGACGACGTCCTCCAGGCCCAGCTTGGACAGCACCGCGACGCCGTTCCAGCGGCCGCTGCCGTGCGCGGCGGTCTCGTAGCCGAGCGCCCGGACCTCCTCGTGGGGGAAGGCGTCCGCGGCGCACTTGAGCTCCTGCAGGCAGAGCACGTCGGGGGCGGCGCTCTCCAGCCACTCCAGGAGCTTGGGCAGCCGTGCGGTGACGGAGTTGATGTTCCAGGTGGCGATGCGGACGGTCACGGCGGGCGGCCTCCCCGGTGGTACGGGCTCGATGTCGACACGGTGCGGACGGCCGTTCGGGCGGTGCGCGCGAACGGGGCGGGCGCCCGGCGGACGCCCACCCCGAACATACCGCCCGGCGCCGACAACCCCGGGCCGTCAGCGGGCGGGCCGCACCACCGCCGCCGAGCCGCCGCCGCGGCGCACCGGCTCCGCGGCCGCCCGCCAGCGGCCGTCCGGCAACCGCTCCACGCCGGTCGCGGCGCCGATCTCCGGGGAGGCCGCCAGCACCTGGCCGAGCGCCTCCAGGCCGGCCCGCTCCGGCAGGGCCAGGAAGCCCGCCTCGGCGGCGGTGGTGGCGGCGTTGCGCTGGCTGGCCCGCGGCGCGGCGATCGCCTGCTCCAGGGTCAACCCGCGGTCGATCCGGCCGAGCAGCACCTGCAGCACGGTCGTGATGATGGTGGCCCCGCCGGGCGACCCGGCGGCGAACAGCGGCCGCCCGTCGCGCAGCACGATCGTCGGCGAGATCGAGGAGCGCGGCCGCTTGCCGGGCCCGGGCAGGTTGGGGTCGGGCACGCCCGGGGCGACCGGGGTGAAGGAGAAGTCGGTCAGCTCGTTGTTGAGCAGGAAGCCCCGGCCGGGCACCGTGATCCCGCTGCCGCCGGTCTGCTCGATGGTGAGGGTGTAGGAGACGACGTCGCCCCACCGGTCGGCGACGGTCAGGTGGGTGGTGCTCGGGCCCTCGTAGGCCTCGGTGGCGGCGGGTCCCGCGGAGCCGCAGGCGGCCGGGTGGTACGGGTCGCCGGGGGCGAGCGGGCTGGTCAGCGCCCGGCCCGGGTCGAGCAGGCAGGCCCGGGCGGCGGCGAAGGCCGGCGAGAGCAGCCGGTCGGTGGGGACGGGCTGCGCGGCGGGGTCGCCGACCCAGCGGTTGCGGTCGGCGAAGGCGATCCGGGACGCCTCCAGGAAGCGGTGGTAGTACTGCGTGGCGTCCAGGTGGGCCAGGTCCGAGTGGGACAGGATGCCGAGCGCCTCGCCGACGGTGGTGCCGCCGCTGGAGGACGGGGCGATGGAGTACACCTCGGTGCCGCGGTAGGCCACCCTGGTCGGCTTCTGCTCCAGCACCCGGTAGGCGGCCAGGTCGGTGCGGTCGACCTTGCCGGGGCGGGCGGTGCGGCCGGAGGCCGGGTCGACCGGCGGGTGCTGCAGCGTGTTCACCACGTCGGCGCCGATCGGGCCGCGGTAGAGCGCCGCGGTGCCGTCCCGGCCGAGCTGGCGGTAGGTGGCGGCGAGGTCGGGGTTGCGGAGCGTCGAGCCGACCACCGGGAGCGCACCGCCGGGCAGGAAGAGCGCCCGGGTGGCCGGGAAGTCGCGGAACCGGGCCTCGTTGGCGGCGGTCTGGTCGCGGAAGGTCTGGTCGACGGTGAAGCCGCGGTCGGCGATCCGCTCGGCCGGGCGCAGCACCTCGGCGAGCGGACGGGTGCCCCACAGCTTCAGGGCCTTCTCCCAGGTGGCGGCGGTGCCGGGGACGCCGACCGACAGGCCGCTGGTGACGGCGTCGGCGAACGGCAGCGGTTTGCCGTCGGCGTCCAGGAAGAGCGAGGTGTCGGCGGTGCGGGAGGCGGTCTCCCGGCCGTCCAGGGTGGAGACCCGGCCCGTGCGGGCGTCGTAGGCGACGAAGTAGCCGCCGCCGCCGATGCCGGCCGAGTAGGGCTCGGTCACGCCGAGGGCGGCGGCGGTGGCGACCGCGGCGTCCACCGCGTTGCCGCCGCGGCGCAGCACCTCGATGCCTGCGGCGGTGGCGTCGGCGTCGACGCTGGCGACGGCGCCGCCCCACCCGACGGCCTCCGGTGTCTTCCGTAACGCGTCAGCGGGGGCCGCCCCGGCGGGGGCGACGGCGCCGAGGACCAGGCAGCCGACGAGGGCGATCGGCGGGGCGATTCGGGCCAGAGCTCTCATGCGGGCCTCCTGAGGCAGCGTCAACTATCCGTTCTGCCACAGGTGCGGTGGACAGGACAACAGCGCCTCAGGCCACTACCCGTCAGTAGTTTCGTTATCGCTCCGATACCGTCCGACCCGTTACTGACATCGCGTCCAACAAGCTACCGTCCGGTGAACCAGCTCGGTCCTGCACCCCCACCCCCCCACCCCGCAGACCGGTCCCTTGGAGTGCCCCCATGCCTGCACTGCCTGCACGCGCACGCCGGAGAGCCGCCGCCCTCGCGCTGGCCACCGCCCTGCTGACCACCGCCCCGATCGGCCTCGTTCCGCTCGCCTCCCCCGCCCGCGCCGCGGCCGACGCCTCACCGGTGCTCCGCTTCACCGACATCCCCGGCGAGGGCGGCACCGTCCTCAAGGGCAACGTCTACGAGCCCGGCGACGGCGCCGACCACCACCCGCTGCTCGTCCTGCCGTCCAGCTGGAGCCTCAACGACCTCGAGTACCTCGCCCAGGCGCGCGCCTTCGCCGCCCGGGGGTACGTCGTCGTCTCCTACACCCCGCGCGGCTTCTGGGGCTCCGGCGGCGAGATCGAGGTGGCCGGGCCGCCCGACGTCGCCGACGTCTCCCGGGTCGTCGACTGGGCGCTCGCCCACACCACCGCCGATCCGCAGCGGATCGGCCTGGCCGGCATCTCCTACGGCGCCGGGATCAGCCTGCTCGGCGCCGCCTTCGACCCCCGGATCCGCACCGTCGCCGCCCTCAGCGGCTGGGCCGACCTCGCCGACTCACTGTTCAGCGACGAGACCCAGCACCTGCAGTCCGCCGGGCTGCTCGCCGTCGCCGGGTACCTGACCGGCCGTCCGGGCGACGAACTGCGGACCACCCTCACCCGCTACTTCGGCAGCGACTGGGAGAACGAGCCGGCCATCCGCGCCTGGGCGGCGCAGCGCTCCGCGGCCACCTACGTCGACCGGCTCAACGACAACGGCACCGCGGTGATGCTCGCCAACGCCTGGGGCGACTCGATCTTCCCGCCGAACCAGCTCACCGACTTCTACGAGCGGCTCACCGGCCCCAAGCGCCTCGAACTGCGGCCCGGCGACCACGCCACCGCCGAGGCCACCGGCCTGGCCGGCCTGCCCAACGACGTCTGGACGGACACCCGGGCCTGGCTCGACCACCACCTCAAGGGCGTCGACAACGGCATCGACCGGCAGCCGCCCGTCCACATCAGGCCCCAGCTCCAGGACGGCTACGAGGACTACCCCGACTGGCGGTCCGTCACCGGCTCCACCAGGACGCTGAACCTCGGCGACCGCGACCGGCTCGGCACCGGCCCGCTCTCCGCCGGCCCCGCCCGCACCGGCTGGACCACGCCGGTCTCCACCGCCCTCGACTCCGGTGCGGACGGCGGGGTGATCTTCCTGTCCAACCTGGCCGAACAGTTCCTCAAGGTGCCGCCCACGGTCTCGGTGCCGCTGCTCCCCCGGCCGGTCGCGGCCGTCTGGCAGTCCGAGGCGTACGGCTCCGCGCAGCGGGTCCGCGGGTCGGTGCGGTTGCACCTCGGGGTGACGCCCTCGGCCGGGCAGGGCAGCCTGGTCGCCTACCTGTACGACGTGGACGCCCTCGGCACCGGCCGCCTGGTTGCCCACGCGCCGTACACCTTCCTCGGCCGCACCCCCGGCGAGCGGTTCACCGCCGACGTCCGGATGCAGGCCACCGCCTACGACGTCCCGGCCGGCCACCGCCTCGCCCTGGTCGTGGACTGCGTCGACCCGCTCTACATCACCCACAACCCGCCCCTCGCCACCCTCGCCTTCGGCTCCCCGGCCGACGACCCGTCCTGGGTCTCGGTGCCCTTGAAGTAGGGGGACCTTTGGGGGCAGCACCCAGGGGCGCGTGGGGGCACCTCCCGCGCCCCTGATGTGCCCTCCGCCGCCCCTTCCTCCGTCAGGAGAACCGCTTCCGCCGTTTGACGGTGCGGAAGCGGCGGGCCACCTGGCGGGCCAGGTCGGCGGCGCCGACGAGGCCGGCCTCGTTGCCGAGGGCGGCGTGCACGATGCCGGCCTCGGGCCGGAACCCGCGGCCGGTCAGGGTGCGTTTGAAGGCGTCCTGGGCCGGGCCCAGCAGCAGGTCGCCCGCCTCGGAGACGCCGCCGCCGATGACGAACCGTCCGGGGTCCAGGGCGGCGGCCAGGTTGGCGATGCCCACGCCCAGCCAGTGGCCGACCTCGTAGAGGAGTTCCACGGCGACGGCGTCGCCCTCCCGGGCGGCCTCGGTGACCAGCGGGCCGGTGATGCCCTCGGCGGTGCCGCCGGCCCGGGCGAGCAGCGGCTGGACGACGGGCGACTCCTCGGCGGCGAGCCCCCGCGCCTCGCGGACCAGCGCGTTGCCGGAGGAGTACTGCTCCCAGCAGCCGCGGTTGCCGCACGGGCAGCGGTGCCCGCCGGGCACCACCTGCATGTGGCCGAACTCGCCCGCCAGGCCGTACTTGCCGCGGTCGACGAAGCCGTCCCGGACGACCGCGCCGCCGATGCCGGTGCCCAGGGTGATCATCACCATGTGGTCCTCGCCGCGGCCGGCGCCGAACCGCCACTCGGCCCAGGCGGCCGCGTTGGCGTCGTTCTCCACCACGACGGGGAAGCGCAGCCGCTCGCTGAGCGCCTCCTGCAGCGGCTCGTTGCGCCAGTTGAGGTGGGGGGCGAAGAGCACCTTGGAGCGGTCGGCGTCCACCCAGCCGGCGGCGCCGACGCCGACGGCGTGCACGTCGTGCTTGTCGGCGAGTTGCAGCACCAGGTCGACGATGACGTCCTCGACGACCGTGGGGCTCTTGCTCTTGTGCGGGGTCTCGGTGCGGACGCGGTCCAGCACCCGGCCCTCGCCGTCGACCACGCCCGCCACCACCTTGGTGCCGCCGATGTCCACGCCGACGGTGGGCAGCCGCAGGACGCCGGGCGGCAGGGCGCGCCGGCGGCGGTCGGCGCTGCGCGGCCCGAGGCCGAACAGGGTGGGCAGGACGGCCGGCCGCTGGGTGCTGTGCGGGCTGGTCACGGGGGCGGTGGCTCCTTCGGGTCGGGCGGCGGGGCGCCGGCGCTCTCTCCGCCATCCTCCCGCGTCCGGCCGCGGCTGCGGGGTCCGGTCCGGGCACGGCCGCGACTGCCGGCGAATCCTCATCCGAATGACCGCAGGTGCTGCCCCGTTCGAGGGATTCGGTCAGGGGGCTGGCAAACTGGGCTGGGCCGCGCGGGGGATTCACAAGGAAACGTGATGTTCCTCTCAGGTTCTGCGCAGTTTGGGGCGGAACCGAACCGCGGTTTCCATCTGTCTGATCACATCGGAACGTGCACGGGCGAGCGGGGGCCCGGGCTGCCAGCTACCCGGATACGAGAGCCTTAATGCAACTGACCGGAACACCCTTCCTGATCGTCACGATCGTGCTCGTGCCGCTCTCCATCGCGGCGGCGCTGCTGCTGTGGGGCAGGGTGCGCGGGCCGAAGCCGGTCCAGGTGCTCTCCAGACTGATGATGATCCTGGCCTGCCAGGTGACGGCGGTCACCATGGTGTTCGTCATGGTCAACAACGCCAACCTGATCTACGGCAACTGGGACGACCTGCTGGGCACCGGCGACCACGTCCGCTCCGTGCCGCAGGTGCAGGCCGACGGCCCCGCGCAGGACGCCAAGTCGGAGCCCAAGGTGCTGCAGCAGTTCAAGGGCGTGGACGACCCGATGGTGCCCAAGGACGTCCAGCGCACCGACCTCAAGGGCCGGCTGTCCGGCGTGGACGGCGAGGTGCTGGTCTGGCTGCCGCCGCAGTACCACGACCCGGCGTACAAGGACAAGACCTTCCCGGTGGTGGAGCTGATCCCCGGTTTCCCCGGCTCCTCCAGCACCTGGTACGGCACCCTCAAGGTGTCCGAGCAGCTGAAGCCGCTGATGAAGGAGGGCAAGGTAGCGCCCTTCATCCTGGTGTCGCCGCGCACCCTGCTGCTCGGCCGCAGCACCGACACCGGCTGCGCCGACGTGCCCGGCAAGGTGAACGCCGACACCTGGCTCGCCCGGGACGTGCCGAAGATGGTGCTCGACAACTTCCGCGCCGACACCTCGTCGGACCGCTGGGCGGTGGCCGGCTACTCGGCCGGCGGCCACTGCGCCGCCAAGCTCGCCCTGGAGCACCCGGACCGCTACCGGGCCGGGATCAGCCTCTCCGGCTACAACGACCCGGCCGCCGAGTCGGACTCGCTGACCGCCAAGAACCCGCAGCTGCGCGAGGCCTCCAACCCGCTGAACATCCTCAAGAAGGCCGCCCAGCCGCCGAAGACCTCGCTGTACGTCAGCGGCAACAAGGGCGACGGCTACGAGGGCGGTCTGGCCCTCCAGCAGGCGGCGAAGGCGCCGACCAACGTGACCGTGGTGGAGACCACCGGCCCGCACGCGGTGGACGTGTGGAAGCCGCTGCTGCCGAAGGCCTTCACCTGGCTGACCGGCATCATCCCCGTCCAGCACTGACGCTCCGCCCGCTGACGCGGCGACACACGACGGGCCGCCCCTCCCTCCCGGGAGCGGGCGGCCCGTCGGCGTTCCGGGGCAGCGGCCGGAAGCGGCCGGCAACGGTCCGTCAGGCGAGTTCCAGCGCCAGGTAGAAGTCCACCCGGTCCTCCAACCGGGAGAGGTCACGGCCGGTCAGCTCCTCGATCCGGCCGATCCGGTAGCGCAGCGTGTTGACGTGCACGTGCAGCTGGGCCGCGCAGCGCGTCCAGGAGCCGTCGGAGCGCAGGAAGGCCTCCAGGGTGCGCACCAGGTCGGCCTGGTGCTCCAGGTCGTAGGCGATGACCTTGTCGAGCAGACGGCTGCGGAAGGCGCGGCGGACCTCGTCCGGCACGGCGGCGAGCAGCAGCACGTGCGAGGCGAGTTCCTCCGGTCCGGCCACGCAGACCCGGCCGACCCGGGCGGCGGCGATCCGGCGGGCGTGCCGGGCCTCCTCCAGGGCGCCGCGCAGGCCGTCGGCCTCGCTGGCCGGGGCGGAGACGCCGACGGTGATCCGGCCCTCGGAGCCGAGGCCGGCCTCCAGCGGGGCCAGCAGCTCGCGCAGCGCGTCCGCGGGGACGGCGGTGCCGGGGGCGGGCAGCACCACGACGGCGCCGCTGCCGGCACCGGCGACCAGCGCCCGGTCGGTGGAGTCGGTGAGCGCCTCCTCCAGGACGGCGCGGACGGTGCCCTCGGGCAAACCGGTGCCCTCGGCCGAGAGGATCAGCCAGGAGTCGGCCGTCTCGGGGCGGCCGCCCTCGTACTTGGCGGCCATCGTGGCGGAGGCCTGCAGCGCGCGGGAGATCTCCAGCGGGTCGGCGTCCTGGCGGAGCAGGGTGAGCACCTCGTCGGCGATCCGGCGGCGCAGCCGGCGACCCTCGTCGCGGCGGGTGCGCTCGGCGGCGACCAGCCGGGCGAGGTTCTCGGCGAGCTGCTGGCGCTTGGCCGTCCACTCGGTGACGTCGCCGGCGACCACGAGCAGCCAGTCGGCGAGCGGGGCCTCGGCGCCGGGGTCGGCGGGAGCGGGCAGCAGCGAGTAGGCGCCGACGGCGAGGCGGGCGCGGTGCGGCGGACGGCGGCGCTGGCGCTGGGCGGCGAGGTGGGCGCGGACGAGCTGGTCGCGGTCCTCGGCGGAGAGCCGGTCGGCCGGTCCGGCGACCACCCGGCCGGTGGGGGCGATCACCCAGCAGTCCAGGTCGAGGTCGCCGCCGAGCAGGTCGAGCACGGCGTCCAGGCCGCCGCCGCCGGCCGCGGAGACCAGCAGCCGGTGCCGGTCGACCAGGGCGGCGAGGTCGGCGGCCCGGTCGGCGGAGACCTGGCGGCCGATGTACTCGGCGACGGTGCCGAAGGCGACGTCGTCGGGCACCACGAGCAGCGGCATCCGGTGCCGGCGGCAGGCCTCGACCAGGTCCTCGGGGACGGGGCCGACCTCGGCCTCGCCGGCGGCCAGCGCGACCGCCCCGCCGGCCGCGATGGTGCGGACGAACCGCTCGGAGTCGTCCGGGCCGGTGCGCCAGAGCATGCCGGTGAGCACCAGTTCGCCGCCGTGCAGGTAGCGGCCCGGGTCCTGGAGGTCGGTGGTCATCACACCGCTGACCTGCCGGTCGAGCTCTTCCTCGGCGGCGAGCAGCCGAAGCCGCGGGGCGCCGGGGGCGAGCAGGTCGCGGACACGCATCCGCAGACTCCTTCGTGCTGGAGGGTGGGGGTCGGGTGGATGTGGGGCCTCACAGTGTGCACCAGGTCCGCGGCCCTCGGCGGAACGTCCCGCGCGGCCGGCCGGTCACGGGCCCGTCGCCTCTCCGTCACGGCCGGATTACGGTCGTAGGTGGCGGTAGGGAAACCGCTGGACTGGGCAATTGTCAGCCTTAGAGGAACGTACAGGATGCCGGGCGGGACCGGCGCGCGGGCTTCATGCCATCGGTGACTGCCAGTGGGCCCCGTCACAGCGGTTCACTGGCCACACGCCACCGGAACAAGCCGGTGACCGGAGCTCAACGCCGAGGCAACGAAGCGGTAGCAAGGTCCGAACACCGAGTTCGGGGCACTGTGCCCACTGTCCGGTTGGCGACGACTTGAGGAGACACCCGCATGGAGTTCCTTCGGCCCGCTACGTGGGACGAGGCGCTCGCGGCGAAGGCTGAGTACCCGACCGCGCTGCCCATCTCCGGGGGCACGGACGTCATGGTCGAGATGAACTTCGACGTGCACCGGCCATCCGCGATTCTCGACCTGAACCGCATCGGCGACCTCGCCACCTGGTCGATCGACGGCGACACCGTGAGGCTGGGCGCCGCGGTTCCCTACAGCCGGATCATCGACGAGCTGTCCGGACCGCTGCCCGGCCTGGCGCTGGCGGCGCACACCGTCGGCTCGCCGCAGATCCGCAACCGGGGCTCCGTGGGCGGCAACCTCGGTGCCGCCTCGCCCGCCGGCGACTCGCACCCCGCGCTGCTGGCGGCCGGCCGGGACGTCCTCGTGGAGGCGGCCTCGGTGCGCGGCACCCGGCTGATCCCGATCGACGACTTCTACACCGGCGTGAAGCGCAACAGCCTGGAGGCGGACGAGCTGATCCGCGCCGTGCACATCCCGGTGGCGGACGGCCCTCAGCAGTTCTCCAAGATCGGCACCCGCAACGCGATGGTGATCGCGGTCTGCGCGTTCGGTTTCGCGCTGCACCCGAAGAACGGCACGGTCGGCACCGGCATCGGCTCGGCCGCCCCCACCCCGCGCCGCGCGGTGGAGGCCGAGGAGTACCTGCAGGACGTGCTCGCCGAGCGCGGCCTGTGGGAGTCGGGCGACCTGCTGGGCACCGAGGTGATCCAGCGGTTCGGCGAGCTGGTCCGCGCCGCCGCGTCCCCGATCGACGACGTCCGCGGCACCGCGGACTACCGGAAGCACGCGCTGGCCGTGATGGCCCGCCGCACGCTGACCTGGACCTGGAACGACTACGGCAAGCAGATCAGGAGCGCGGCATGAGGGTCACGTTCACCGCCAACGGCAAGCCCGTCGAGGCCGACGACGTCTGGGAGGGCGAGAGCCTCCTGTACGTGCTGCGCGAGCGGGTCGGCCTGCCGGGTTCGAAGAACGCCTGCGAGCAGGGCGAGTGCGGCTCCTGCACCGTCTACCTGGACGGGGTGCCGGTGTGCTCCTGTCTGGTCGCGGCCGGCCAGGTGCAGGACCGCGAGGTCCGCACCGTCGAGGGCCTCGCCGGGGAGGGCGGCGAGCTGGGCCTCGTCCAGCAGGCCTTCGTCGACGCGGGCGCCGTGCAGTGCGGCTTCTGCACCCCCGGTCTGCTGGTGCAGACCGACGCGCTGCTGGCCCAGGACCCGCAGCCCAGCGACACCGACATCCGCGAGGCGCTGTCGGGCAACCTGTGCCGCTGCACCGGCTACGAGAAGATCATGGACGCGGTGCGGCTCGCCTCCGCCCGCACCTGCGCGAAGGCGGTCTCCGAATGAGCGGCACCCGCACCATCCAGGGCCAGAAGAACCTGCAGAACATCCACCAGGCGAGCAAGGACGGCATCGGCGGCTCCCCGCTGCGCCCGGACGGCACCCTGAAGGTCAAGGGCGAGTTCGCCTACTCCTCGGACATGTGGCACGAGGACATGCTGTGGGGCATGGCGCTGCGCTCGCCGCACCCCCGCGCCAACATCCTCTCGGTGGACGTCTCCGAGGCGCTCAAGGTGCCCGGCGTCTACGCGGTGCTGACCCACGACGACATCCCCGGCTCCAAGTACTACGGCCTGGAGATCCAGGACCAGCCGGCGCTGGCCATCGACAAGGTCCGCTACCACGGCGAGGCGATCGCCCTGGTCGCGGCGGACCATCCGGAGACGGCCCGCCGCGCGGTGAAGAAGATCAAGGTCGAGTACGAGGTGCTCACCCCGATCACCACCGAGGAGCAGTGCCTCGACCCGGAGACGTACGGCTACGTGCACGAGCCGCACGAGTACAAGTCGCACGGCTCCGGCAACATCTGCCACAGCCAGAAGCTGGTCTCCGGCGGCGGCGTGACCGACGAGATCCGCGCGATGGCGGACGTCATCGTCAAGGGCACCTACGAGGTCGGCATGCAGGACCAGGCCTTCCTCGGCCCGGAGTCCGGCCTCGCGGTGCCCGCCGAGGACGGCGGCGTCGACCTGTACATCGCCACCCAGTGGCTGCACGTGGACCGCCAGCAGATGGCGCCGGTGCTGGCCCTGCCGGAGGAGAAGGTCCGACTCACGCTGGCCGGCGTCGGCGGTGCCTTCGGCGGCCGCGAGGACCTGTCGATGCAGATCCACGCCTGCCTGCTGGCGCTGCACACCGGCAAGCCCGTCAAGATCGTGTACTCCCGCGACGAGTCCTTCTTCGGCCACGTGCACCGCCACCCGGCGAAGATGACCTACGAGCACGGCGCCACCCGGGACGGCAAGCTGGTCTTCGCCGACTGCCGGATCGTGCTGGACGGCGGCGCGTACGCCTCGGCCTCCCCCGCGGTGGTCGGCAACGCCGCCTCGCTCGGCCACGGCCCGTACGTCATCCCGAACGTGCGGATGGAGGCGATCGCCCTCTACTCCAACAACCCGAGCTGCGGCGCGATGCGCGGCTTCGGCGCGGTGCAGGCCTGCTTCGGCTACGAGTCGCAGATGGACAAGCTGGCCGCCGAGCTGGGCATGGACCCGGTGGAGCTGCGCCAGATCAACGCCGTCACCCAGGGCGACTTCATGCCGACCGGCCAGGAGATCGACGCGCCCGCCCCCGTCGCCGAGCTGCTGCAGCGGGTCAAGGACATGCCGCTGCCGCCGCCGCTGGACCTGGAGAACCTGGACGTGCGCACCCTGCCCGGTGCACTGTCCAACACCTCGCACGGCGAGGGCATCGTCCGCGGCATCGGCTACTCGGTCGGCATCAAGAACGTCGGCTTCTCCGAGGGCTTCGACGACTACTCCACCGCCCGGGTCCGCCTGGAGGTCATCGGCGGCGAGCCGGTCGCCATGGTGCACACCGCGATGGCCGAGGTCGGCCAGGGCGGCGTCACCGTGCACGCCCAGATCGCCCGCACCGAGCTCGGCGTCGAGCAGGTCACCATCCACCCGGCCAACACCGAGGTCGGCTCGGCCGGCTCCACCTCCGCCTCCCGGCAGACGTACATGACCGGCGGTGCGGTGAAGCTGGCCGCCGAGGCGGTCAAGCAGGCGCTGATCGAGAAGGGCCGGCGCCGCTACGGCTGGGAGCACAAGGACATCACCCTGGTCGGCGGCAAGGTCGTCTCGGAGACCGGCGGCGTGCTCGTCCCCATGGTCGACCTGCTCGGCGACGAGGCGATCGACCTGACCCGTGAGCACCACCACCGGCCGACCGTGCCGTTCGACAAGGAGACCGGCCAGGGCTTCGGCCACGTCCAGTACACCTTCTGCGCCAACCGCGCGGTGGTCGACGTGGACGTGGAGCTCGGCCTGGTCAAGGTGGTCGAGCTGACCGCCGCCCAGGACGTCGGCAAGGCGCTGAACCCGCTCTCGGTGATCGGCCAGATCCAGGGCGGCTGCACCCAGGCGCTCGGCCTCGCCGTGATGGAGGAGATCGTCGTCAAGGACGGCAAGGTGCGCAACGCCTCCTTCACCGACTACCTGATCCCCACCATCCTGGACACCCCGCCGATCCCGGTGGACATGCTGGAGCTCCCCGACCCGAACGCCCCGTACGGACTGCGCGGCGTCGGCGAGGCCCCCACCGTGTCGGCCACCCCGTCGATCGTCGCGGCGATCCGCAACGCCACCGGCCTCGCCCTCAACCGGGTGCCGGTCCGGCCGGAGCACCTCACCGGGACGCTCTAGCCACACCGCGCAGGACCTCCCCGGGGCGGCGCCACGTCTTCCCCGCCGCCCCGGGGGCGCACCACAACTCCACACACCGGATGTGCTCCACCCGCTGCCCCACCCACGCCGGGGACCGGCAGCGGACGCACCACCCCATCCGGTACGCGGCCCCCCGCGTACCTCCGTGAGTCGAACAGTCCCCCTTAGTGCCTACCTCCCACAGCCTGGCATTCAGGTCGGCTCGCCCACCCCAATCCCCTTTGAACCTTGGGAGTGGACATGACCCGGATCCCCATAGAGCCCGGTACCACTGAAGACAGACCTGCCACCGACGACGCCCTCACGCCGCCGGTCGTCACCCCGAAGAACCCGCTGGACGCGTACTTCAAGATCTCGGCGCGGGGTTCCACCCTCGCGACCGAGCTCCGGGGCGGCGTCACCACCTTCATGGCGATGGCCTACATCGTCCTGCTCAACCCGATCATCCTGAGCGGGGCGGACGTCAACGGCGTCAAGCTCGACCACTCCGCACTGACGACCGCGACCGCGCTCGCCGCCGCGGTGACCACGATCCTCATGGGCGTGGTCGGCAACGTGCCCCTGGCCCTCGCCGCCGGACTCAGCGTCTCCGGCGCCATCTCCGCACTCGTCGTGCCGCACACCACCTGGCCGCAGGCCTTCGGCCTGTGCGTGATCTACGGCCTGCTGATCGTCCTGCTGGTGGTCTCCGGACTCCGCGAGAAGATCATGAACGGCATTCCGCTGCCGCTCAAGCACGCCATCACCATCGGCATCGGCCTGTTCGTCGCCATCATCGGCCTCTACAAGGCCGGCTTCGTGCACACCGGCGGCCCCACCCCGCTCTCGCTCGGCCCCTTCGGCGAGCTGGCCGGCTGGCCCGTGCTGATCTTCGCGCTCACCCTGCTGACGATCTTCGTGCTGCTGGCCCGCAACGTCCGCGGCGCCATCCTGATCGGCATCGCCGGCGGCACCGTCCTCGCCATGATCGTCAACGCGGTCGCCGACCTGCCCGCCAAGACCTGGGCCAACTCCGCCCCGGTGTGGCCCGGCAGCCCGGTCGCCGCCCCGGACTTCAGCCTGTTCGGCCACGTCGACCTCTTCGGCGCCTTCACCGGCAAGGGCATGGGCGCGATCAGCGCCTCGGTCGCCGTCTTCACCCTGGTGCTGGCCGGCTTCTTCGACGCGATGGCCACCATCATCGGCGTCGGCACCGAGGCCGGGCTCGCCGACAAGAAGGGCCGGATGCCCGGCCTGTCCAAGGCGCTGTTCATCGACGGTGCCGGCGGCGCGGTCGGCGGTGTGGTCGGCGCCTCCGGCCAGACCGTCTTCGTGGAGTCCGCCACCGGCGTCGGCGACGGCGCCCGGACGGGCCTCGCCTCCACCGTGACCGGCCTGTTCTTCGCCGCGATGCTCTTCTTCTCGCCGATCGCCGGCATCGTCCCGGTCGAGGTCGCCGCCGCGGCCCTGGTCGTCATCGGCTCGATGATGATGAGCCAGGCCCGGCACATCGACTGGTCCGACCGCGAGGTCGCCATCCCGGCCTTCCTCACCTGCGTCCTGATGCCGTTCACCTACAGCATCACCGCCGGTGTCGCCGCGGGCGTCATCGCCTACACCGTGATCAAGGCCGGCACCGGCAAGTGGCGCGAGCCCGGCCCGCTGATGTGGATCCTCACCGCGGTCTTCGTCGTCTACTTCGCCCTCGACCCCGTCAAGGCGTGGCTCGGCGTGCACTGACCGCCCGGCCGCCGTGCGGGAGCCCCGCTCCCGCACGGCGGCCGACCCCGTTCCCCCGTTACCCTCGTGCTAAGGAGCACCCACCCATGCAGGACATCGCCGCGCAGCTCACCGCCTGGCACGCGTCCGGGCGCTCCTTCGCCGTGGCCACCGTCGTCGGCGTCTTTGGCAGCGCCCCCCGCGACCCCGGCGCCGCGCTCGCCGTCGACGAGACCG